>CAZQIC010000100.1:12072-18220 GCA_964593555.1 uncultured Bacteroidia bacterium | reverse complement strand
CCAAAAGAGGAATCAATTATTTTTGCATCGCCATTTAGTTTTCGGATTATTGCTTTTAATTCTTTAACCGTAGCCTTTGATACTAAATCTGTTTTGTTAAGAATAATAACATTGGCAAATTCGATTTGGTCGGTAAGCAGATTTACTATGTTTCTGTAATCGTTAGGGTCGTCATTGTGTAAATTTCTATCTTGTATATTTTCAGTAGTAGAAAAATTTTTGAAAAAATTAAAACAATCAACAACCGTTACCATTGTATCTAATGAAGAAAATTTTGATAGGTCAATTCCTTTTTCATCATCTACAAAGCTGAAAGTTTGAGCAACGGGTAAAGGTTCAGAAATCCCGGTTGATTCTATTAGCAAGTAATCAAATCGTCCTTCTTTTGCTAACTTTTCAACTTCTATCATTAAATCTTCACGGAGTGTGCAACAGATACATCCATTACTCATCTCTACTAATTTTTCATCGGTACGAGATAGTGTGTTTTCATTTTTTACTAATTGAGCGTCAATATTAACTTCGCTCATGTCATTAACAATAACAGCTACTTTTAAATTTTGCTTATTGTGCAATACATGGTTAAGCAGGGTAGTTTTACCTGCCCCAAGAAAACCGCTTAAAACGGTTACGGGTAATTTTTTCATTGCGAGAAATAAATGCTGATTAATAAATATGTGTCATAGTCAAGCTATGATGCACGATAATTTATCTGTACGCAAAGATTTGATTGGGTCAGCCAATAGCTAACACAGTCAAATTATTGATACAGAAAATAAAAGAATCAGCAAACAGGGGGACCCCTTAGAGAAAAAGTGTATTTAGGAGATGTTGTTGTATTAGATGCAAATATTGGTATAGCGTAATCAAAAGTCTGTAAAAATATTTTAACTTGAGATTGGTCTTTGGGAAGAGTTGAAGGTGAAGCAAAATGATAGTCGCAAATTTTACAACTGTGTTCTACTTCGCAAAAATGTGTTTCCTTTATTCCGCAATGCTTATCATTCAAATGACTTAAATCATGCACAGCTTTCTCCACCATCGGGAAGAGAAGCAATGCAAGAAAAAGCATTGAAATATATGATTTAATTTTGCGCATAAAAGACAATAAGCAAAAACAAATGTAGTGATTATTTGGATAATTCAATTTTTTTACACGATTTTCAATTTTTAACAGTTGATTTCAAGCAATTTCAAGCTCTATAAAAATCGTTTTTAATACCTAACTCATATTTGCTCTCCGATGAGCAAATTATTAAAAAATTACTTCCAAAAATCAACACAAATTCTGATTCCCAATCAGTTATGTTTTGATAATATTTTTGCTCTTTTGTTTCGTAACTTGTTGATTATCATTATATTTGCATTGTGTTCGGCAGATATTAGCGAAGCATTAAAATCGTTCTTTTTTCAGATTAACAATTCCATTTCAGCAGTCATTTAAAAATGAGTGGGACTGCTGAAAATAGCAAGCTATCATTGAATGAGTGTAGAAGACTACTCGTCAAAAATGGTTTACAGCATACTGATGAAGAAATTATTTTAATACGAAACTGGTTTTATCATTTAGCAGAAATTGCAATAGATGCAATTGATAAAAATGCAAACCAAATTTCAACTGATGCCGAAATAACAGAAACAAAAAACAAAGGAAAACCTTAAAACGCAATACAATGAAAAGGAGAGCTATCATTTACACTCGTGTATCAACTGATGAACAAAACAACGGATACAGGCCCTCAGACCAAAAAGATAAGCTCGACAAGTATTGCGAAAACAATGGTATCGAAATAGTCGGATTTTATCACGATGACGAAAGTGGTAAAACATTCAACCGCCCTCAATGGCTCAACATAATGCAATTCATTAAAAAGAATAGCGGATATGTTGATAATATCCTATTCTTAAAATGGGATAGATTTTCTCGAAATGTTGCAGAAGCATATATCACAATTCGTGATTTAAAAAAAATGGGAGTAGAACCTCAATCTATTGAACAGCCATTAGATTTTGAAATTCCTGAAAGCAAAATTATGTTGGCGATTTATCTTGCAGCACCCGAAGTAGATAATGACCGTAGAGCTTTGAATATTTTTCACGGCATACGCAGAGGAAAAAAGGAAGGGCGTTGGTTAGGTGCTTGTTTAAGGGGATATAAAAATACAAGAGATGAAAATAATCGCCCAATAATTGCACCCGAAGGTGGTACACAAGAGAAACTGGTTAGACTTGCGTTTAAAGAGTTTGCTGAAGGTATGCACAACATTGAGGAGTTAAGAAAGAAGCTATATAAGCAGGGTTTAAAATGCGAAAGAAATTCATTTTGGATGCTTTTAAGGAACAAAGGATATATAGGTAAAGTATTAGTTCCTGCTTATAAAGACGAACCTGAGTATTGGACAGATGGAATACATGAAGCAATAGTTGATGAGGCAACTTTCTATGCTGTTCAAGATATTTTAGAAGGCAGAAAAAAGAAAATGCCTAATAAATTTCAAACGATTAGAGATGAGTTTCCATTACGAGGATATTTAACTTGTCCCCAATGCAACAGAAATCTAACCGCATCTGCTTCAAAAGGCAGAGCAGGTGGCAAATTCTTTTATTACCATTGTAGCGGTGGTTGCAAGGAAAGGCAAAAGGCTTTGGATATGAATAGCGATTTTATTGACCATTTAAAAGAATACAATAACAGTCCGAAGTACATGGAATTATTTGCCGAAATATTAAAAGGGAACTTAAAAAACTGCAATAATACTGGTAAGAAGGAAGCAGAAAAGATTACAAGCAGTATTGCTAAATTAAAAATGCGTTTAAAGAACGCAAAGGATATGATGTTAGATGGCGAATTTTCAGCAGGAGATTATAAGGCAATGAAAATTGAAATTGAAGAGGAATTGGAAAAAATGAATAGAGAAGAAATGCAAATCCGTCAAGGAATCGAAAACTACGATACCAAAATAGACGAGTGTCTTGATTTGCTCTTAAACCTTGATAAATACTACGATACAAAGAATACGGAGGTTAAACAAAAAATAATTGGTTCGGTCTTTCCTGAAAAGTTGTATTTTAAGGATAATGAGTATCGAACCACAAAATTGAACAAAGCAGTTGAGCTACTTTGCAAGACTGACAAGGGATTAGGACAAAAAAAAGGAGGGAAGAAAACTGAACTTTCAGTTTCTTCCCTCCGAGTGGTGCGGGAGGGAATCGAACCCCCGACACAAGGATTTTCAATCCTTTGCTCTACCGACTGAGCTACCGCACCTAACCATTATAAGGGCGCAAATGTAATGAATAATTTTTTTAAAAAAAATAACCGTTTTTAGGCCACTGCATTTTTGTAACTTCGAATTCTACAAAAAGCAATGAACCTCGTTATTGACATAGGAAATACTAAAACCAAATATGGGGTTTTTAATGGGTCTTCTATTCTCGACAGTGGATACGCTGAGGGTCTCAAGTTAGAAGAACTTTTAAACAAATTTCCTATTGAGAACAGCATCATTTGCTCCGTTGCAGGACAAGAGCAAGAAATCGAAGAAAAACTAAAGCAGAGTACCAAGTATATTGAATTTACAGCCAAAACTCCTGTCCCAATTAAAAATCTTTACCAAACCCAAAACACATTGGGAAGCGACAGATTAGCTGCCGCCATTGGCGCGCAGGCTCAATTCCCAAATACTGATACTCTTATTATAGATACAGGCACCTGCATCAAATATAATTTTGTGAATAAAAGCGGAGAGTATCATGGCGGCGGTATTTCACCCGGAATTGATATGAGGTTTAAGGCACTCAAAAATTTTACACATAAGCTTCCAGAGATAACTGCTGATTACAACTTTGATACATTGATAGGTAATGATACGCAGCGATCTATACTTTCGGGAGTAATGAACGGAGCCATTCAGGAAGTTAAAGGGGTAATAGAAGAATATTATTTGCAATATCCCGCAATTAAAATCGTTATTACCGGCGGCAACCATGTTTATTTTGCCAAAAGGTTAAAAAGCAGCATCTTTGCTGACCCATTTTTATTATTAAAAGGACTTAACAGCATAATTGAATTTAATACGAGTAAATAATATATGAGTTTAGTATTAGAAAAGTCTAATAAATTAATTGCCGCTGCGCTTCTTACTCTTGCAATTAATTTTAGCTCAGTTTTTGCTCAAAGCTCAACCAGTTCACCCTACTCACGTTATGGTTTTGGTGAATTAAGCTCCATGGGTACTGCACAGAATTTTTTCATGGGCGGCGCGGGAGTAGCAATTCAAAACACCAATAGCGGTCCATTCTTTATTAATTCTACCAATCCAGCATCATATGTAAATTCACCCTTTACAATTTTTGATGCAGGCGTTATAAGCAACACAACAAAGCTTTCTGATAAAAACAAATCTGCCATTGTAAACAACACATCAGTAAATTATTTATCATTCTTGGTTCCGATTAATAAATGGTGGGGCAGCTCGGTAGGTTTTAAACCTTTTAGCAATGTTGGATATAAAATCACTGACAAAGAAGAACGTGACGGAGTTGGACAAATTGATTATTTGTACGAGGGTTACGGAGGAATAAATCAGCTTTACTGGGGAAATGGATTTAAGGTAAAAAATTTATATGCAGGCTTTAATGCAAGTTACCTTTTCGGTAACCTGGTAAATTCGCGATATGTTATTTTGCCTGATACCAGTAATTCATATAATTTCAAGAGTGTTAAGACAACGCGTATTAATGATTTGTCATTAAATTACGGTTTGCAATACGTTCTATCATTCGACACATTACAAGGCAGAGTATTAAAAGATAAGGTTACTTTAATAATCGGAGCCACAGCGTCAACTCAAACAAATATATCTGCAACGAATGATGTTGTTTCTTATACCTATGAAACCAATGCCGGATTTATCAATGGAGAAAAAATAAAAGACACATTAGAAAACACATCTGGAATCAATGGTCAAATTGTTTTACCCTTGAAGCTTACTTATGGCATAAGTTTCCGGAAAGGAGATAAATGGTTGATCACCGCAGACTATTCTTCCCAAAACTGGAGTCAATATTCCTTCTTTGGTGAGAATGCAAAATTGAAAAATACTATGAGTATTTCAACAGGCGCAAGATATGTGCCCGATCCAAAAGGGGATGCTTATTTAAAAAAAGTAGCGTATCATGCCGGTGTGAGGTACGCTCAAACACCTATTGTAATCAGCAATACTAAAATCAACGAAACAGCATTCACTCTTGGAGCAGGGTTCCCGGTGGGTAAGTCAAGACAATCGGCACAATCATCTGTTTTTTCAGTTGGAGTTGAGTTGGGGCAAAGAGGCACAACTGAAAATGGATTAATCCAGGAACGTTTTGCCAAAGTAGTTCTTGGATTTACCATGAATGATAAATGGTTCAATAAACCTAAATTCGATTAACGAAATTGGTGTTTTTCTCTCCGCAAAAAAAATATTTTCTAACTTCCCTTAGCTTTTTAGCGATTGTTTTTTTTTCGGCCTGCGAAAATGATATTGCTACTATAAACCTTATCACTTCTAAAAGTCAGCTGCCTGCAAAATCAGGGAAAGATGTGGAGATCATTTACAGCGATTCTGCAAGAATAAAAATGAAGTTAATCAGTCCGCAGGTGGATCACTATACAGGAAAAAAACCCTACATAGAATTCCCACTTGGTGTAACTGTGGAGTTTTATGATAAGGATATGAATGTTACGTCGAAGCTACAATCTAAATATGCCATCCGACGAGAGAATGAAAAGGTGATGGAGGCTAAACAAAATGTTGTTGTTACAAATGAAAAAGGAGAAACATTAAATACAGAACACTTGATTTGGGATGAACAAAAGGACAGGATTTATACCGAAGAATTTGTTAAGATCACCACCAAAGATGAAATACTTTTTGGTGACGGACTGGAAAGTAACCAGGAATTTACCAAGTACAGAATAAAAAATATTAAAGGAACAATTAGCCTCCACGACGATGAATAAAATGTTAAAAATTCTTGAAACAGTTTGGCTTGTAATAGGTTTTATCGCCATGCTTCTGTGCCTTTACTCACTCGTAAACGGCGATCGACAAAATGCAATTTACTTCCTGTTTTTCAGCGCCGCTGCTGCAATTATGTTTTTTGT
>CAZQIC010000100.1:0-12062 GCA_964593555.1 uncultured Bacteroidia bacterium | reverse complement strand
TTGTACGCAGAAAGCAAAGAAAAAACCTGGAAAAAAATTCACAACCATCTGAAAAACAATAAGTTATATTTTAAAATTAACCTTTTAGAAATAATTTAAAAATTGATCGTATGTTCTATTATTTTTCAGGATGACTTTTTCACCTTTTGGCTATAAAGAACACCCTGATTTTTTGGTTAGTTTTTATGCATTTTTGAAAAAAATCATGTAGGTTTGCCTCCCTAATTAACAAATACATTACAATATGAGTACTTTATCAAAAATTAGAAACAGAGCCGGTTTACTTGTTGCAATTGTGGGGGTTGCTTTGTTTGCCTTTATTCTTGGAGATCTTTTCAGTGGAACAAGCATATTTAATGCCCGCGATAATTCTGTTGGAACAATTTCAGGAAAGAAAATTTCTTATGATGAATTTTCATTAAGGCTTGATCAAGCTATTGAAAGACATAAAAAGAACAGCGAGGAGAAAACAGTTCCTCAGGAAGTTAAGGACATGTTGGTTAAACAAACATGGGATGATATTGTGAATGAAAAAGTAATGAAGAGAGAATATTCAAAACTCGGCATTAGCGTTTCTGATGATGAACTATACGATCTGATGATGGGTGCAAATCCACATCCGTATATTATTCAATATTTTACTGACAGACAAACAGGCAAAATATTTGAACCTTATACTACTCCTTTTGGAACACTTAATACTGCAAAAGTGAATGAGTATGCACAGCAAATGGGACCTGAACAAGAAGGAAGTTGGGTAATGCTTGAAGGAGCTATCAGGGAAGCAAGAGTAAATGAAAAATACAACAACCTTATCAAGAAAGGGATTTATATTACTGCGAGTGAGGCAAAAAGAGATTACGTTAACTCGAGCAGAAAATTAAAAGCGAATTATATTGTTAAGCGTTATAGTTATGTAGCCGACAGTACGATAACACTTACTGATGCTGATCTGAAAAAATATTACAACGATCATAAAAGCGAATACAAAATAAAAGAGACCACCAGGAAAATAGACTACGTGGTCTTTGACGCAATCCCTTCTGCAGAAGACACTATCGCTATACGCGAAGACCTGGTTTCTATGAAAGAAGAATTTAAGACCAAGGATGTAAAAGACGATTCGCTTTTTGTTGTTCACGAATCCGATTCCAGATTATTCAATATGCAATTCCAACCAAAGGGCTCGTTGCAGCCGACTGATATGGATTCACTTATGTTCTCTTCAGAAAAAGGTTTTGTATATGGGCCGTATATTGAAAACAACCAATACAAAATATCTAAACTTATATCTGTTAAGGTAGCGCCTGATTCTGTAAAGGCCCGTCACATTCTCATTGCGTTCGAGAACAACGATACATTAAGAGCCAGGGTAAAAGCCGATAGTATTAAAAGAGTGTTGACACCTAAAAACTTTGAAGAGCTGGCAAAAAAATATTCTGTCGACAAAGGATCTGCTGAAAAAGGCGGGGATTTGGGCTGGTTCATGGAAGGCCAAATGGTTCCTTCTTTTAATGATGCCTGTTTTAAAGGTAAAGTGGGAGAAATGCCAGTTGTAGAATCTCAATTCGGTATTCACTTAATTGAAATAACAGGAAAAACAAAGGAGAAAAAGAAAGTGCAAGTCGCAACAATCGACAGAACAATATTGCCCGGCACAAAAACTTCTCAATCGTATTACCAAAAAGCAAGTCAATTTGCAGGCAAATACGGAAGCAGCGAACTGTTTGATAAAGGTGCCGAAGAAAGCGGCTTAACAAAACGTGTTGCCGATAATTTAAAAGAAGACGATAAAACAATATCCGGACTTGAATCACCAAGCGAACTGATCAGGTGGACATATGAATCAGAATCCGGCGCGGTATCCCAGGCCTTCAATTTTAACAATACTAAATATGTTGTCGCTCATCTTGTTGAAGTAAGAGAAAAAGGGATCGCACCTTTTGAATTGGTAAAAGAAAAAATAGAGGCCTCAGTTAGAATTGAGAAAAAAGCTGAACAATTTATTGCAGAGTTTGACAAGGTAATGGCAACAGAAACTAATTTCGAAAACATCGCCATTAAAGTAAACGAGCAGGTTCTTGATATAGATGATCTTACTTTCGGAATGAATACTATTCCTGGCCTTGGAAGAGAAAATGAATTGATAGGTACAACTACAACACTTAAAGCAAATGAAATTTCCAAACCACTAAAAGGACGCAGCGGAGTATTTCTTGTAAAGGTGAAGGAAGTTATTGAAGCACCTGCTATCACAGATTATACTGCTTCTAAAAATAAACTTATTGGTAGTTATACCGGAACAGTTGACACAGATGTGTTTGAAGCATTAAAAGAAAATGCGAACATAGAGAATAGAGTGGCGAAAATGTTTTAATATCTTCGGTTTCGAGTTCTGAGTTCTGGGTCTCGTGTTAGGGCTTCAGGGTTTTAATTACGATTTACATTTTTATAAATATGGAATAGCAAGTTTTAGATTTGCTATTGATATTTTTTTCGAATACCAGTTCGAGATAAGCGACAGAGAAATCTATAGACCAACACTCAAAATATTTAATGACAAGACGGACTAAAATAATAATTACGGTTTTCATAATTCTCCTTTCGATATATATTACTAAGAATTTCTTTTTAAGAACAACTATTACAGGAACCTATATTAGTAACGACAAGAGTGGTTTGGCTGACGGACCCAATTTTGGTGACACCTTAATACTTTATGACAACGGTAAATTTATCAGCGACACATGGGGCATGGGAACATATGAGTTAAACTACACTCTAACTGGAACAGAACTTAAAATAAATTACAGTTATCAATTCGGAGGAGCTGGATATGAGACATCTATTTATCAACCATTGTTTGAAAAACCAAGAATAATCATCAATAAAGATCTCGGAACATATTTTAGGAAAATCGACTGACTTAAACGACAGGACACTCTGATTACAGAAAAATTTTACGCCGACCACTAACAGTGCCTTTGTTACAACAAGCTGAAGCAGTCTTTAAACTTTAAACCTACGTCTACGCAAGTATCTGAAGCCTGCGTGAATCCAGCTTCAGGAAAATAAAAAGAAGAATTGTAAATGCCCATAAAGATGAGCCCCCATAACTGAAGAAAGGCAATGGTATCCCAATAACAGGAACAAGTCCAATTGTCATCCCAATATTCACCATCATGTGAAATAAAAAAACCGAAGCAACACCATAGCCATATATCCGACTAAATGGTGACCGCTGCCGCTCGGCCATCAATACAAGCCTTATAATGAGCGTCGCGAATAATACAATAACAAATAAACTTCCAACAAAGCCCCACTCCTCTCCTACTGTACAAAAAATAAAATCGGTTTCCTGTTCAGGAACAAAATCATATTTGGTTTGTGTCCCCTGCAGGTAACCCTTTCCCCAAAAACCTCCCGAACCAATGGCAATAAGCGATTGTGTTTCATTCCACGCTTTATCCTTTTTATCCGTTTCAATACCCAAAAAAACATTAACTCTTTTTTTCTGATGTTTCGGAAAATGTTCAAATCCTTCCTTTGCACCAAATATTATCCCTATGGCAAGCGATAATCCAAGAATAATATAAAGAAGGTTTTTCCCTGATTTTTTTGAAATAAAAAAAACAAGGACGGCTATGGAAATAGCCACAATCAATAATACCGTAGAATCGTAAACAAGAGAGATAAAAAAAGTACATAAAAGTGATATGGCAAACAATAAATAATATACCGGTAATCCTTCTCTGAATAAAACAAAAACAAAAGACAATAACACAAGCGCACCACCGGTTTCTTTTTGAGCAACTATGATCACTGCCGGTATTAAAATAATGGCTGCCGCAATCACTTTTGTCCGCTGATCACGGAGTTTAATATTGGTGTTGCTGATAAACTTAGACAAAGCAAGGCAAGTGGCGAACTTAGCAAATTCCGCGGGCTGTACCCCAAAGGATCCAAACCTGAACCATGATTTGCTTCCCGATATTTCTGTACCGAGAAACAATACCGATATCAACGTAAGAATTGCTATACCATAAATACCCCAGGCAAATGTGGTATAAAACGACTCATCAATTATCAAAATGATGATGGCAATTAAAAATGCGCCTCCAACAAACATCATCTGCTTTCCGTACTTCTGACTAAAATCGAGTATACTCGGATGGTCTTCATTATAAACTGCAGCATAAATATTCCCCCAGCCCAAAATGATCATCAGGATATAAATGCCCACAATTATCCAGTCGATATTGTAAAATATGCTATCGCTTTTTTTCCTCAACTTTATCTTTGTCTTTTATCAGGTTGCCTTCAAACATTCTTTTTTCTAACTCGGCACGGGTTATTTTTCCCGTTAAATATTTTTCTATCATTAATGAAGCAATAGGAGCTGCCCATGCAGCACCAAATCCGGCATTCTCCACTAACACCGCTATCGCAATTTTTGGATTTTCTTTTGGAGCAAATGCCACAAACACCGAGTGATCTTTTCCATGAGGATTTTCAGCTGTTCCCGTTTTCCCGCAAACACTTATACTGTCGAGCTTAGCTATACGACCCGTTCCTGCTTGTACTACCTGTTCCATACCATCAATGATCACATCGAAGTATTTGGGATCAATTTTAGTATAATTCTTCTTCGTGAATTCAGGTTTAATATATTTTTTATCCCCCACATATCGAATTACATGAGGAATATAGTAGTAACCTCTATTAGCAATGGTCGCCATTATATTTGCCATTTGAAGCGGCGTTACGCCTAATTCACCCTGACCAATTGACAAGGAAACAATTGTTGAAGATTTCCATTGGTTTTTACCAAAGTATTTATCGTAATATTCTACCGTTGGGACAAAGCCCTTTAATTCCTGTGGCAGATCAGAATTTATTTTTTTTCCGACGCCAAATGAAAGCACATACTCTCTCCATGCTTTATATCCTTCTTCTGTGGTTCTATATTTTTTATTGTCAATTATGCTTCTGAATGTAAAAGCATAATACGAATTACAAGAATGTTGTACAGATCCCATCAGATCCAACGGTGAAGAATGCGCATGGCATGCAGGGCGCCCGCCCATTACCGGATAACCTCTTGCACATGGATAACGTGTTTCCGGAAAAAGGATTCCTTCCTGTTGTCCAATAAGTGCGTTGATGAGTTTGAAGGTTGAACCTGGCGGATAATAAGCCATAAGAGCCCTGTTAAAAAGCGGAACACCAATGGTATCTCTTGCCAAGAGAGAGTAATTGGTAGAGCGCGAACGACCTACCAATAAATTCGGATCGTAGCTTGGGCTTGTAACCAATGCTAATACTTCTCCCGTTGAAGGATCTATTGCACAGATGCCACCAATTTTATTTTGCATCAATTGCTCACCATAGAGCTGCATCTCTGCATCGAGCGATGAAGTTAAGTTTTGCCCTGAAATCGCCAATGTATCATACTTGCCATTTTCAAAACTTCCCTTTTCACGGTTATGCACATCAACCATGATTACCTTTTTCCCTTTTATGCCCCGTAATTCTTTTTCGTAGGCCTTCTCTATACCACTTATACCAATGTAATCCCCATCTTTATAGTATGGATCTTTATCGGTTATATTTTTATTTACCTCCCCAATGTATCCTAATAAGTGTGCCGCGGTATTCTGAGGATATTTACGTAACGTACGCGATTGAACAAAAAATCCGTGAAACTTATATAGTTTTTCCTGAAGCGCAGCATATGTTTTTGCCGAAATCTGTTTCTCAAAAATGGAAGGTTTACGAGGAGAGTTTGGCGCCTGGCGAGCTTTTTCAATTTTTTTTAAAAACATCTCTTTGCTTATTCCCAGTAAACCGCAAAGATCATTGGTATCAAGTTCCTTTGTAACCTGCTTGGGTGTAACCATTAAATCATAAGCAGCTTCATTGTATACTAATAACTTCCCCTTGCGATCGTAGATATATCCTCTAATGGGATAATCTGTCGGAAATCGAAATGCCTGGTTCTTTGCATCTAGTTGGTACTTATCCTCTATGATTTGAATGTAAAAAAGTCTGACAACATATAGGAAACTGACAATTACAACGAGACCAATAAAAATATATTTTCTATCGGCGAATTGTTTCATTTGAAACTATTTTTTATCCAATCAGAAAAACGAGGTACTCTATTTTTTATTTTTTTAATATACATATTCTATTGCTGCTGTTTGTTTCTGTAGAAAAGGAATTGGCTGATAACAATTAGCAGAAGAGTAACAAGGGAACTACAGATCACCCTTAAAAAAGTGATAAAAAAATCATTCAACCTGAATACCTCTACATAAAACAAAACCAAATGATGAAGCACGGTTAAAATTGCAGCATAAGATAAAAACCAAGGAACCCCCAGGTATTGAATTGTTGGTTGAACACCGAACTCGTATCCGTCTCTGGGTGAAAAAAGTTTTAAAATACCAGGGCGGCAAAAGCCGACAAAGACACACGCTGCAGCATGCATTCCTAAAGTTCCATAGAACATGTCAATGACTATTCCCATAAAAAAAGATAACAGGAGCAGCATCCAGTTAGGAGTTTCAAACGGGAGCATAACAATGAACATCACATAAATGAAAGGGACAAAATATCTTCCCAGGTCCATATTCCTGACCACAAGCACCTGCACCAGTACAAGTACAACAAACCTTAAAATATTTTTTAATATATCACTGATCATTTTTCTTGACAGTATTCTCTAATATTTCCTGTTCATCTTTTAAAATATTTTCAATTACATAAACATGGTTCAGGCTCTTAAATGGTGTTGACAGCTTGACTTTGATCGTTTGAAAATATTCACCTGACTTAACAACAGTTTCCTCTACAGTTCCAATCATTATACCCTCCGGGAAAATTGTAGAATATGCGCTGGTTACAATTGTATCCCCCTTTGCTCCTTTCACCAGCTTCACATGAGTAGGAATATCTGTGAGTGTAACATATCTTGGATCACCGCCTTCCCAAAACAGCGGTCCAAACGATCCATCTTTTTTAACTTTAGAACTTATTTTTGTATCCCTGTGTAACATTGACATTACTGCACTAAAATTATCACTCACCTCTTCCACAATGCCCACTACACCCTGCGGACAGATAACTGCCATATTTTTTTTCACACCTTGTTTTGAACCAATATTTAGTGTAATATAATTTTTTTGATTGCTTACGCTGTTGCTCACCACCTTCGCGCTGCGGTACTGATATTTCTGCCTGTAAATAGTATCGTTAACAAATACAGATGATTTTGTATACGAATCGAATGCCGCTTTGTTGTAAGAATGTAAACGTGCATTTTCCGCAGCAAGCGCCTTGTTCGCATCTCTTAAATTAAAATAATCGGTTATGTTGGAGGATGCTTCGTTAATTGAACCAGAAACGTTATTCGCTGAACTGATAAAAGTTGCGCGCTGAAAATAATTATGACTCACTAAAAAATAAACAGAAATTGTTTCAAGCAGGAAGAAGAGAAAAAAGAAATTATGTTTCCAAACAAACAAAAAAAGATTGCGCATCCCAGGGTAACTGAAGTATGCTTACAAAATGAAGAAAAATTCGAATGATTACCTGATCAAGAAAGGGAATTTATCAACATTCTTAAGTGCAATTCCTGTTCCCCTTGCAACAGCACGAAGCGGATCCTCAGCAACGTGAACTGGCAGCTTTGTCTTAAGTGATATTCTCTTATCAAGGCCGCGAAGCAATGAACCACCGCCCGCCAGGTAAATACCTGTACGGTAAATATCCGCGGAAAGCTCTGGTGGCGTCATCTCCAGGGCATTCAGAATAGCTTCCTCTACTTTTGAAATTGACTTATCCAATGCATGCGCGATCTCTACATAAGAAACATAAATTTCCTTTGGAATACCCGTCATTAAATCCCTTCCGTGCACTGCATAATCAGGTGGAGGATTCTCTATCTCAGTCATAGCGGCCCCTACTTCCCACTTAATTCTTTCTGCTGTACGTTCACCAACCAATATATTGTGCTGCCTGCGCATATACTCCTCAATATCACTTGTAAACTCATCACCCGCAACACGGATAGACTTATCACAAACTATACCTCCCAAGGCAATAACGGCGATCTCGCTGGTACCACCGCCAATATCAATGATCATATTGCCCATTGGCTCTTCCACATCAATACCAATACCAATAGCAGCAGCCATTGGTTCATGTATTAAATACACCTCTTTACCACCGGCATGTTCCGCGGAGTCACGTACGGCGCGCTTTTCCACCTCTGTAATACCAGAAGGAATACAAATAACCATTTTAAGGGACGGGGTAAAAAGTCTGCGACCCGGATTGATCATCTTGATCATTCCTCGGATCATTTCTTCAGCAGCATGGAAATCCGCGATCACACCATCCTTCAAAGGACGGATTGTCTTAATACCTTCGTGAACCTTACCATGCATTTGCTGCGCCTGACGGCCAACAGCAATAACTTTGCCCGACATACGGTCGATAGCTACAATAGAAGGTTCGTCAACCACTACTTTATCATTGTGAATGATAAGTGTATTGGCCGTTCCAAGGTCAATTGCAATTTCCTGAGTTAAAAAGTTGAATATTCCCATTTAGTTCCGTTTAGGAAATTTATAAAATTAATGTTTAAAATGTCTTGTTCCTGTAAATACCATTGCCATTGCATGTGCATCGCAATACTCAATTGAATCTTTATCTTTTATTGATCCCCCGGGCTGTATGACTGCTTTTATTCCTTCGTTACCCGCTATCTCCACACAATCCGGAAAAGGGAAAAAAGCATCCGATGCCATTACCGAACCGTTCAAATCAAAGTTAAAACTCTTTGCCTTTACAATAGCCTGTTTCAGGGCATCTACTCTTGATGTTTGCCCTACACCACTTGCCAGAAGCTGTTTGTTTTTTGCCAATATAATGGTGTTCGATTTTGTATGCTTCACTAATTTATTCGCGAATAACAAATCTTCTTTTTCCTTTGCTGTTGGATCAACTTTTGTAACGGTTTTAAGATCGGCCAATACTTCCACTCTACTGTCCTTATCCTGTTGTACAACGCCGTTCAGTAATGTCCTGAAAGTTTTAACCGGCAATTTAACATTGTTACGCACCAATATGATACGATTCGCCTTTTGCTTTAACACCTCAATAGCAGCAGGCTCGTACGAAGGTGCAATGATAACTTCGAAAAATAATTTATGGAGCTCATTCGCTGTTGCAACATCCAATTTAGTATTAGTAATGAGCACCCCGCCAAACGCGGAAACCGGATCAGCTGCCAAGGCACCGTTCCATGCATCGAGTAATACTGGACGTGAAGCCAACCCGCATGCATTGTTATGTTTAAGTATCGCAAAGGTAGTGTCTGTAAAATCATCAATAAGATTAACGGCTGCATCCACATCAAGCAGGTTGTTGTAAGATAATTCCTTACCGTTAAGTTTGGTAAACAGTTTATCAAGATCGCCAAAGAAAATTCCTTTCTGATGAGGATTTTCGCCGTAACGAAGCGTATTGCTTTTAGTAACACTCACCTTAAGTGCCGAGTCTGCATCTCCTGAGAAATAATTATAAATAGCTGAATCGTAATGTGAGGACATGTTGAAAGCCTCACGTGCCAATAGTCTACGGTCGTCAAGCGAGGTACTTCCATTTTTTGACTCTAGCAATTCATTAAAAGAAGAATATTGCTCCCTGGAAGAAATGATCACCACATCTTTAAAATTTTTCGCTGCAGCACGGATAAGGGATATTCCTCCGATATCAATTTTTTCAATGATAGCTTGTTCAGCAGCACCGGATGCAACAGTTTCTTCGAAGGGATACAGATCAACGATCACGAGATCTATCTCAGGAATTTTATATTCCTCCAACTGCATTACATCGCTGTCCAATTCACGTCTTCCTAAAATGCCGCCGAAAACTTTTGGGTGAAGCGTTTTTACCCTGCCCCCCAAGATAGAAGGGTACGAAGTAAGCTCCTCAACAGGAATAACTTTTACACCTAATTTCTCAATGAATTCCTGCGTACCGCCTGTGCTGTATATTGTAACACCGAGAGCATTTAATTTTTTTACAATAGTATCAAGATTGTCTTTATAAAAGACAGAGATAAGGGCACTTTTGATCTTTTTTACTTCACTCACAGGCGATTTGTATAGCTAACAAAATTATTAATTTTTGAGGGCGACAAACAAGATTATACGTCTTAATTTGCCTATTGTTGATAACTTAATTGTTTGTTGAAAAGTGCGTCACTGAGTCAAATTTTACTGACGCTTATCGTATCTTTGCCAATAGAAAAATTCTATGCTGTTTCTAAGACTACTCAAAGAAAGTATCCTGTTTGCCATTAATGCCTTAGTGGTAAATAAGCTTCGCAGTATACTGTCGTTATTGGGAATTACCATTGGTATTTTTGCTATTATATCCGTATTTACGGTATTGGATGCATTGGAAAAAAACTTAAGGGACAGCATTACTTCATTGGGGGATAATGTCGTATTTATTCAAAAGTGGCCATGGGAATTCGGTGGTGACTATGCCTGGTGGAAATATCTTAATCGCCCGGATCCAAGCATCAAAGAGATGGATGATATTATGAGGCAATGCCAGAGTGCGCAAGCTATTACCTACATGGTTTCTCTCAGGAGAACAGTTCAGCAGGAAAATAACAGCATTGAAGGTGTTGAAGTAATGGCTGTTTCACAGGACTATGACAAAGTAAAGAGTTTTGAAATTGCTAATGGGCGATATTTTTCCGAAGCAGAATCGGCAAGCGGCAAAAGCATTACCATCATTGGCGATGCCGTTGCCAATGCCTTGTTTGGCCCCATTGACCCCGTTGGAAAATACATTAAAGTGTTTGGCAGAAAAATAATGGTAATTGGTGTTTTTAAAAAAGAAGGCGAAAGCATATTGGGAGGGAACATCGACACGCAGGTGCTGATACCTGTTAATTTTGCACGAAATGTAGTAGATCTTAATAGCGAATTTCTTGAACCATCACTTCTGATAAACGCCAAACCTGGCATTAGCAACGAGCAGTTGAAAGATGAATTGGTTGGTGTAATGCGATCGATACGAAAGCTAAAGCCCTTAGCAGATGACAACTTTGCCCTTAATGAAATAAGTATTTTGTCAAAGGGTTTTGATTCGATATTTGATGTGATAGGAACAGTAGGTTGGATCATTGGAGGTTTTTCCATTTTGGTGGGAGGTTTTGGTATCGCCAATATTATGTTTGTATCTGTAAAAGAAAGAACATCATTAATTGGAATACAAAAATCATTGGGAGCAAAAAATTATTTTATCCTGTTCCAGTTTTTAGCAGAGTCTGTTATTCTGTCTCTGATAGGTGGTATAATAGGATTGATAATAATTTACTTCGGAACCTTTTTTGTAGAGAGTGCATTTGGAATGCAGGCTTCGCTTACTAAATCGAATGTCATTTTAGGATTAACTATTTCAGCGCTTATTGGAATTATCTCGGGATTTATTCCTTCTTACGGTGCGTCACAATTGGATCCTGTAGAAGCGATAAGAGCAAAATGATTTACGATTTGAGATTTACGAATTAGGATTTAAGTATATGCACGCAGTAAAACGTCCGGTAATAATTTCCATAGTTTGTATAATGGGCTTTATAGGATCGTTGTTTTCCTTCCTTTGGGTTTTTTCTCCTTTTATAAAAAACCTCGGAGACTGGTATCCCGCACTATTTGGCATTATTAACACCTGTGGTTTCGTAGCTTATATTGGAGTATGGCACATGAAAAGATGGGGAATACATTTGTATGCAGTAGCATTTTTTTCACGAACAAGCATTTATATTTTGATTGATGATATGGGAACATTTACCATTATAGGAATAATAGTATCCGTAATCTTCATTACCGTAATGAGCCTATTTTACAAAAGGATGGATGTGAATTTGTAGGTGCTCCCGCCTCCCCCTGCCCCCTCCCAAGAGGGGGACACGTAAACAATAGGTGGGTTCTAAAAATTCACTTTTAGAGATTTGACTAAAAATCGGAGAACCC
>CAZQIC010000099.1:0-18349 GCA_964593555.1 uncultured Bacteroidia bacterium | reverse complement strand
TTTCCGGATAATGGAATTTAATCCATCCTTTTAATTCATTTGCACTTTCAAATATTATATCTCTTAACTTTGTTGCATCATTTAAGTATCTAATAATTATATAATATGGCTTCTTTTGGTGATAATTTGAAACGATACCGAATGAATAATAATTTTTCCCAGGCAGAGCTTGCGGAATTGGTTGGGATGCATTGTACGCATATTTCTCGGTATGAAAGAAAAATTACAAAACCTACTTTAGAAGTGATTAAAAAATTTGCCGAAAGCTTAAAGGTTTCTACTGATCAGTTGATTTATGGTGAAAGCGAAAGGGTTAAGGTGAAAATTAATGACCAGGAATTGTTAAGGATGTTTACTCGAGTGCAATCTTTGCGCAAGGATGATGTGCACTGCATCAAAAGTATGCTCAATGCTTATATTCTTAAAACGGATATGCGACAAAATTATCAGCGTAAAAGCACTAAGTAAGGAAACAGCTGCTGAATATGCAGCGGGCTTATCTTGTTTTATTGTTCACACATTTAACGAACTTCCTAACGAAAGCATAGGAAGATACATAGCTACAACGATAAAACCGACGATAGCTCCCAAGAGCAGGATGAGCGCTGGTTCGATAAGAGAGTTTAAAAAAGCTGTTTGATTTTCCACTTCCTGCTCATATTCTTTGGCAAGCTTTCCGAAAATTGTATGTAACTGTTTTGTTTCGTTGCCAACGCGGATCAACGATATTAGACGCTTATCATAGAATTTATAAAGTGATAAGCATTCATGCAGCTTAGCCCCTTCATTAATTATCTTTTTTGTAGCATGCTCTATTGATTTCTCTACCGGGTAAAAACTGATCATATTTTTCACCAAGCCCAAGGCCGTTATTTGGTGGACTTCCGAACTTATCAGTAGGTGCATAGCATAGCAGAAGCGGGCATGATACACTTTTTTAATTATTTTACCAAGAACAGGTATCCTGAGAACAAAATTAGAAGAGTATCTCCGGAATCCTTCTTTCTTTCTTATTGCGTAGAGGCTCAACACTATCACTGTAATAAATAAAATAGAAATACCCAAGTAGCTACCTACCCACTCTGAAGTTTTCATCAGAAGACGGGTCACATAAGGCAGTTCCACGTTAAACATTACAAAGAGATCGGCAAAAGACGGGATCACATATTTCATCATAAAAATAATCACGCCAAGCGCTGTTAATAAAATAAATGCAGGATATGAAAGCGCCTGAAAAAGTTGTCGCCTTAATTTTTCTTTACCTTCAAAATATTTAGCCAGGTGAGCCAATACATCGTTTAATCTTCCCGTCTGTCTTCCAATTTCAATATTAGTTATCTCATATGGGGAAAACTGTCCTGTAGCTGCCATAGCCTCGTCCAAGTGTTTTCCGTTGCTCACAGCATCTTTAATCTTAATAAAAAAAAGTTGATGGTTTTTGTTTTTTTCTTCTTCACAAATAATATCAAGTGCCGGTTTACTGTCCACTCCTGAGGATAAGAGGATATAGAGTTCAGAATAAAAGTGTTCCTTTTTTTTGTCACTTAGTTTTGCACTAAAAAATGGTATGTCACTATTCAGAAAATCTCGCAGGCCATTTTTTCCATCGGTCTTTTTTGCCGAAGGAGAAGCGCTTTCTGATGTTTTCAGCTTTTTTAAATCAACCGGCATTAATATTTTTTTATTTCCTGTTTTAAAAAAAGTACTGATTATTTTAATTTTTCACTAACTAACCGATAAATTTCATTTATAAATTCCACTCCTTTTTCATGATATTTTTTTATATACTGTAGGTCTTGAATAAAAGCATAGTCTGTCTCTATTAACTCAATGCCCTTTTCGGATTTTAAAAATTGGTATTCGGGTTGTTCTTCCGATAGTAAGGGGAATTTCCTGAGATTATCTTTGATTTTAAGAATTCCTTTGATCTGATCATTTGCTTTCAAATCAGCCCACATTGTTATCAAGGATATATTAATATTCAATGCTTCTTTTAAATAATTTCTGCTCCTTTCAATTCCCTGCCCTTCGCTATATTTAGAATAAGATTTCATTGATGTTTTCAGACTCCAATTTATTGCAATACATATTGCATCTAGGGATGCCTCTATAGATGAAGAGCATGTAACAAATAGTGACTCATAAACTTCCTTATGGTGTAGATCAGCCATTGCCCCTGCAAATTCTTTCAACATTTCATCCGGGATTTGACCCTCCTTAATTAATTCTAAGGACAAACCAAGTTCTGAAACAGCCTTTTTCTCTTTTTCTAAAGTATGTATAAGATTGCCTATTTGAACAGATTCTTCATTGAGTTCTCTTTGCAGTCTTAAAAGAAAAGTTGTCATTTGTTTATTATTTAAATCTATAATAATTAATTATCTAAAATACAGTTTCCAAAAATTAATAATTAACATTTAATTATGCATGCCTCCTATAATAGAAAATAACAAATGCGATTTCGTACGAAATGTCAACAAATATTACATGTGTAATATTTGTGGCAAAATTATATTGTTTTGATTGAAAAGAATTTAATATAATTGCACAGGAATTCTGACAATCTTAGTTTACTATTTAAGTCAGACGGCTCTTCATGAAAAAAAATCCCCTAAAAACCAGCAAGCATTCATGACTAAGAATGTAAGTTACATAGCGTTGGTCATAGGTGTTATATCGCTCTCGATATGTTCATATTTCCTTCTCAATAGCAACAAGAAAAAAATAGTGTACGTCCGCTCCACCGATCTTATCTATGGATATACTGGAATGCAAGAAGCTCATAAGGAGTACAAGCAAAAAACAGAGATATGGCAGGCAAATATCGATACATTACAAAGAGGTTATTTATTAGCTATAAATCGGTATCGGGATGATTCTCTTAACCTTTCTGAAAAGGAACATATAATAAGACAACGATCATTGGTCAGGCAAGAACAGAGCATATATGATTATAGTAATGCGATAAACCAAAAAGCAAA
This sequence comes from uncultured Bacteroidia bacterium, assembly GCA_964593555.1. Taxonomy (GTDB): domain Bacteria; phylum Bacteroidota; class Bacteroidia; order JAFLBG01; family JAFLBG01; genus CAZQIC01. Next base: position 15,368 of record CAZQIC010000099.1, on the reverse strand, counting down.
GGAAGAAGATGACAAGATAACCGAAGGTGTACTTAATCAAGTAAATGCCTTTGTAGAAGAATATGGAAAAAGAAAAGGCTATAGTATCATATTAGGAACAACCGCTTCCGGGAATATATTATATGGCGATGAAAAAATGGATATTACAAATGAAGTATTGGAAGAGCTAAACAAAACATATACGGGTGAAATTAAAACGAATTAAACGACCATTAATAATGAGTTTAAGTGTTCTTCTTATTTCATTTGTTTCGTGCGATAACACACAAGAGATAAAAAATATAGAAGAGTATCTTAAATGGATCAATTTAGAAGAAAATGGTTTAGTAAAACAAAAAAGTGTTAATGGTATTTTAATGAAGGTAAAACTCCTAACTCCCGATTATCTTGCCTACCTGGAGAATAGGGGAAATACCAACGGTCAAAAAGCGGATAGTCTTATCAGTCATTACAGTGGCTCCTATACTTTTGTGTTATCAATTGGGCCTGATGAGAAATCAGGAAATAGTGGAGATATTATGTATAAAGGTGTTCAAGAATATAAAGAATATGCCGAACGCATGTTAACTATGAACTTTGATATGGAGCAATATATAAAATTAACTTTAGATGATATGGAGTATAAGCCGGTGCTTTCATCGATGGAAAATGTATATGGGTTAGATAGCAAACGAAACCTAATTTTTGTTTTTGCCCCTAACAATGAAAAGGATAAAAATTTTACAAACAGCTCTCAACTTGATTTTATATATGATGGTCAAATGTTTGATTTAGGAGTTAATCATTTTGTTTTTAAAAAAGAAGATATTGTTAATGCGCCCAAACTCTCTTTACAGGAAATTAATAAAGCCAACTGATACTATGAAAGAAACATTGAAATATAAAATTGGCAGAAAAGTATTGTTCACTACAGGACTTCTAATGCTTTCTGAAATTATTTTCCCTACTGCTTCATTTGCATTAACAAGCGGTCCTGCTTCACCCGAATTTTCAAGCTTTGAACCGGTTGCAACAACAAATATGGTGAATGAGTTTACAGGAGATTTTATGTATAATCTTCCTGTGCTTAATATTCCCGGAGCGAATGGTGGTGGATATGCACTTTCCCTTTCTTATCATAGTGGTACTTCCCCTGAAGAAGAAGCTTCTTGGGTTGGATACGGTTGGACATTGAATCCGGGGTCAATTAACAGAGGAAAGAGAGGGTTTCCGGATGACTCTAAAGGGTCGACAGTAAATTATTGGAGCAAAACAAAACCGAACAGAACTGTTAGTCTTGGAGGTTCACTTAGCGTGGAGGCGTTTAGTGCAGATTTGAAAAATCTTTTGGGAGGCAGTGTAAATGCTTCTTTGCGTTATAATAATTACAAAGGGTTCGGCATTTCTAAAGGAGTAAATCTTTCTATTGCAAAAGGATTGGTTTCATTGGGTTATTCAACTTCTGATGGAGAGGGAAGTTTTTCAGCAAGAGTAAATCCTATGGCAATACTTAGCTTATTAAAAGACAAGCAACAGGAAGATGACAAAAATTCGCAGAAGCATACTTTAAAAGAGGGAATAACAAAAGTTCGTAATTCCGGAATAGGCGCTTTAAGTCTTGTAGGAAGCAACTATGGAATTTTTACTCATTCTGGTGCTGTAAGGGCATCCAACATGACGAAGTATAAGGGAGGATCTGTAAATCTTTCTTTTGGTTTTATTCCTACAGGTATTCCATTGCAGTTAGGGCCAAATGTGGAGTTAAGTGGAAATTATTCCTGGCAACAAAATGTAAATAGCAATGATCAAAGCGATGCAGCTGATCCCATTGGAACCTACGGATATATGTACTTGGCTTCCGCTACAGCAGGAAGTTCACAAATGGATTATTATACAGAAAAAGATAATCCGTATGATAAACGCGATTATTATTTGGGAGTTCCTTTCAGTAATGCTGACAACTATGCCATTTCAGGAGAAGGTATTGGTGGAGGTTTTAGAATGTATAACAAAACTGCCGGACATTATTCTCCAAGAAATGTAACCAGCAAGATTGATATCATTAATGTTGGAGGTGAAGTTGAGGCCGGACTTGATGTGGGTGCTGGTGCTGATCTGGGTGCAGGCTTTCAGCGATTCAGAAGTAAGGGATGGAATCTTTCAGGAGGCTTCTCTGATTCTGCTGTTGCGGGCAATATTGTAGATGAACCGTATTTACTCAGATTTAATAATGATGCGGGGGGATATTTCGATTTTAATAATGACGGATTACAAAGAGCATCGATAAATACAGATAAAGCAACGCCTGGCTTTAAAGCTTTCAGTGCTGATATCGCCGGAATAAATACCACCTCTAATGCGAATAACAGGTCCGGGCGATCTTCTTATATAGCCTACCATACTAACAAGGAAATGACTTATATAAAAAATTCTAAAAAGTATAAAACATACACACTGAGTAAGGATATCAACGATCTTGTTGATCGACCATCTGTAAATGATGGTGTTGGAGAAATGGTTGTTTTTAATGAGGATGGTACTAGATATAATTATGGCTTACCAGTTTATTCGCGAAAAGAATCTAACCTTCAGTATGATGTTATAGGTGTTTCGGCAGGAAATATTAAAAACAATTATATCGCATACAGAGATGTTTCCGATATAAATAAATTAAAAACAAAATTAGGTGAGGAGTCACCTGCGCCGTATGCTTCCACTTACCTTTTAACTGAAATAACTTCGACTGATTACTCTGACCGTACTTTCGATGGGCCAACAGATGATGACTTTGGAGGATACACGCGCTTTAGTTACAAAAGAGAACATGGAGCTTTTAACAAGAATGCTTCCGCTGAATGGTACAGATGGAGGATACCTTACACAGGATTACTTTATAACAAGGGAGAACTTTCAACTCAGGACGATGATATGGGTTCCCTTGTATATGGCGAAAAAGAAATTTATTACTTAGATACGGTGGTAACAAAAACACATTTTGCTGTATTTGAAACTTCTGATCGTACCGATGGACTTGAGGCGGCCTCATTCAATACCGCCGCGAAAGACTCTACTGCTAAAGGAAGTAAAAAAATGAAAAAACTCGATCGGATAAAATTATATTCTAAAAACAATGGAGTTGCAGGAGGGCCTAAGCTAATACAAACTGTGAACTTTGAATATTACAGTTCCACTGATGCAAATACACTTAGTAAAGGTCTCCCTAATTCATCGGTTGCTGGTGGAGGAAAACTTACCTTGAAGCGTGTATGGATAGAATATGAAGGAGTTACCGGAGCCAGGATCAGTCCATATTTATTCGAATATAAATATCCCAGCCAACCTGCCACCGATTACCCTACCGAATATGATCAACTTGAAAGCATTTGGAATTATACAGCTTCACAACAGAATCCGAACTATAGTCCGTTTAGTCTTGACGCATGGGGTAATTACCAGGCAAATGGCAAAGCGAGATATGATCTGATGAAAAATTGGGTAACCCAAGCGCCTGGTTCAGATTTTGATCCTGCGGCATGGCAACTCAAAGTAATAAAGTTACCTACAGGGGGTGAAATCCATGTGCAGTATGAACAAGATGAATATAATTATGTACAGGATAAGCCCGTAGAAGCAATGATTAGCTTATCTGGCAATTCTAACGATGACACCAGTGAGGCAAAATATTACCTGAACGTAGGCGACTTCGGATTGTCGGACGATGAAACAGATAAGCTCAAAGTCTTAATTCAGCAATATTATATTACACCAAAGAAGAAAATGTATTTCAAATTTTTGTATACCCTTATAGGCAATCCAATTTCTGATTTAAAATCCTGTAAGGCCGAATACATAACAGGTTATTGTAATGTAAAAGAAGTTGATATAGATAACGATGGAATTTATGTAAAATTAGGACAAACAGGAGCAGGAGGAAAATTTGACTTGCCTAAAAAAGTCTGCCGTGATTATGTCAAAAAAGAACGATTGGGAAATCTCAACCTTAGCGGAGTTTGTGATCCGTCCACTGTGGGTATTGATATGGAGTCGACACCCAAGCAAGTCATTGAACAATTAGTGGGTTTTGCTGCAACACAAATTATTCCGGGAGATCTTGAATTGTGCAGGGCAGTCAACTTCTCACTCTCTTATTTGAAAGTGCCTATGCCAAAAGCTAAAAAAGGAGGCGGTATTAGAGTGAAGCGAATCCTTATGTACGATAAGGGGATTGAGAACGGAGATAAAAGCCTTTTTGGAAACGAATATGATTATACGATGGAAAATGGTTCCAGTAGCGGAGTGGCTACCAGTGAGCCCGCTTCTATTCGGGAAGAAAGTGTACTTGTTGAATTTGATCCCCGCTTGAAACAAAAATTTTTCGACAAGGTTGTATCGGGCCGCGACAGAGATCAAACTGAAAAGCCATTAGGTGAATCTGTACTACCTTCCCCTTCTGTGGGTTACTCAAGAATAGCAATAAAAAATATTCATAGTGGTAAAACCAATACTGGATTTACAGTTAAAGAATTCTTTACCGCTAAAGATTTTCCTATGCAGGTTGATTATACCGACATAAAACAACAGAAGGATTACATTGTAATTCCCGCCGGTTTTGTGAATTACAATGTCAATAATATATGGATGACACAAGGTTACCAGATCAAATTGAATGAAATGCATGGACAGATGAGAAGAGAGGCGACCTATGGAGGAGATCCGGGTAATACTTCCAAAACCTTGTTGAGCAGTGAACAGGTATATGAATATTATCAACCGGGAGAACTTATTCCTGTGATGAACTCTCTTAATAGTATCTCCTATCAGCCATTAGGTAAAGAAACCGAGTTGGTATTTGAAACAAGGGGCATGGAAGATATAACCAATGATATCCAGGTTGAATTTGATGCAAGCGTTGGATTTCTTGTGCCTCTTCCAATACCACAATTTTCAATTATACCAACATATTCATACTCTGAAAGCCAGATGTATGCTCATGTTACTAATAAGATCATTCAATATCCGGCTATGCAAAAAAGAGTAATCACTTATGCAGATGGTATATATCACTTAACCGAAAATTTGGCGTTTAACCCACATACAGGTAAACCGATCGCAACTCGTACCACTGATGGCTATGATAAATTAAATTTACAGTTATCATCGAAACACAATGGTTCATATACTAATTATAACGTCCCTGCCTCACAACAATATTCATCAATGGGGCAAAGGGCGAAAAACGAACGATTTATTTTTAGTGCCACAAAAAGAGTTGCCGATACCAGCCCTCCATTACATTGGTTAGAACTGAGTGGAACAAATTGCAATTATACCGCTATAACTAATAAGCTTTGTCCGGGAGATCTTATAAAAGTTGATTATGCCAGTCCTTACGGGTACGATATTTTCCATGTAAGCGATTCCATTGTATCCAACAAAATCTATTTAAACGCTACCTATAACTTTGGAGTACCCGATTTTATAGATCAAGTGCCTTCTGTTGTTGAAGTTTTACGGAGTGGCTGTACGAACCAATTAAGCACCAATGTTGGAAGCTTTACTACTTATGGTAAAGATGATATCAATAGTCAGTTGGCTAACCTAAGTGCAAGACAGGTTTTCACTAATCGGTTGGATGCTTTGTTGCAGACCGGTGGCGGAACGCTAACCAGCAGTTCGGTTCCGGACAGCCTTCGTATCACCTTAGGTGCTAGTTGTTCTATCCTTAAAGCTTTATCGCCTAGCATTAACTTAACAGTGAACAATGGAAGTGGTACGGTGCTGCTTACTACCGCTGTTACGGTGAGTGGTGAAACACAAACTTGCACCCAGGCTTTAACCTTTACCGCAGGACAACAAAAACATTTTGCTGTTGACGAAAAAACGGGTGAGCTTATTTTCTATGTTGGCTCACAGGCATGCGCTACCGTTATTAATTGCATTAATTTTTGTCCGGACTTATTCCCTAATAATAAAGCTAATGTTGTAGCTGCTAATTCGCAAACCTTTGCGGATAGATGGCCTTTCGATACAATTGTTTATAACCAGGTTGGACCAAATGGAATGAACGATTATAAATACGAAAACGGTGTTAGAGGAAAATGGAGGCAGCAAGCCAATTTTGTATACAGGGATACCATCGTCGGAGCCAACGCATCTAATCAACGGAATTACAAAAATGCGGGTGTATTTGAAATGAAACTTTTCAATTGGAAAAATACCGCTCTTAACGATACTTCCAGGTGGATAAAAATAAATGCTATTACTCAATATGCTCCTGATGGTAATGCAATGGAAGAAAGAGATATCATGTCTATTTATAGTGCCGCCAAATTCGGTTATGATAAAACGCAACCGTATTTAGTAGCAAAAAATGCTGAATATCAGTCTGTGCAGTTTGAGAGTTTTGAAAAAAGCTATAAAGGGCAAACACAATTTGAAGATGGATGGGCGGTTCCGAATATTTCTACTAAGCTGGTAAATGGAATAGCCCATGCAGGAAATTCGAGTTGGAAGTTCTCTAATAGTGATTCTATACAGCTGAAATCCATAAAGATTACTCAGCAAATGCTTACCAACGGATTGTCCTTGAAAGTTTGGGTGCGTGACACTTCTGTTGTGGATGGCACTTCGGTTAAAGGTAAGCTGAAGAAAACAGGCACATCGGTTAATTATACCATGACAAAGATAGCGCGTACAGGAGAATGGATATTGTACGAAATGAAAGCGACAAATCTTTCCGCTTTCTCGGTAAACAATATAGTTACGCCTGTTATCATCAATAATTACAGCACCAAACCTGTATGGATCGATGATGTGAGGCTGCAACCACTCGACGCACAAGTGATAAGTTATGTTTATGACATTAACACACTCCGCTTGATCGCTTCTTTTGATGACCAGCATTTTGGTTTGTTCTATCAATACAATGGCGAAGGAAAGTTAGTTAGGAAAATTATTGAAACAGAAAAAGGTGTTAAAACAATTACAGAAACACAATACCATACAGTTCAGAAACCCAAAAATTAATTAGCTAATGAAGTTTCGATTGTGGAGCATATTGTTTTTGAATATCATCTTAATTAAGGTGAACGCTCAGTGTATGGAGCAATTAAAATCGGCCTTTTCTAAGATGATGAAGGATTCGAAAAATATAAACGCGGGTGATAATATGAGCTATACTAATTATACGGTAAAAGTAGTGTATAATGACAGCACAAATCACCCTGCGGTGGTTTCCACAATCGAAATATGGCAGCAAAAAAAACTCATCGAAATAAAGAGTACCGAAATGGAAGTGTACCAGGATGAAAAAGATGCGTTTATGGTTTTACCCTCAAAAAAATTAATTACAAGAGCGAATGCTGTCATGCGGGGAGCCCCGGATAAACTAAATACTGTATTGGGTAGTATGCAGGATTCTTTATTTAAAAATGCGAAAATAAGTTCATGCATAGATAGTAAGGTTAAAGGATATGATAAAATTATTATGCTTGATGTGAATGAACGAACAAGTGGTACTACGGGAATAAGCCGCTATATCTATTATGTAAATACCACAGAGTTATTCATTAAAAAAATAAAAATAATATACAAAAACGATTCGGATGAATCTTCGGAACCCAACGGTTTATCGAGTGTAGAGTATGTGATAAACCAGGTAGATTACTCGTATAAAGGAAAAAAATTAAATGAGAATGTTCAAAAGAAAATTATGAAAACAGACAAGCTGCTTGCAGATAAATACAGCGGCTATCAGTTTGTAGACAACAGAACTAAAAATTGAAATAAAGAAATAAAACCATGACAAACTTTTTCCGCTACCTGTTTTTCGTTTTATGCGCAAATGTATTTTTATCGCAAACTGTATTATCGCAAATTATTGTTCCAACCTATTCTAAGAAAGACAGCGCGGGGTTTAACAATACCCAGATGACTAATTTGGATAGTGTAACCCTTTATGTAAGAGATGGGGGACTAATCCTGATCGATGATTGCAATAAGTACAAATTCAAGAAAATGATACTGAATGCCTATTTCTATGCCGGCAATCCATACCCGCTTGGAGATATACCGCACCGTGATTCCGTTGGCATACTTATAAAGGGATACAGTTCGTTTACAGGAGGTACTGGATTATTGTTGACCTACACTGCCGAACTTAAAATTAATGAGGGAGCGCCGGAACAGATATTTATGAGGGATATTTCTGCTGCGGCACACGCACTCGTAAACCGGTTTGTTATCAAGATAACTCACTACGGGGTAACCAATAATAGCGAACTAAAAAACAATATTAAGTTAGCTGTGTATTACAATGAAGAAATTGGCGTTGATGCAAAGCCTGTAAATCTTTATAACGACAAGGTAACCCCTAAAAATCCCACAAAATTTACCTGGCAAACTGGTTGTCAGGATGTTCCCAATTACCAGTTCCAGTTATTAAGATTATACAATACGGAAAATGCATATACCGATAATGAGAAAAAAATAAAAACAAAAATTGAATGGAATAAAGCATTAACAATCGAAGTCGGTAATCCGGAAACTAACCTTACCATTCCTATCGTGGAAGGCAGGGGATATTATGTTTGGCGGGTACGGCCCATTGGAAATTATTATGACGGAGGTATTGCAGACTCCCGCAATTGGGGCAGGTGGAGCAATGAGGTTAATAATATTTACCTGGAGGGAAGCACGCTTGATATAAATAACGGAGTAGTTCCTAATAACGATTATATTTTCTTTTATAATCAGTTTGATGATACGCTTAACTGGATTTACTCGCGTACTTTCAGTGAAGGCGATCCCATGTCGCCCAAATTCAGGATGAGTGAAAAAATGACTTATGCAAATGGCTTGCAACAGATAAAACAAACACAAACACATATTTCATCTGTTCAGGATGTAATTGCTAACCAGACTGTTTATGATTACAGCGGAAGACCTGCTATTACAACGTTGGCCGCTCCCTTGGCTGCTGATTCATTTACTTACAAACCCGGATTTATAAAAGTAGGTAATGTTATTTATGGAGCCCGCTACTTTGATGCAGATACCAATTATAATGACCCGAATCCGGCAGCCGGAATTCTTAGTGCATATTTTTCCAATGCCAATAAAGACTCTGCAATTGCCAATGCGGAAAATTATCCTTTCAGCCGCGCGGTATATGAGAGGGATGGAACAGGGAGGGTAAAAGAACAAAGCGGGCCGGGAGAAACACATCGTATAAAGCCTAGTAACGATCATACTACCAAAACATTTTATTCGGGGGTTAGCGATGATGAGCTTATCCGTGTTTTTGGTGATGAAGCTCCGTCTGCGGAAAGCGTGCATAAAGCAGTGACCATTGATGCGAACAAAACAGCTACAGCCAATTATATTAATAAGGAAGGGCAAACCATTGCCACTGCAATATCGGTTGGGCTGGATGGCGATGGCGCCATTTTAGATACAGTTCCTGGATACAAGCAATCTGTATATACGGTACAAGATACTCTCACAGGAAAAAGTCGTTTGGGAGATTACGGTATTACCACCACGAAGCCTGTGGTGTTTACCAAAACAACTCTTGTTACCTTTGAATACTCTCTCAATAAAAGGGATATAGAATACCTATGTGTAAACTTATGTAGCACCTGTGATTATACAGTAGAATTTCTTATCCATGGGGATGATACTACCTATAGCGTAAAAAAATTATTACCTCCAGCATCTTGCAGTAGCATTCATAAATGGGATACCTCATTTACGCGCACGCTGAATGCGGGAAAATATGTTATAGAGAAAAGAGTGTATGCTAATAATTTCGTTTCCAATTCATCTTCTTACACTTATTTGCAACAGCATTTGGATACTATCCAAAATCGTTTGCAAAGAGCTGCCAATGATTCATTGGAATTAGTATACAAATACTTAAACGCCAATGCTGTTGACGAATTGTATTCGATTTATGGTATTAATACCAATGTTACAAATCCCGATTCTGTTTTTGCCGATTCTGTATTTTATCAAAATATTGGATGTAACCAAAAGGTAGCAATACCAATTTATGTTTGTGCAAAATATGATTGCCACGACAGCACCCCCGATTTTGAAGACTATTTCAAAAAACGCTGGGCTCATATTCCTGCTTATTCAGGTACAACGGGTGGCTTTCTGAATTTCTTTCTTCCGGCCTTCTCAGTTACACCCGGCCAATTTAATACGCTTGTGACTAACATGGTCGCTGATGAATATAATTGTCAGCAATTATGGAAATGCTGGGAACGCCTTACTCAAAACTACGGCAATGCAAGAGAATTGGCTGACAATGGAGCTACAGGCTACAAAGTTGATCTGCTTACCGAATTTTTAGATTGTTCCGGGCGAAAACTCATTGGATATTCCAACACACCTACGGGCGCAACAGGATATATTGTAAACGGATTTAAATATTTTAAATACGTATTGGGAAATAAGCCCGCCTGCGACTCCTACTTCACCCCACCTCCATCCCAACAGGATAGTTTAAATGGGCTCATCTTCGGTAAAAAATGGGAACAATATTATCAGTGCGTTAGAAGCTCCACATCTGATGTAGTAACTACCCAATATACTCTTGATAAAAAAAATGCAGCAGAATGTGCCTGCGCTAATGCCTGCGAATCTCGCTATGATGATTTTAAGCAAACTATTGTCCGGAAATATCATAATGACTCCTTGTATGTAGAGGGCGATAAATATTATCTTCAACTGGATACTACATGGGGACAAAAATATTCATGGAGTATCAATCCGCTGCCTGCCGGCTTTACCAACTTTTCCATTAATAAAGCACAAGTAGAATGTATGGCTTATTCATTGGTAGAAAACTGTTTGAAGCTTTGTACCCTTACTGTTTATCAAAATGGTGCAAATGTTGACAGTGTGGGTAATCCTACAGAGAAGAAAAATTTTGAAAAGGCGATGACATGGGGCTATGACCTTAAAGTGAATACCAATTCCTGCCCTGGCGGGTATTCGCAGATAACAAACCCCAGCTCCAGCGATCCGTATTTACATACATTATGGCAAAGGAATTACGGAGGTACACAGAACGATAAACTTTTTGATATTGTAGAAAGTAAAAACTGCGGCGGATATTTCCTTGCGGGGTATACTGAAAGTTCTCAGAGTTTTGATATTACAGGTATTAACCGTGGCGTGAGGGACTACTGGATAATAAAAGTGAATGATAAAGGAAACCGTGTATGGGATGCGCTTATAGGAGGCAGTAGCGGCGACTCATTATATAGCATTTATGAAATGAAGGACGGTAGTTTGCTCTTGGGCGGAGCTTCACGTTCAAATATATCGGGAGAGAAAAGCGCCAACTCATTTTCTAACACCCACGATTACTGGGTGCTGCGCTTAGACCCCAATGGTAAAAAAGTATGGGATAAAACTTATGGTGGCACATCATCTGATGTACTTCGTAGTGTAATTGAAACTTCTGATGGAAATTTATTACTTGCCGGCAGCAGCAACAGTTCACCTTCTGGCAACAAAACCGCATCAGGCTGCGGCTTGCATTACTGGTTGGTAAAGCTACGTCCTGACGGAACAAAAATTTGGGATAAAGCTTATGGTGGCGATGGAGAAAACAGGTTAATGAAAGTATTGGAGTTGCAGGACAAAAATTATTTACTTGCCGGTTCATCTAACGTTGCAGGATGCAACAGAAGTTATGGTATAGGTGGATATGACTATTGGATCGTGAAAACTGATACCGCCGGAACAAAAATTTATGACAACAGCTACGGTGGCATGTCCGATGATTATTTAATGAGCGCCACGCAGGCAAGAGATGGGAAACTTGTACTTACAGGCTATTCTATTTCCGGAAATTGCATAATATCTCCAAACATATACTGTAATAAAACACAGAATACTCAGTACGGAACTTTTGACTATTGGGTGCTGAAAGTAAAGGACACTACTTATGTAACAGGGCAAAATATAATTTGGCAGAGAGATTTGTTGGCTTCCGGACAAGAAGATCCTTTCTTCGACCGCCATATGGATATTAAGCAAACTAAAAAAGGTGAATATCTTATTGGCGGTAGTACCAAGTCAAATGCAGGTTTTGATAAAAGCCAGAACAAATGCGGCTCGGTCGAAGATTACGACTGGTGGATAGTAAAGCTCGATTCATTGGGAGCTAAGGTTTGGGACAGGGATTTCGGGGGACAACTCAATGATTACTTTACCGCTATTGACCAGGACGAAGAAGGCTATTATTGGTTTGCCGGATACTCATACAGTTTAGCCGACAGTACAGGGAACTGCCATAAAACAGCAGGCAATAACACCGGCCATCCTATTTACACTGCCGATTACTGGGTTATTAAGGCAAGAGAAGCCTGTACACATCCCCCGGTTTGTTTTAAATGGACACAACCTGTTCGTTTTACTGCTGATAGTAATACGGTTACATTTAAATCCATCAGCTGCGATTCTGCATCAGCAGGAGTTATGCTCTCATCTATTTATCAACAGGTAGGTAGTATAATACAACAACAGCTGAATGCGTTTACCGAGCAGTACAAAAATACCTGCGCCAATCCTGATAGTCTTAATGATGTATTTTCTTTAAAGTATCAGTTAGGTACTTATCATTACACCCTTTATTATTACGACAGAGGTGGAAATCTTGTTCGCACGGTTTCGCCTTCGGGAGTTATAACAAGCACTACAAGACAACAACATCCTGCACACACATTTGTAACAAAGTACAGTTATAACAGTTTGAAACAATTGGTGAAACAGGAAACACCTGACGGAGGTGTCACGGATTTTTGGTATGATTACAAGGGGCAATTGCGTTTTTCACGCAACGCCAAGCAAAAACTGTTAAGTGTATACAGCTATACAAAATATGATAACCTGGGCAGAATCATCGAGGTAGGCCAAAGCTCAAAAAACTATGCCACATTTACGGATAGCTTAAACAATAGTAAATTCCCTTCATCAGGTAATAAAGAACGCACCTTTACCGTTTATACTAATGCGGCAAGCGGCGTAACATTTATAGGCAGTAAGCCTCAGCGCTTTTTGCAGAACAGGGTAAGCTATACTTATACTGATGAGGCGGCGTATACCTATTTTTCTTACGATCCGCATGGAAATGTGGAATGGGTAATACAGCACGTTCCCGGGCTTGACCGTAATTATTTACGTTATGAATATGATTTAATTTCTAATAAAGTTATCGGGGTGCATTACAACGAAGGCTTTAGAGACGAATACCATCACCGCTTTACATATGATACTGACCAGCGTATAAAATCCGCATGGACTTCATGGATAGCGGTAACTACGGTACAATTATTTCCTAAAACACGCACCATTGCCGGTAACATAAAACGCGGGCATATAGGCTGGGATAAAGATGGTAATTATGCATATTACAAACATGGCCCGCTTAAACGAATGGAAATAGGTGAAGATAAAATACAGGGGGTTGATAATGTATATACTATACAAGGCTGGCTTAAAGCGATGAATCATCCTTCCTTTTCCATATATGATGATCCGGGCAAGGACGGCCTTGCCTCTTTTGGCGGCAGCACAGGCGGTTTTTGCGGTGATGCTTTTGGAATGGTGCTGGGTTATTATAACAACGATTTTAAACGAGGCAATTCTCCGTTTAATCCTTCCTATAGCAAACTGGTTAGTTCGTTTGGAACACAAAGCGAATTATTTAATGGGAACATAAGCAGCTGGACACTACAAACAGATACCATTGGTTCGCATTATGCAGGGTACACGGGCTTTAAATACCGCTATGATCAATTGAACAGGTTAAAGATAGAGGACTACAATAAATACAGCGGTACAGCATGGAGTAACCCTGCGGGTAATTTTGACAACCGTTATAAATACAATGGCAACGGAGGCATGGATTCATTGATACGCTACGCAGATGGAGGATTAATGGACCAATTGAAGTTTAGCTATTACTCAGGCAGCAACAGGCTGGATCATGTGGATGATAATATAACAGCAGGAGCTTATATAGGTGATGCGGATGATCAGAACACAGGCAATTACAAATTCACTGCAATTGGTGAGAGAACAAAAGATATAAAAAATGGTATTGACTCTGTTACCTGGACCGTGTATGGTAAAGTGCAGGAAATAAAGAAAAGCAATGGAGAAAAAATACAATTTTTGTATGATGCAACAGGCAACCGTGTACGCAAAATTTTTGATCCGCTAAATGATAACAACGCAGTCATCACTTATTATGTGGAAGATGCAAGTGGCAATGATGTTTCCATTTACCAAAAAACATGCCCTGTTGGGAATACCTGTACGCTGGAAAAGAATGCCATTGGAAAATTCAGGATCACAGGAGCAATTACAGAAGGTTTAACGGCAAGGACAGTATTTGTAGATAACGTAACAGTCGGTATTATGATTTATACCGATGGTATGACTATTGCGCAGTTGGTACAAAATACTGTTACAAATATTAATACTACCATCAGCAGCCCCGATTATACGGCCACAGCAAGCGGTGATACCATAATTATAAGTGCCTTACCTGGTACAGGATCAGCTCCAAACGGAAAGCAAATTACCTTTGACAATAGCTGCACCCCTTTTAACTGTATAAGTGTTCAATTAATACACCACATGCAAGGCGGACAATATGAAAGCGGTTACCGCATAATACAAACCGAAGTACCAATATACGGCAGCGATTTGTTGGGATATGACCATACAAATGTTGATGTAACAGGTTGTGGATGTATTGGCTGTTGCTTAACAGATGGCATGGACGATAGCCTTCAATTGGTGGTTGACGGCTTTTACTCCACCCGTATAATTGATAGGAAAGAATACCAGTTAAAAGATCATATCAATGCGCAGCATGTAACCTTTGGTGACCGCAAGAAACTGATAAGTTATAACGATACGCTGGATACAGATAATTTTTCAGCCAGTCTTGAAGGCTGGGACAGGTACGAGCCTGAATCATTTGTAACACTTGATGCCGGCAGGTTAAAATGTATTACCAACCGCCCGGACAATGGCGCTGCAAAAACATTTAACACTGTGGTAAACGAAGCCTACCAGATTGAAATGGATATAACAGTAACCAATTACCCGGTGGGAGTATCTGTTTACAACAATGATTACACATTAGTGCTGGCAAATACAGTGTTAAATGCCAGCGGGCATGTAACGCTTGCTTTCTCCGCGGTAAACACTACAAGCAAGGTAAAAGTTTACCATGCAGGCACCAGTGATGTAAATACATTTTATGTAGACAATGTGTTATTTATTAAACAGAAAAAATCCATTGCCGATATTAAGAGTTATAATAATTATTACGCTTACGGTATGCCTTTAATGGGAAC
>CAZQIC010000098.1:0-18498 GCA_964593555.1 uncultured Bacteroidia bacterium | reverse complement strand
ACCGACAATCAAATGATCACTGTTAAAACATTTGAAGGCAAGGAAAAAGCTATGGATTATTACAATGCCATTGAAAAAGAACCGGGCATATTCAACGACCTTGAACAAAATAGTTACGTTCACTTTGTGATTACGTCGGCCAACTACTCCACGCTATTTAAAGAAAAAAATGTGGACGACTATAAGGCTTTCTTTAAAGATAATTATCTCCCTAAATAACAGTTCTGCTTTTTATTCCAATTTTTCTATCCTAAACTTGGAAGCAAAAACAAATAATTAATGATAATAGGCTTCGTTTTTTCTCTTTATTGGCCACTTTTTGAAACTAATTAAAAATCGAAACATAATAATAGCCTCCTTATTTAGGGGAGCAAATTTCTTCTTTTAGGTACATTAAGATAACCGAAATACTGCAGCCTATGAAACTTTTTATGATCATTGCTACTACACTCATTTCGTGCATCAATATGGCGGGACAAATAATAGAATGTGGTTCCACCCCAAGTCCCGAACAAATAAAACACATGAGCAATTATAATGTGCTTATGCAACAACACATCGCATCAAATAAACAAATTATTGACGTGCCGGTTTTGCCCCATATCATAAAACAAAGCAACGGCGCGGGAGGCATTAGTGCAAGTGATGTAATTAAAGAGATCGACTCTGCTAACTCATATTATGCAGCAGCAAATATTCGTTTTGTGATATGCGGAAATATCAGGTATATAAATAATGACTCCTTTTATGTGTTTTCTTCGACTGATGAGGGCGCATTAGCCAACCAATACGATGAACCAAATGTGATTAACCTTTATTTTGCTGCTGCAGTTTATGTAGGGAGCATTCAGGTTGGCGGATATTCACATTTTCCTCCAGGAGATGACAGAATAATCATAAGTAATTCATATTCAACAAACGGGGCTGTTCTCGCACATGAATTAGGACATTATTTTTCGTTGTACCATGCACACGGATTATTTTTCGCAAATGAATTAGTAAACGGATCCAATTGTGCAACGACAGGCGATTTTATATGCGACACTCCTGCAGATCCTAATTTAGGCGGCAAAGTTGATGCCCAATGCAATTATATTGGGACCCAAGTTGATGCATTAGGTATGTCCTACTCGCCGCAAACAAACAACCTTATGTCCTACTCAAGAAAGGAATGCCTGAATTTTTTTAGTCCTCAGCAATTCCAACGGATGTTAACTTGCCTTTCTATTGACCGCAATTATCTTAGTTGCTCAACTGCCGGTATAAATACAAAATCAATAGATAATACTGCGCATGTAAAACAATACCCTAATCCTTTTAATGAAACGCTTTCAATTGAATACACAGTGACAAAAAATTCAGCAATAAAAATTGAGTTGACCAATATGCTTGGTGAAAAAGTGATATCAATAACCGATGAACAAATGAGCGGAACATATAGAAAAGACCTGTACACCAACCAAGTTGCAGAAGGCGTATACCTTCTTTCTACAAGTATTGATGGACTATACAGTGTACAAAAAGTTATCTGCAACCACTAAAACCCGGTTCCTATTAAATAGTTTTGTGTAAGGAAAACAATTGATCTTTTTAAATGCTGTCGATTCACCCCACCGCCTGAACAGCAAAAGCAAATTTTAAACAATACCGACTTGTAATAAGTGTGCATTTATTTTGCTACGAAAGCTAATAGTTAATGGCCATTTGTTCGAAATTTGCTTTCAAAATGGCCTTTTCGTCTAATTTCTGCAAATTGGATTTGTAATAATGCACAATTAATGAAGGGGCGAAACGCTTCATTCAAGAGTATATTAAATGTAACGGAAAATATACTGCCTATGAAATTTTCTCTGATTGTTGCTACTACACTTATTTCGTGCATTAATATGCTGGGACAAATGAGTGAATGTGGAACAGTTGCCAGCCCTGAACAAATAACCCACATGAACAATTATAGTTCGTTTATGTTTCAGAGTATTGCTTCACACAAACAAATTACTTCTGTACCTGTTGTACCGCATATCATACGCAGAAGTGACGGAACCGGCGGCATAACAGCAACTGACGTACTTAAAGAAATTGACTCCGTTAACTTTTTTTATGCCAATGCAGGAATACAATTTTTTGTTTGCGGCAATATTGAATTTATTGATGATGACCAGTATTATACTTTTTATTCATACGACGAAAACTCATTGGGAAATTCTTATGATGTTCCGAATGTGATCAATATTTACTTTGCAGACAGGGTGTACTCGGGAAGCAGCGCGGTATGCGGTTACAGTCATTTCCCTCCCGGCGCAGACAGGATAATGATGAGCGATATGTGTGCCACAAATGGCAGTACACTAGCACATGAAATAGGACACTATTTTTCATTGTTTCATACTCATGGCAATGGTGGTGGCTTAACATCTGAATTAGTTAACGGTTCCAATTGTTCAGCTACCGGTGATGAAATTTGCGATACCCCCGCCGATCCTACCTTACAAGACTTCTTTAATGTAGATGCTCAATGTAATTATACGGGTGGGCTTTCAGATGCACTTGGTGCTGCTTATGTACCCCAAACAAACAATATAATGTCGTACTCCCGAAAACAGTGCAGGAATCTTTTCACTACTCAACAATACCAACGTATAGCATATAGCCTTACTGTTGATCGTACTAACCTGATCTGCTCCGCAACTGGAATAGCTTCTGATTTCAATGCGGGGGTTACTGTAAAACAATATCCTAATCCTTTTGATGGAATACTTTCGGTAGAATATACCTTGACCAAAAACTCAGAAGTAAAAATTGAGTTAACCAATATGCTTGGCGAAAAAGTTATGTCAATAACCGATGAGCAAGTAAGTGGTAAATACAGAAAAGACCTGTTCACCAACCAGCTTGCTGAGGGTGTATACCTTCTATCTACCAGTATTGACGGGCTACACAGTGTTCAAAAAGTTGTCTGCAATCATTAAAATTTGACAAAACCTAAATAATTGTCGAATTCGTTGTTAACAAATGCCTGTTTAAAAAAGAGGTCATATTGACCACATAACACCCTCTTTTTTTATTTAAAATACTTATCTTTACCAGCATAAGTATAACTCATTGATATACAGCCATGTTCGGTAACTCAACAACTAATACAACCATGTCAAAAAACGCAACTCCTGAATCAGCTTCTGTAAACCTTTTAGGTGCAGGCACTACAATTGAAGGTGATATAAAATCAACCGGTGATATCCGAATTGATGGTACTCTAATTGGCTCCATAAACACTAAAGGCAAAGTAGTAATTGGACAAACGGGTAATGTTGATGGCGAAATAGTTTGCCAGAACGCTGATGTATCCGGCACTATCAAAGGAAAAATTACTGTACACGAGCTTCTTTCTTTAAAATCTACTTCTAAACTTAGCGGAGATATTATCACAAACAAACTTGCTATAGAGCCAGGAGCTAACTTCTCAGGATCTTGCAGTATGGGTGGTGTTATAAAAGATATCAAGCATGGAGACAACACCGCCAAAAAATCAGAAGAAAAAGTCGCATCTTACTAATTACGCTAAATACTCTGGAATGGGATTCCAGATGCTTGCTATTATGGGTATTGGTGTTTTCGCGGGCATTAAACTTGATCAATGGCTTAGTCTTCAAAAAACTCCGATTTTCACAATATTATTATCCCTCCTTTCCGTAATTGGCGCAATATACTTTGTGGTAAGAGATCTTCTTAAGAAAAAATAATTCCGGAAACTTTATGTTATCACCATACAAATCCTTTCTATTAAAGTTGCTCCTATTTACAGCTATTTTATGGGGATTATTGATTATTTGGAATTTTTATACTCCCGAATCTTTCAAAATCCATCATGCATATATAATTCCATTACATTTTTTTATAATAACGTCCATTCTTCATATAAGACTTGTTAAATCTTCTCAAAAAGAGCCTAAAAACTTTGTATATTCTTTTATGGGTTCAACTGCCTTAAGAATGTTTATAACACTTATTGCGTTAGTTATATATATACTTATCGACAAGGCCAATGCTATGAATTTTGCCGTCGCCTTCCTTTTTGGGTACTTTGTCTATCTTATTTTTGAAGTTGTCGAACTTCAGAAATTGTTCAGGAAATAATTCTTCCAAACATATTTATCAACAGTCATTTTTTGTCGAAAAAAGAGGGCCGGCATTGTTTAAATATTCCTTTATTTATATAGCTTTGCGCTCGATTTTAAAGGCCAAAAGAACGCCATCAATGAGCAAGATTAAATGCCTCACAATAATTACGTCTGCAATAGCAGTATGTTTTATTTTATTACTCTCAACCCGTTTGGCATTTGCCAATCACAGTGATACTCCTGCTGTAACCTCAGGTTCAATAGCAGCTCAACACACATCAGATGTAAACGGCCATGACACACATGAGCAAAAATTTAATGCAGGTGAATTAATTATGGGCCACATTGGAGATGCCTACGATTGGCATTTGTGGGGTGAAGGACACAACTCTACTTCTATTCCGCTTCCTGTAATTATTTATTCTGATAAAGGACTTGATATCTTTTTATCCAGCAAATTCCATCATGGACAAGATGCATATGAAGGAAAATATACTTATAGACTTGTTGGCGGGAAAGTAGCTGTTGTTGATGCAAACGGAAATATTGATGAAGAAGCTAATGCAAAATTGTGGGACATTTCTATTACAAAAAATGCATTTGCTATTTTCATGACATTCGGACTTATGCTATGGATATTTTTATCCGCAGCAAAAGCATACAAGCGTGCTCCCGGCCAGGCGCCAAAAGGAATTCAATCTTTTGTTGAGCCATTAATAATATTCATACGTGATGAAGTTGCACTTACCTCTATAGGAGAAAAAAATTACAAAAAATACCTTCCATTTTTATTAACCGTTTTCTTTTTTATATGGATAAGCAATATGCTTGGCCTGATTCCAATCATAGGCGGCGCTAACGTTACAGGAAACATTGCCGTAGCATTAGTACTGGCTGCTATCGTATTTATTATAACAACATTCAGCGGCAAAAGTACTTATTGGAAACATATTTTTGCAATGCCCGGTGTACCGGTTGGTGTATTAGTGCTTCTTACTCCCATTGAAATTTTCGGAATGTTCCTTAAGCCTTTCGTATTAATGATTCGACTTTTCGCAAATATAATGGCAGGTCACATTATAGCCTTATCATTTTTTAGCTTGATATTTATTTTTGCAGAGATGAGTACTGGTCTTGGATTTGGGGTGTCTGTCCTTTCTATTGCATTTACTGTATTTATGGGCTTCCTAGAATTGCTGGTAGCATTTTTACAAGCTTATGTTTTTACGTTGTTGGCCGCCATGTATTTTGGCGCTGCAGTTGAAGAGCACCATCATTAAAAATATACCTGTTGAGTTTTCCCGGCAACAGGCAATTAAATTTTACCGGGAAATAATTTTAAAACAAGTAATATGTTATCAAACATTTTATTAGATGCAACTCTTTCAGGAGCCAATATTGGTATTGGTTACGGAGTAGCTGCTTTGGGTGCTGGTCTTGCTGCCGTTGGCGCAGGCATTGGCATTGGAAGAATCGGTGGAAGCGCTGTTGAGTCAATTGCTCGTCAGCCGGAAGCAATAAACGATATTCGTTCCAACATGATCCTTACTGCTGCCCTTGTAGAGGGTGCTGCATTCTTTGCAATGGTAATCGGTCTTTTGGTAATATTCCTTAAGTAAACCGAAAATCTTAATCAACGTTTCAACGGTTGGTTGAAACGTTGATTTTTAAAAAGAACAAAAAAATTAAATTCATATAGTATCTCATGGAACTCGTAAAACCCGCATTTGGCCTTGTATTCTGGATGGTTGTATCCTTTGGGATCATCTTTTTCATCCTTAAAAAATTTGCATGGAAGCCTATTCTTAATATGCTTACAGAGAGAGAAGAGTCAATTCAAAACGCTCTTGACTCTGCAAAAAAAGCAAAAGAAGAAATGTTAGCACTTCAAGCTGGCAATGAAAAAATATTACAGGAAGC
This sequence comes from uncultured Bacteroidia bacterium, assembly GCA_964593555.1. Lineage (GTDB taxonomy): Bacteria > Bacteroidota > Bacteroidia > JAFLBG01 > JAFLBG01 > CAZQIC01. The sequence goes on along the minus strand of CAZQIC010000098.1, from coordinate 12,460 downwards.
AAAATTAGAAAGAGATAAATTATTAAAAGAGGCGCGTGACATAAAAGACTCTATTATCCTTGAAGCTAAAACGACTGCAAGCAAAGAAGGAGACAGGCTTTTAGCGATCGCCAGAGAAAATATTCAGAATGAAAAAGCTGCAGCTGTTACTGAACTTAAAAACCAGGTTGCAAAACTTTCTATCGAGATAGCGGAAAAAATATTAAAAGAAGAACTTTCGTCAACAGAAAAACAAAAAGCATTGGTGAGCAATTTGCTTAACGATGTTAATATGAATTAATAATGAAAGGAACAAGAGTAGCCTCCAGGTATGCAAAATCACTTATTCGTCTTTCGCTTGAAAGAGGCGAATTGGAAAAAGCGCATGCAGATATGCAATTGGTTGCTAATACATGTAAGCAAAGCAGAGAGCTTTCTGTTTTTCTAAAAAGCCCAATTATTAAAACAGACAAAAAACTTTCTGTTTTAAATGAAGTCTTTAGCAAACATGTATCTAAATTGACTCAGGAATTCATTGATATTATTACACGCAAAAGAAGGGAAATTTACTTAGAAGGCATCGCGAATGATTTTATTGCTCAATACCGTGAGCACAAAAAAATTCTTACTGCTGTTATTACTACAGCTGTTGGGTTGGAGGATACGCTTAAAAAGAAAGTGTTGGAAATAGTAAGAGGAGTAGAGAAATCAGAAGTAGAATTGGTAGAAAGAATTGATAAAAATATTATCGGTGGATTTGTATTGACCATTGGTGACAAACAGGTAGATGCAAGTATCGCACGTAAGCTTAAACAATTAACGATGAGCTTTAGTGAGAACCCATATATAAAAGAGTATTAAAAAAGCCCCACCCATCCTCCCCGAGGGGGAGGGGCAAATTTTTAGAATGAAAATTAAACGAGTTCCCTCTCCCCTTTGGGGAGAGTTAGGAGAGGGGCTAAAAAAATAAAAAATGGCTGAAGTAAAACCGGCAGAAGTATCTGCCATATTAAGACAACAATTAGCAGGATATAAAACTGAAGCAGACCTCGAAGAAGTTGGAACAGTGTTGCAGGTAGGTGATGGCATCGCTCGTATATACGGACTTTCAAAAGTTCAATCCGGTGAGTTGATCGAATTCACCAACGGATTAAAAGGTATCGTACTTAACCTTGAGGAAGATAACGTTGGTGCGGTATTGCTTGGTGCGTCCAATGATATTAAAGAAGGCGATGTTGCCAGAAGAACAGGTAAAATTGCTTCTATAAAAGTTGGTGAAGGAATGTTGGGTCGTGTTGTAGACACATTAGGAACACCTATCGATGGCAAAGGCCCAATCCCAGGTGAACTTTTTGAAATGCCATTGGAAAGAAAGGCTCCGGGAGTAATTTTCCGTCAGCCGGTTAACGAACCTTTACAAACAGGTATCAAAGCTATCGACGCGATGATCCCGATCGGTAGAGGGCAACGTGAGTTGATCATTGGTGATCGCCAGACTGGAAAAACTGCTGTTGCTATTGACACCATCATCAACCAAAAAGAATTTTACGCGAAAGGTGAGCCTGTATTTTGTATCTATGTTGCTATTGGTCAAAAAGGTTCTACCGTTGCAAACATCGTAAAAACATTAGAAGAGAACGGCGCAATGCCATATACAGTAATTGTTGCGGCATCAGCATCTGATCCTGCTCCAATGCAGTTTTTTGCTCCACTTGCAGGCGCTGCTGTTGGTGAGTTTTTCAGAGACACCGGCAGACCGGCATTGATCGTATATGATGACCTTTCTAAACAAGCTGTTGCTTACCGTGAAGTATCTCTTTTATTAAGAAGACCTCCTGGACGTGAAGCATATCCCGGTGACGTATTTTATCTTCACTCTCGTTTGTTGGAGAGGGCTGCTAAAATTACTTCATCCGATGAGATCGCAAAAAACATGAATGACCTTCCTGAGTCTTTGAAGAGTAAAGTAAAAGGGGGCGGATCTTTAACTGCACTACCTATTATTGAAACACAAGCGGGTGACGTTTCTGCATACATTCCTACAAACGTAATTTCTATTACTGACGGACAGATATTCCTTGAGTCGAATTTATTTAACGCGGGTGTTCGCCCCGCTATTAACGTTGGTATTTCTGTATCACGCGTGGGTGGTAATGCTCAGATAAAATCAATGAAAAAAGTTGCCGGCACATTAAAACTTGACCAGGCACAATTCCGTGAGTTGGAAGCATTTTCTAAATTTGGTTCTGACCTTGATGCTGCTACAAAATCAGTAATTGACAAAGGAGTGAGAAACGTGGAGATATTAAAACAAGGACAATATTCTCCTTTCCGTGTTGAGCAGCAAGTTGCGATCATTTACTGCGGTACAAAAGGATTATTAAGAGATGTGCCTTTGAATAAAGTAAAAGAATTTGAAGCAACATACTTACAATTACTGGAATCAAAACACAAAAATGTATTGGACGATCTAAGAGCAGGGAAATTCAACGACGATATTACTAAAGTCCTTGAAGCTGTTGCGAAAGATCTTTCAAAAAGTTATAAAGCGTAAAAGTAATTAGTCTGAAGTACTTAGTATTTAGCGATACAATCACTCCAGACTTTAGACTCAATACTAATTACTATTAAAAGATGCCAAATTTAAAAGAGGTCCGTAATCGTATAGTATCTGTTTCTTCTACACAGCAGATCACCAGTGCAATGAAAGTTGTATCGGCGGCAAAGCTGCGCAGGGCGCAGGATGCGATCATACGCATGAGGCCCTATGCAAATAAATTAAGAGAGGTATTTGAAAATTTGAGTGCAAGTCTTAGCAGTTCAGATGGTATTTATTCGAAAGAGCGTGCAGTAAAAAAAGTATTGCTTGTTGTTATTACTTCTAATCGTGGATTAGCAGGAGCGTTCAACGCTAACGTAATTAAAAAAGCAAGCAGTCTTATTAAAAACGAATACAAAGGAGCATCTGTTGATATACTTGCGGTTGGTAAAAAAGGAGCTGACTTTTTCAGAAAAGGAACGAATGGTGCTTTTGAAGGAGATAATTCCGGCAAGTACAATTCATTCTTTGATAATTTGAATTTTGATGCAGTAGCTCCACTTGCACAAAGCGTAATGAACCATTTTGCAAAAGGAGATTACGATAAAGTAGAACTCATTTACAACCAGTTTAAAAATGCAGCTGTACAGCTTTCTACGATTGAACAATTTTTACCAGTTATTGCTGCGAAAAAAGAAGGCGCTAAAAAAACTACTTCCGATTATATTTTTGAGCCTGACCAGGAAGAAATTGTACAGGACCTTATTCCTCTTTCTTTAAAAACACAATTCTACAAAGCATTGCTTGATTCTCATGCTGCAGAACACGGAGCAAGGATGACGGCGATGCACAAAGCTACTGATAACGCCAAAGAAATGTTAAAGGCGTTGAAGCTCAGCTATAACAAAGCCCGCCAGGCTGCTATTACCAATGAAATTCTTGAGATCGTTGGTGGTGCGGAGGCTTTGAATAATTAGGAAGTTACCTGATCAGGCTGATATTCCCTTTTTAATTATTTCCATGAAATCATAGGTATATACCCTTGTTTCCGACTTCCGATTTATTACAACAAATAGCTGGGCTGTCCTTTATGTTCCGTTTATCTTTATCCAAAATAAATCCAATGAAGGCTTTCACAATTACTGCTGATGAATAAGCCTTCGAAAAAAAGTAGCGATCATACAATAGTTATATAAAAAACTTTGTCAAATTTTTAAATTGATCCTTCTCTCATCGGGGCAATCTCTCTCTTAAGATAGGATAAAAAAAATGTTTACTTTAGCCATAAGCCCTAACCAATGACACGAATAAAAAAAACTTTTTTAATGCTGTTTTTGGGGGTCAGCATCTACAATTCATTCTCTTTCGCTTCTGACAACGACAAAGATTTCATCTCTGCCGTTAATAATGCGGCTGCCAATCAAAATTTATTTATAGAAAACAAAGGGCAGATAACCGACCTGAATAATAACACCCGTTCCGATATATTATTTGTAGGCCCTGCAAAAGGAGGGAAAGCATTTCTGCGTAAATCCGGAATTAGTTATGTGATGACAAAAAAAACAGGCGCAGGAAACGATCTCCAACTTAACGATCAACTCAACAATATTTTTCTGCATAGAGTAGATGTTGATTTTGTTGATGTTAACCCCAATGCAAGTGTAGAGTCCGAAAGATCAGGCGACGAGTACTTTAATTATTATTTTTCACATTGTACAAATGGAGTTACACAAGCGAAAGCCTATCGGGAAATAATATATAAAGAAATTTATACCGGAATAGATGTAGCATTCTATAACAGATCTTCCTCAGGATTAAAATATAATTTTATTATACATCCGGGAGGAGATCCGACAAAAATTAAATTAAAATATACCGGTGCAGAAGAGTTGCAAATTACGAATAAAGGAGAATTACGAATTAATACAAGTTTGGGAGAATTAACAGAAAGAATCCCGAAAGTTTATCAAAACGTCAATGGAAAAATTGTTGACATAGAAACAAAATATGTTTTAGAGGGCAGCACCATTAGTTTTAAGTTGAATACATATAACTTACAACTTCCTTTAATAGTTGATCCCTGGATTACATATTTTGGGGGAGAAGATATAGATCAAACTTACGGAATTGATACCGATGCCGGAGGCAATGTAATTATAACAGGACAAACAGCCTCTTTACTTTTCCCGGTTACTACTGGGGCGTATCAAACCAATCACGGCCCGGGATATGTCAATGCTTTTGTTGCAAAATTTAATAGTTCGGGCACACGATTGTGGGCAACCTATTATGGAGGAGATGGCAGTGATAGAGCAAGAGGCATTGCTACTGATGCCAATAATAATATAGCAATTACAGGCTATACCAATTCCTCTGATTTCCCTTGCACCCCCAGCGCTTTTCAAACTAATTTTGGCGGAGGTTCCACCGATGCATTTGTTGTAAGCCTTAACAGCCTTGGTACGCGTCAATGGGCAACACAATGTGGCGGGGGTGATGAGGATCGGGGGTTTGCTATAGCGACCGATAATTTTAATAATGTATTAATTACAGGAGCGACCGCCTCAACAGATTTTCCATATACCACCGGAGCGTTTAAAACATCACTTGGCAATGGCGCGGGAGTTTATGACGCATTTGTAGTGCAATTCAATTCTTCAGGTAGTCAGTTATGGGGAACATATTGCGGAGGAAATAATACTGATATGGGGAATGGAATATGCACCGACAATAATAATAATGTGTTGGTTACAGGAGAGACCAACTCTCCGAATTTTCCAACGTTTGCAGGAACACAAATGGGATATGCGGGGAACCAGGACGCATTCGTAATAAAATTTAATACTACGGGGGCAAGACGATGGGCCACTTATTATGGCGGGAACAATGATGTTCAAGTTGGAAACGGAATTACAAGTGATGTAAACGGAAATGTAATATTTACCGGAAGCACTCTCTCGAATAATTTCCCAATTACTACCGGAGCTTTTCAAACAAATAAAGCGGGAATTGTAGGAACAAAGGATGCTTTTGTCGTCAAGTTAGATTCTACTTGTGTGCGGCAGTGGGCAACATATTTAGGCGGAAGTAATGAAGAAGAAGGACATGGAATAGTTGCAGATAACAATAGCGATATCTATGTAACGGGCGATACTTACAGCAATAATTTTCCTGTCACTTCCTGTGCATATCAAACCCAGTTTGGTGGTGATGAAGATAATTACCTGGCAAAATTTTCTGCCAGTGGTTCCAGGATTTGTTCAGGATATATCGGTGGAACAGGCCATGATGAATCGCACGGCTCATGTGCATTGAACGGCAGCCTTGTTTATATGGGAGGCTTTTCGAACGGCGCTTATCCTGTGACACCCGGTGCATATCAAACTGCATTTGCAGGCGGAGGAGATGATAGTTTTGTTTCCGAGTTATGTGGAAATACGTGTGGGAAAAAACCTCCTATCAATCTGGATTTTTCTGCCAGTCAAGTTAACTTCTGTACCGGAACATCGATTAATTTTAGTTCCATCACCAGCAACTTATGTGATACTTCGGGAACTTCCTGGCTTTGGACTTTCACAGGAGCCTCAACATCTACATCAACTCTTCATCATCCAACAAATATTATCTACAATAATCCGGGAACGTATACTGTAAAACTTAATATAACAAGTCAGTGCGGAAAAGATTCACTTATCAAACCTGCTTACTTAACTGTTAACGGACCCGACCTTGCCCCTCCGGCTATCACAAATGTTTTATGTAATGGCTCAGCAAACGGCACGGCTGCAATAAATATTGCCAGCGGCACAGGTCCATTCACTTACGCATGGTCTCCTGCAGGAGGAACAAATAACACGGCAAGCGGATTGCAGACAGGCAGTTATACAATAACTGTTACTGATGGTGGAGGCTGCTCGGTTACTGATTCATTAACAATAACTCAACCGGCTTCATTATTTGCGTTGATCACTTTGCATACAAATGTTATTTGCAATGGAGACAGCACAGGATCTATTGCTGCTTCGGCAATAGGAGGAACAACGGGGTATAATTATTCCTGGGCTCCCTCAAATAACACCAACACTTCTATAACAGGACTTGTTTCCGGTAGCTACTCCTTAACAATTACCGATGCTAACAATTGTTCGTCGGTTACAACCGTAGCAATTACCCAGCCTTCTCCTGTTATTGTCAGCAGTTCAAATGCATCTATGTGTATTGGCTCTAACACAATACTGACTGCTTTTGCTACAGGAGGAGTAAGTAATTATTCTTACACATGGAATCCCGGAGGAACAACGGGAGTTTCCATTGTTGTTTCTCCAACTGATTTTACCACTTACTTTGTAAACGCTATTGATAGCAACGGGTGTAGTTCTGCAATTAAAACAGTATCAGTAATAGTAAATCAATTGCCCGTATTAACCGTTTCACAAAATGATACTATTTGTTTTGGAAGCCAAACTACGCTCACAGCGGCCGGTGCCGTTAACTTTATTTGGGGGCCATCCGCAGGATTAAGTTCAACAGCAGGATCGACAGTAATGGCTGATCCGTTTATTTTAACCACTTATACTGTGATAGGAACTGATGTAAATAATTGTTCCGATTCCGCATTTGTAAGTGTAACGGTTAATTCTCCAACAGTTGCCGTAAGTGCCGATGTTACTATTTTACAAGGTGCGAATACCATTATTTCTGCAAGCGGAGGAGGCACTTATTCCTGGTATCCCTCAGAAGGTTTAAGCTGCGTGACTTGCGCCGTTGTTACTGCTTCTCCACAACATAACTCCACCTATTATGTAATAGTGACGGATGCTGCCGGATGCACAAAACTTGATTCAATTGTTGTTTCCGTTGAACTTGTCTGCGGAGAAATATTTGTACCCACTGCCTTTTCTCCCAACAATGATGGGCAAAATGAAATTTTATTTTTGTTGGGGAACAACTGCATTAAAACATTACTATTTTCCATTTATGACCGTTGGGGAGAAAAGATGTTTGAAACAACCGATCCTTCAGTTGGCTGGGATGGTTGGTACAGAAATAAATTATTAAACACAGGAGTTTATATCTACCATTTAAATGCAATCTCCATCAATGGGACTGAAGTTGTCCGAACGGGAAACATTTCGTTAATCAGATAATTTTTATTTTATACTTCATTGAAATCTCCATGATCCAATCTGTGTCATTAGATTTATAATGTGACTCTATGAGTGAATCAGGATCCTTATAGTTTTTATAATTAGAGCTTCTTCTTACCTGCACACCATACATAGCAGCACATTGAACTGATAAATTCTCGATAATAGTATACTCCGAACGCAACCCCATGCAATTGGAGAAAATATTGACTGTTTCTAAAAATGAAGCATACCTATTATTAAAATGTACCTGTTGTCTTAAATAAACAGACGCTACCTCAACTGATATGCCAACCCTTTTAGTTTCCTCTTTTATTCGGTAACTCATAATACCTTTTACTCCCGAAAGTTCCAGGTTAGAATTAAATTTATCATCATTATAATATGACTGAAAGGCAAAAAGAGGAGCGATCCCAAAAGTATGTTTCTTAAGTGTCACATCTATGGTTGGACTAACCCGGTAATACCAGGAAGAACCAGTGCCAGAAGCAATACCTATACTAATTGAACTGATTTTCTTTTTTGGCTTGACAATATCTGGCGCAGTTTGCGCTACAGAAAGCATTGTTACGAACAAAAACAATAGTATGAATTGCTGATTCCTTTTCATGTAGATTTTTATTTAACAGGACAAAATTACTCCTACATGAATCAAATAAATAATCATTTACACAAATACATTACAAGTCAGAAGGTGGTAATTTTAAACAGAATGTTTGAATTTGAATAGATAGACTATCTATAACAACACATCAGAATTTATAATCCTTATACTCTTTGGTAAATTCTTCCGGTGCTATTTTTGAATTCAGCTGTAGGTTATGATATTCGTATGCTTCGAATATGCCTTTGTCATCTGTTACTGTATTTCCAATAGGCAGCATATTTTGTTTGTCGATATAAAGCACTGTAAACTTTGCATAGGACGTTGGCACTTTAATCGTCATTCCCTCCTTCACGCTATAATAATCCTTAATGCCTTTGTTATTTTCCAGGATCATATATTCACTCAAGCGTAATTTCTTAGCAACAGTTATTATCGTTTCATTTTTCTTCACAACATAATCAATAAAAGAAAACGCAGGGTCGCTGATCGTGACCTTATAGCATTCTCTGCCCGCCATTGTTCCCAAGCCTGTGTAAGTGAATGTTTTATCGAAATGTGAAGCTTCCTTTTTTATTTCATAACTCAAAATTTCGGCCATATATTCAAATCCGACTTCATTGATGGTATGATGCTGATCTGTTCTTAATAAAGAACCATTTGGATCAAGATTAAGATTAAAATATGGAAAGGCATTAGGGTTTACTAAAGCATCGCCATTATTACTACCTTCTATCCACAATAATTCAGGACCTTTTAAATGCATATAGAGTTTTCTTGGAGACCGCTGCAATTTAATTGAGGACTCCGATTTTTTCATCTGTCCCTTTATCCTTTCGGTAAATTTTAAATTATATCGTAAAGTCTGAATACCGTTTATCGATGCAAGCATATCAGTTATTATGCCTTTTACCGTTGGATCAGGGACGTGATAACTAGTTAATAAGCAGCTTGCAAGAACAAGTAGCACTAATCTCCTAACCGAACCTGCTATTACGACGAACATATCTTTGGGGTAAAGGACAAAGTTAACAATGTTTTTACAAAGTATCCACTCCTGCAATACCTGGGCGCTGACAAAAACTCCAATCGTTCGTTTCGACCCTTCGAGTACCTCAGGGGCTCAACAAACCCCCCGCAATAATTAAAGTAGCCGGGATAATTAGTAACTTAGTCAGAAGCCTTTATTCATGAATTTCATAGGAATTATACCAGCGCGACACGCATCAACAAGATTTCCAGGCAAACCGCTTATTGACATTAATGGAAAGAGCATGATACAGCGTGTTTACGAGCAAGCCTGCAAATCAATAACCATTAAAAAAGTAATAGTTGCAACGGATGATGAACGCATAAAAAAACATGTTGAAAGTTTTGGAGGGAATGTGATGCTGACTTCCGCAAACCATCCAACAGGGACCGACAGGTGTTTTGAAGCATTCCAAAAGGAAGAAGGAAAATTTGATGTTGTAATTAATATCCAAGGCGATGAGCCCTTTATTGACCCCGCACAAATTGATCTTTTATGTTCCTGCTTTACGGCAAAAGAAAATGTGCAGCTTGCAACATTAATAAAAAAATTAAACACGCTTGACGACCTCGTGAAAGAGAATACAATAAAGGTAATCGTCAATAAAAAAGGTGAAGCAATTTACTTCAGCCGCTCTCCCCTTCCCCATCATCGTGGGTTAGATATTAATAATTGGATGAACAAACATGTTTATTATAAACATATTGGAATTTATGGATATCATTCATCGGTACTAAAAGAAATTACACAATTGCCACAATCACCTTTGGAACTCGCCGAATCACTTGAGCAGCTTCGCTGGATAGAGAACGGATTTAAAATTCAAACTGCTATTACTGATGGAGAATCTCAATCTATAGATACTCCTGAAGATTTGGAAAAAATTATAGCCTCCTTTCCAAAATGAAAAAGGTTGGTCTATTCTTCGGCTCATTTAATCCAATTCACATTGGGCATTTGGTAATTGCTAATTACATGGCAGAGTTTACCGATCTTAAAGAAGTATGGTTTGTTATTTCACCTCATAATCCTTTAAAAGAAAAATCATCTCTGCTGCCAAACGAGCAGCGTTTGCGCCTCGTAAGAGAAGCCATATATGATTACACTAAATTCAAAGTAAGCAATATAGAATTCTCGTTACCTCAACCATCATACACAATAAATACACTTACTTATTTAAAAGAAAAACATCCCGAAAATAAATTTGTACTTATACTCGGTGCCGACAACCTTGAAACATTTCATAAGTGGAAGAATTATGAAGAGATTCTTAACCAATATGAATTATTTGTGTACCCCAGACCGGGAACTGACGGTGGTAAATTAAGGGATCATCCTAAAGTTAAATTAGTTGCTGCTCCTCAAATGGATATCTCCGCAACGTTTATCCGCAACGCCATTAAAGAAAAAAAAGATATTCGTTTTATGCTGCCGCAGGGTGTGTACAATTATATTTCCGAAATGCATTTTTTTGAGAAATAAGAGGGATTACCAGACACCGAAATTCTCGCTTATCATACTCTTTCCCCAGGGGAAATCACCAAAATCTTTTTCCAATTTTGCTTTTAATTCTTCCTCCTCATATACTTTTGTTTTTTTACTCATTTTTGGCAGGGCGTAATCTTCAGCAGTGGGTTTATTTAGCTCAACCGACTTCGCAAAATAAACCACTCCCCCATCCTCAGTTGCCAATCCTAAAATTGTTCCCGGTAAGCCGTTAAAACTTTCGGGACCCGTACTTGGTATTATCCAATCGGTATACCATGCATAAATACGAACACTGTCATTAGCTTGCCAAATTGCTTTCCTGCAATCGTAGCCGCATATCTTCCTTTTGCCATCAGTGATCTTCCATTTTCTTGTTCGAAGCGAATCCTTAAGATATAATTCTTCCCCCCAGATTGGCTTAACCAAAAATAGCTGTTTCGTATTAAAGTTCTGGTACACCGAATTTTTAGAAGTTGTCCATGATAATTTTTCTTTCAACCCATCATCCTTCGGTTTAAAAACAGACAGTGTATCGGAAAAATAAAGTTCAAAAAAATCTATTTTATTTTTATCTTCTTCTTTTACCCATTCTTTCACCCAATCCCCTTTTAATTTTTTGTATAAATTAGTTCTTCTCTCATAAGTTATCTTCCCTGCCGTTACCTGCGCTGCAGAAGCCGTCCAAAAGAAAACAAAAACCCAGATAGTTATAATTCTAAAAATCGTCATCGTCTCCGTTGTTATTTTTATTGCTGCTATTGAATTTGTAAACCAATTTTGCAAGCAAATATCTTCCGATAACTGTTGTTTTGTTATCAACGATCACATTGTCATTCACGGTTCTTGCAGCACTGATATTTTCATTAAGTAAATCTGTTACACCAACCGATGCAACCAGGTCGTCGTGCTTAAAAAAAGTTTTTTCAAGCGTCATGTTCCAGATCAGGTAATCAATATTATATCCCTCGCTCCGCCTAGTATTTAAGGTATAAGCAGCATCCGTTATCAATACAAACTTTTTAGGGAATTTAATGTTGAGGCTGCTGCTATACTCCTGAACCGTGTAGGGTTTGTTACTTTGGATATTTATTGAGGAATGCGGAGCTTTATATGTGAAACTTCCTCCAATACGTGCGGTAAAACTTTTCTTTTCCATTGAAATTCCCAAACCTGTTTCGGAGCCCCATTCGCTGGTTATGTTCTCCAATCCATTAATATAACTAACAGACTTACTATATGTACTGTTGACATTTGGCTCCAGTTGCAATAATTTCGAAAACATGGGAAAACCTCCCCAGAGGTAAAAATTTCCATAAGCATTTCCATAAGGTACGTTAACCGTTTGGCTTACTCTTCTTCCGAGCGAATCGTAAAATGTTTTGTTGGCAAAAGAATTGTTTGTTATATCATAACTCAGCCTTGTCCAAAGATTTTTGCCTGAGATGGGTTTGTGAACTGAATACGATGCACTAAGTCGATGTGCAAAGGTTGGCAATAGATCGGGATTACCAAGCGTGATATTGTTTGGATTACTATTATCTGGCACCGGTTGTAACTGAAATATATTGGGTTGGTTTGAACTGGTTTGATATTTGAATTCATAATTGGAAGAGTTAGATATCTTAAGGGGAGTTCTAAAAATCAAATTGTTAATAAATAACGATATAACTAAT
>CAZQIC010000097.1:0-18534 GCA_964593555.1 uncultured Bacteroidia bacterium | reverse complement strand
CTAAAAAAAAATACGGTTACATTTGTTAAAATCAATTAATAGAACCTCCCTTAATCATTGTCAATAAAGAGCTCGAGTTTCAGATTGAAGCAAACAATATACTTGAACAGTTTACCTATGTTGTTTCCCATAATCTTCAAGAACCCCTTCGTACAGTTTCAAATTACATCCAAGTATTAGAAGATGATTATTCAAAGATACTTGATGACAATGCACGCAAATATCTTCATTTAATTACTGATTCCGCCATAAGAATGAGCACACTACTCGACTCACTTGCTGACATTTCCCGTCTGGGGCGAAATATTAAACTTACTAAGGTTGATTGTAAAAAAATAATTGATGATGTGCTTGCTGACCTTGAGAATATCATAAAAACTTCAAAAGCGACCATAGAAATAACAGAAATGCCTGTGCTGAATGTATACGAAGTAGAAATGCGCCAACTATTCCAAAACCTAATTACAAATGCAATTAAATTTCAGAAAAGGGGCGTTCAACCAAAAATTCAAATCCGGTCAGAGAAATTAAAGGGAAAATGGAAATTCTCAGTTGCCGACAATGGAATAGGAATTGCCCCTGTGCATTTTAAAAAGATATTTGATATCTTCCAGCGTTTGCACACTGAAGTAGAATATAAAGGAAGCGGAATAGGGCTTTCCAATTGTAAAAAAATAGTGCAGTTACATCAAGGAGAAATTGGTGTTGAATCAACCATTGGGCAAGGAAGTACTTTTAATTTCACAATTCCAAATTTAGCACAATGAACAAAAAATTGAAATCTATCATGTTGGTTGATGACAATATCAATGACAATTTTTTTCATGCAAGAGAGATTAAGAAAAACAATCCGGAAGCTATTATCTTAACGATGAATGATGGACTGGCTGCATTGGAATGCTTAAAATCAATTAAGAACAATGGAGATGAGCATCCTGACTTGATTTTTCTTGATATAAACATGCCCGGCATGAATGGTTGGGATTTCCTTCAGGAATATAATCTGCTGGATAAAGAGTTACAAAGTAAGGTGATAATTATTATGCTCTCAACTTCCAAAAATCTGGAAGATGAAGCAAGAAGTAAAACATGGAGTTTTATTTCTGATTATATAAAAAAGCCTTTGACAAGACAAAAAATGGAAAAGATTATTGAAACACATTTCAAAAACGTTTAAGGAAGAGCATTTCGAACAAAAATGAAAAAGAAAAAGAAAAACATAAAAAACGCAAGAACATGAGCTTCTTGACATTAAATACAATGGGGTGGGAAATTCCAAGAGAGACAAATTTGAGGAGAAGGCACAATATTTTGTAATAGTGAAATGGCGCTTAGTTAAAGTAAGATGGTGCTTCGAATAGTTCTCGATACTTTCCATCCCTTGTATATGGATGGAAAACTCGAACTGACATTCTTCTACCTCCCGGAGGGCGTCAGTCTGAGCCTGTCGAAGACAAGACTTATACAACAAGATAAATCCCTACAATTTTGTAGCTTTATGCTTCAAATGAAAACAAAATTATTAATAGCCTGTTTATTTTTCCTTGCATTTACCCCTACTATTTTTTCGCAGGAAGAACATTTAATCCTGCAGGGCAAAATTGGCAAGAGTCCTATTATCATTGATGTTCCCTGCCTAAAAGATGGAGGATGTGATGGAACTTACTATTATGAAAACTATCAGACTTGCGTGGATGTAAATATTGAGCAGGACACGATAACACTAATTGGAGAAAAAGACCACTGGGGAAAAAATTCAGGAGAGATCACAATTAAAATCATAAAACAAAAGAATGACCGTTGGAGGGGTATCTATACAAAAAAAGATACGGTCAATAATTTCAAGTTAACCACAGTTGATCTGAAAAAATTGCCGCATAAATACGGACACTTGCCTTCTGTGGATTCACTAAAAAAAACAGATCCATTTCTTTATACTATTATAGCCAATCAAACATACGATCTTAAAATATCAGGTAAAAATTTTAAGTTTGACTCCTTGAGTACTAAAGTGAAGCATATTATAGAAGACATCCGCTTCCAGGAAATAATTTATCACATGGTACGTCCATGTGATGGGCGTTATGATTCGGATATAAATGAAGCATCTGTCTGCAACAATATATTGAGCTTTCAAATTGCAGCCGACTGGGATGGCGGTGTTCATCCTGATTGGGGAACCAACATTATTCAAATAGACCTTAAAAAAGAAAAACAAATTGAAATAAGTGAAATTGTTGCTGCTGAAGAACTTTCCGCAAATATAATTTGGATTCTTTCCTCTTATCTTCCAAAACAATTTATAGAGATCACGGACATGTATAAAGAATCTGAAGGCGAATGTAATTATTTTCAAGACGGATTATTGGCACCCACGGGATTTTCCTGCGAGGGTATTTATATTGGAGCAACTTTTCACGGAATGGCACGTAGTTGTGACAGTTTTCGTATTGCGGTTGTACCTTTTAGCCTATTGAAAGATCGCGGATATTTAATGCCGGACTATGAATACCTGGGAGGAAAATAGGCGTCCACTGTCTAAGTGATTTCTCACACTGAGGAAAAATCTCCTGAATTCATTTTACTCTTATTGGTGATTTAATTCATTCTCTGCATTTATTCATTGGCACAGTTTTGATACCATTCAAGGCAGGCGGGAATGTGACAAAAAAAACTTAAAAATTATATACACATGAAAAGAATAGTTACCATTATATTGTTAGCAGTTATTACTATAGGGTTATCCGTTTATTTATATTCCTGCGCAACATCATCCACTATTGTTACCGGTACATGGAACAAACAAAATATTAATAAAACTTATGATCAAATAACGGTGGCGGCACTCACCAGCAACGTAAGTTCCAAAGCAATGCTGGAACAAAGCCTGGCAAACAACTTACGTAATAATGGTGTGGCTGTTTCGAAAAGTATAGATATACTTCCACCGAAATTTATTGATGACAAGGACCAGAAAATGTTATTGATGGATTCAATGCGAGGCAATGGAACAGATGCTATTCTCACAGTATCCATTATCGACAAAAAAACAGAGACGAGATATGTGCCCGGAACTTATAACTATGCACCCTATCCTTCATTTGGTTATTACGGTACTTTCTGGGGTTATTACGATCATTGGTCCCCTCGTTTCCAGGATCCAGGGTATTATACGCAGGAAAATATTTATTTTATAGAGACAAATTTGTACGACGCACAAACAGAAGAATTGATCTGGTCGGCACAATCTCAAACGTATGAATCAGACAACCTGCAAACATTCGCAGATGATTTTGCGAAAGATATCATTTCAAAATTAATAAAGTCGAATATTCTGAAGGTGACTACAGAAAACAATAATATCAGCAGCAATTGAGCCTTCGACCAGCTCAGGATTTATATGAAAGAATGAATAGAGTGTGAGTAGAATCTACCCGAAGGTCTATTTTACTTTCTTAGCAGCGGGTAAGGCATACATTTTCTCTCTCAATTGCTTCACACCTTCATCTGCAATGTATTCATCGTAGGTGATGCGTTTATCAATGATACCATTAGGAGTAATTTCAATGATGCGATTAGCAATAGTTTGAACAAACTCATGGTCATGAGAAGTAAACAGTGCAACATGCTTCCAATCTTTTAGTGCATTGTTAAATGCGGTGATCGATTCCAGGTCAAGGTGATTTGTCGGCTCATCCAGTATCAAACAATTAGCGCTGGTCAACATCATACGTGATATCATACAGCGTACCTTTTCTCCACCGGATAATACATTTGATTTTTTTAATGACTCTTCACCAGAGAAAAGCATTTTACCAAGGAAGCCGCGAATATAAGTTTCACTTTTATCAATAGAGTATTGACGAAGCCAGTCAATTAAATTCAGATCGCCATCAGAGAAAAAAGAAGCATTCTCATTAGGTAAATACGATTTGGTAATTGTGCTTCCCCAATCAAATTCTCCTTTATCCTGTTTTTCATTGCCAACCAATATTTCAAAAAAACTGGTGATGGCTATGTGTTCTTTGGAAAGTATAACTACTTTATCTCCTTTAGTCATCGTAAAAGTTACCTTGGCGAAATAAGGATTTCCTTCCGGTGATATTTTAGAAAGATCAGTAACACTCAATATCTGATCGCCGCAATCACGCTCAGCTTTAAAAATAATCCCGGGATATTTTCTTGTTGATGGTTTAATATCTTCCACCACTAATTTCTCCAGCAATTTTTTACGGCTGGTGGCCTGTCTTGATTTGGAAGCATTGGCGCTGAAGCGCTCAATGAAATCCTGCAGCTCTTTCCGTTTATCTTCTACCTTTTTATTCTGATCGGAGCGCTGGCGCAATGCCAATTGACTTGATCCGTACCAGAAAGTATAATTACCTGTGAATAATTGTATTTTACTAAAATCAATATCCGCAATATGTGTACATACCGCATCTAAAAAGTGCCTGTCGTGAGATACAACAATAACTGTGTTCTCAAAATCGGCTAGAAAATTTTCTAACCATGCGATTGTTTCCACATCAAGGTCATTCGTAGGCTCATCGAGCAACAAAATATCCGGGTTACCGAATATGGCTTGCGCTAATAATACCCTTACTTTTTCTTTACCACTTAATTCACTCATTAATTTATTGTGGTACTCTTCTTTAACACCAAGGTTACTTAATAATCCCGCAGCATCACTCTCCGCGTTCCAACCCAGCATCTCGGCAAATAAAATTTCGAGTTCCCCTGCCCTTACACCGTCTGCATCACTAAAATCGGGCTTGGCATAAAGAGCGTCTTTTTCCTGTACAACGTTCCAGAGTTTTTTATTTCCCATCAATACAGTCTTCAATACCTCAAACTCATCAAACTCAAAGTGATTTTGTTTTAACACACTCATGCGTTCACCGGGAGTAATAGAAACTTGTCCTGTTGTTGGATCAATTTCGCCTGAAAGTATTTTTAAGAATGTAGATTTTCCTGCACCGTTTGCACCAATAACCCCATAACAATTTCCAGGAGTGAATTTTATATTCACCTCATCGAACAAAATGCGCTTGCCGTAACGTAAAGAAAGATTGGATGCCGCTATCATAAACCTGAATTATAGGGCTGCAAAAATAGCTTATTTTTTTGGATCTGTCACTTCGAGTAGCGGAGCGTATCGAGAAGTAGACTGTCAGGTACAAAAAGTTCTCGATACGTCCAGATGGTAATATCTGGACTACTCGAACTGACATTCTTGTGTGATGGATTCTCTATTCCTGATCTTCAGGATTACTACCACCCTTCGGAGGCATAGGCCCTCGCTTGAAAATGATCAATCCGTTTAAAAAATTACGAAGGAACTGGTCACCGCACAATACATAATTGGGATGATCTTCTTTCCTATAAAAGGAGCTTATTTCACTCTTGCTGGTTTTAAAATCAACCAGCTTCATGATTTCTATAATATCGGTATCCTTCAGTGAAAGTGCTACACGAAGTTTTTTAAGTATGTCGTTATTGGTTAATGGCATTATTATTTTTGGTTAAATTCTTTTGAAAATACAATATAAAATAATGTTTCTGCAAATTGAAAGTCATCTAAATATTTTTTCTTTTCTTACTTTTTTGCTTGAACCAAAAAAGTAAGAAAAAAGTCAAGAAAATCCGATCCGTAGGCACACCAGCTGACCCGAGCACGGCGGATTTTCGGCCTATCGCACAGTAATCAAGTGAAATTTTTGATATTAATTAAGACGACACCGATAGAATAAAGAACTAAAATTACTTTTTCACGAGTCTTATTCCACCCTCTTCAATAGTGATCAACCTTTCTTTATAAAGTGCGCCGACAGCTTTCTTAAATGTTTTTTTGCTGATGGAAAACGTACGGTAAATTTCCTGTGTAGTACTTTTATCATTGAGTTCTATAAAACCATTTGCCTCATTCAATTTATCCAATACCTGTTTTGAAACGTTATCAACTTTTTCATAGCCAGGCTTATGTAAAATAAGATCGATCTTCCCATCCTCCCTTATTTTTCGGATATACCCCTTGGTACGTTCTCCAATAGCAAGCTGCTGAAATATTTCTGTTTTATATAATACTCCCTGCTGCTTATTATTTATAATTGCCTTGTAACCAAGCTCCGTTCTCTTAAAAATTATCAAATCAACTTCATCGGCTTCTTTAAAGCTATGCGGTTCTATTCCTAAAAATTCATCCAGCTTTGTAGAAGCTATCATACGATTGGTATCATGATCCACAAAAACAAACGCCACATACGATCTTCCCTCTACCATCGGGTTCTGCTGCTCACGAAAAGGAACTAAAATATCTTTTGGCAAACCCCAATCTAAAAATGCCCCGATCTTATTTACTGATACAACATCAAGCAACGCAAATTCTCCGGCCATAGCCAATGTCCTCTCCGTAGTGGCAATAAGATTATCGCTGGAATCGGGATAAACAAAAACATCCAGTGTATCGCCTTCCTTCGCATCTTGAGGAACTAATTCCTTCTCCATAAAAATATCGCCCATAGCCCCGCCGTCAAAGTAAGCGCCCTTTTTATCAAGCCTTACTATTGGGAGTGCGTTTATTTTTCCTATATCAACCATGTGTAATTTTGAGATGCAAAGGTAATCTAAAAATGTAGATTTATTGAAGATGTGGTTTCATTCATGAGTCATGAGGTTCTCGAAGGGCGAAACGAAAAAATGTTAATGAAAATTATTTATACTTATTTTTTCTATTTCTTTTATTCGCAGCGCTGCCCATACGTGGATTGCGCTTGCTCGGACCACCAAGATTTACTTTTTTGTTTTTTTCTTTTTTCTCATGAAATTTTCCTCCCGATTTTTTTTTGGTATGGATCTTCATGTAATTTTTATCGAACAGCACCGGATCTTTCTCATCTTCCAGTAAACGTGGTGAAACAGCTACCTCCTCCGGAAACATTTCCAAAGGAATAGTTTTGTTCATCATTTTTTCTATCTCCTCCATTAAGACTTGTTCTTCTTCATTCACAAAGGTAATTGCCTCCCCTGCCTTATCTGCCCTGCCCGTTCTGCCTATCCTGTGAATATAATCACCCGGGCTATCAGGCGTATCCATATTTATAACATGCGTAATATCTTTTATATCAAGCCCTCGTGCTATTATATCTGTGGCGATAAGCACACGATGTGTCCCGTCTTCAAATTGTTTAACAGAATTAATACGCTGTGGCTGTGATTTGTTGGAATGTATTACATCTATCTGATCAGGAAATTTAGCTTCAACTTCTTTATACAATAGGTCCGCCAGCTTCCTGCTTTTTACAAATACCAATATTTTACTTAATGTTTTATCTGCCAATAAATGTTCCAGCAAATTAATTTTAGTATAAAAATTAGAAACATGAAATGCCTTTTGAGTGATTTTCTCCAAAGGAGTTCCCCTGCTGATCACTTCGATTTTGAATGGATCATAAAAAACATCCTTGATGAATTTCTCTACGTCTTCACTCAGGGTAGCAGAGACCAATAAATTTTGTCTCTTCTGCGGTAACATACCAATCACACTGGTGAGTTGTGTGCGAAAACCAAGATTAAACATTTCATCTACCTCATCAATAACTAATTTCTGAACAGAGCGTAACCTTAACACGCTGGTAAGCGCCAGATCCATTAATCTTCCCGGGGTTGCCACAAGTACATCAACACCACTATAAACAGATTCTTTTTGTGTATTTATATTTACACCGCCATAAACTCCCTGGCAGCGGATATTCATATACGTCGTTAATTTCTCAACCTCCGTAACTACCTGCAATACCAATTCGCGAGTAGGAACAACAATTAAAATACGTGGTTGTCTTTGCTCTGAGTAAGCTAAACTCCTGAGCAAGGGTAATAAATATGCAAATGTTTTACCGGTTCCGGTTTGTGCAATACAAACAACGTCTCTACCCGACATAATAACCGGGAATGCTTTTTCCTGTATCGGCGTAGGATTCATGTATCCTATATCCGACAATGCATTCAACAACGGCTTACTTAAATTCAGATCTTCAAAATTCATTTTCTATTCAGCATAAAAATGTTCAAGCGCACCAAAATAATTATCATTCCATCCGTCAACAATATCATCATATGCTTCATCGGGAATATTTACATGCCTCAATTCAACAGAAGTTCCGGCAGCATGTTTATGCAGCAGGATAGTAACAACAGACTCTTCCGTTTCTTCTCCAAAATACCATTGCTGAACTATTTTTTTTCCTTCAACAAATTCTAAATTTTTTCCGGAGATACTTCCATCCCACAAAGAAAATTCAGAACCAGGTTCGGTAGACATTTCCGCCAAATCTCCCGACCATAAAGCGATCGTAGTGGGAATAGTGAGCGCCAAGTAAACGTCCTCGGGCGGAGCATTAAGTATATAATACTTTTTAAAATCTTTCATAAATACTTTTAAGAGCCCAAAGATACCTATTCTATTGCTTATTACGAGAATAGGAAATTATCCCATTTCTGAATCGGTAGAATTGATATAATAAAAAAATATAATCTTTCAGAAATCCGCCTCAAAAGCTATTATTATGTTCATTCAACATTTTAAACCCCATAAAAATGAAGAATCTGAGATCACTGCTAATCACTTTTCTGCTGATATCATTCGCAAACAGCTACTCTCAAGGCCAATGGACATGGGTAAAAGGGCCAAATACATTTCTATCGGGCCTTGCTGTTATAAATATACAACCCGTTGAAACAACCACATTAACACCACATCCAAATAATTACCCGGGCGGCGTAAACGGTTCACCCTGCTGGACCGATGATCAGGGCATTTTCTGGCTATATGCAACCGGCGGCGGATATGGCGCGGGCGATGAAATATGGAAATATGATCCTGCAACCAATATGTGGACCTTAATGCGCGGGCAACGTGACTATACCAGCTTAACTAATATCCCTCCTATTTATGGAACGCAAGGCGTTTCAAATTCTACAAACACTCCCGGAAACAGGCAGGGAAGCTGTATGTTCTGGAAAGATAACAATGGAAAATTCTGGCTCTTTGGCGGAAAGGATGCGAACAATAATTATTTGAATGATATGTGGATGTATGATCCGGATCCTATGAGTACTGATTATAACAAATGGACATGGGTGAATGGAAGTTCTACTCCCTTATTTGTTCAGCCAGGAGTAGTAAATTCCGGTGTTGGTGTTTATGATCCCCTGAACTCACCAGGTGGCAGATATCACGCAGCAACATGGACAGATAATAATGGTTTGTTATGGTTGTTTGGTGGTGATGGATGGAACAATGCAGCAGCAGGGAGTTGGCCGGGTAATATGAATGATCTTTGGGTATTTAACCCGAACCCCGGAAGTCCTGCATACGGACAATGGAAACAAGTACGGGATAATTTTTATAATGCCTTTGGATCTATAAACTATAGCGGCTACGGAGCGAAAGGTGTAGCAGCAATTGCGAATACACCGGGAGGAAGATTTGGAAATACTGCATGGACCGATCTGAGTGGTGATCTATGGTTATGGGGTGGGAATGGAATGTTAAACAGTGGCAGTGGTAAAGTAGGAAACGATCTTTGGAAATATAACATCAACGGGGATACATGGACATGGGTGAGCGGTGACTCTGTAGAGAATGTAAGTGGAAATTACGGACCGATTTGCAACGCGGCAATAAATTATATTCCTGCAGGCAGAACTACCACTGCAGCGCACTGGACAGATGAATGCGGAAATCTTTGGATGTATGGTGGAATGGGATTGTTAAACAATAATCTTGTTAGCTATGGAGATCTTTGGAAATATAATATACAGCAGAACAAATGGGCTTTGATGAATGGAAGCAGTATTACTAACACAACCGCAACGTATGGAACAATGGGACAAGCAGCCGCAGCAAATTATCCTGGTACAAGAGCAGGTTCCTGCTACTGGAAAAATAAGAACGGGCTTTGGTTATACGGAGGCTACGCGATTGTAAGTAGTTATGCCATGTACATAGGCGATTTTTTTCGCTATGCAGATAAACCTGATGCAATAATTACACCGTCGATTACAAGCGCCTGCAATTTTGCCGCAGTTAATTTTAATAATAACAGTACGGCTAATTGCAATGATATGCTTCATAATTATAATTGGAATTTTGCAGATCCCTCTTCCGGATCTTTAAATAATTCTTCTGCTGCAAATGCTTCCCATACTTTTAATGCGGCAGGATCGTACACGGTTTCAATGGTGGTTGATAATTGCCTCGGGGTGAGAGATACAACTTATAGCGTGGTAACAATTAATTCAGGGCCGGGTTTGACTACATCAGCAAACAATGCTACCTGCGGGCAAAACAATGGATCAACTGGAATAACCATAACAAGCGGAACCGGGCCTTATACTTATCTATGGAATAATGGGATGACAACAAATTCATTGTCATCAATTTCAGGAGGCTTTTACAACGCTACGGTTACCGGAAGTAATGGATGTCCTACATTTACCACATCGGTTGTAAACACATCAGGCGGACCAACAATAAATCCAATTGCAACGGTTAGCATTTCTTGTTTTGGAATGAACAATGGCTCTACAAACGCTGTTGTTACAGGAGGTTCGGGCAACTATAGTTATTTATGGTCGAATGGAAATACAAATGCGATCGTAAGTAATCTTACAGTTGGCTCATACAGTGTTTCTATTTTAGACAACGCAACCAGCTGCATTTCCACACAAACATTTATAGTTGTGCAGCCGGGTGCAATTTCAGTAAGCGTTACACCTGTATCATCGTCATGCGGGGTCGCCAATGGTGGTGCAGCTATTACAGCAACCGGAGGATCTTCGCCCTATTTATATTCCTGGTTCAATGGAGGCACTTTATTATCGGTGAGCGGTTTGGCACCCGGAACATATACAGTAGCAACCTTTGATAATAATCTTTGTCCTGTGATCACAAGTTTTACCGTGAACGCAGGAACTGTTTTAACTGCAACACTTACCGGCCCAACAAGTGTTACGTGCTTTGGTTCCACAGACGGGACAGCCGCAGTTAATATTCTTAGCGGGCCTGCACCCTACTCTTATCAATGGTTTGGTACAACAGGCACAGGAAATTCAGTTTCTAATCTTTCAGCAGGAACATATTCGGTAACAGTAACTGATTCCGCAGGTTGTATCAAATCACTTGCGATGGCAATAACCGAACCTTCTGTGCTTACGTCAACAATTACAACTCATGATATTATTTGTGGAAACAATAATAGCTCGGCATTCGTATCAGCCTCAGGGGGCATTTCATCTTATCATTATTTATGGAACACAGGTTCAACCAACCAGGTACAGAATAATTTACCTGTTGGAACATATTCAGTTATTATCACAGATTATCTTGGATGCACTATGCAAAATACCTGCACTATAAATGCAATAAACGGACCACAGGCAATTGCAGGCGTTGGAGCAACAATTATTAAAGGAAATAGCTTTCAATTGAATTCATCCGGTGGAGGAAATTACTTATGGACACCCTCAACAGGATTGAACTGCAATACATGTAATGCCCCTATCGCCTCACCGGAAAAAACCACTCGTTATTATGTAACAGTTACTGATGGCAACGGATGCTCATCAACAGATTCATTAGATATTTTTGTAATAGATTATTCAGACTGTGATGTTTTTGTTCCAAATGCATTTTCACCCAATGGCGATGGAAATAATGACGCACTTCAATTAAATGCACCTTGCCCGGCGGATATACTATTTATGATCATGGATCGCTGGGGCGAAGTAATTTATACTTCCGAAGATATTAATCAAACCTGGGATGGTACTTTCAAAGGAAGAGAACTGAATACCGGCGTATTTATTTACACACTCAGAGCAAGAATCATAAATAATCCTGACATCAGGAAGACCGGAAATATTTCCCTGATACGCTGACAATATTTGTTCCTGATTTTTTGGCTTAGTTTTAATATATTTGTCACCTATAAATTATTAAAACATGAGCAAGCCAAACGAAATTGATAGGTATATAGCAAAGTTTCCTGTAAAGATTCGCGAAGTAATGGAGCGCCTGAGGACAATAATAAAAAAAGCTGCGCCTAAAGCAGAAGAAGTGGTCAGTTATCAAATGCCCGCATACAAAATGAACGGAATGCTGGTTTATTTTGCTGGCTATAAAAAACATGTTGGTTTTTATCCAACATCATCCGGTATAAGGGAATTTAATCATGAATTCAAAGATTATAAATGGTCAAAAGGTGCCGTACAGTTCCCTTTAGATGAGCCGCTGCCCATTAAATTGATCCAGCGTATGGTAAAATTCAGACTTCAGGAAGACGCTGAGAGAGCCACAGCAAAGAAGAAAAAATAATTTCTGTTACGTCCATTTCATAAGCATATCATGGAATTGTCGTAAGTTTGATTCATAATTCCGCATGTGCTTCTCCAATAAAATTTCAGTTACTGTTTGTCTTTTAACTGTATTGCTTTTTTCATCGTGTGATCATGAGAAAGAAGTAAAAGAAAAAATTATTGAAGTAAAAAAAGTGATTGATGTAAATGCCGCCGTCAATGATGAACTAAAAAGTATTTTCGATAAACAGTTAAACGACAGCACACTTATACTTGTTAAGGATACATTAAAAACCTTAGCCTACATAAAACCTCTTTTTGAGATCGCCTCACCTTTCTGGACCAACAAAGGCGTTTATAATACAACAGCAGATACACTTTTTACAATCATTACCGATGCCCGTTACTATGGACTTATCCCAAACGATTATCACTTTGAAAGACTACAGCAATTAAAAGAAAAAATATTAAATGTAAAGGATAGTATTTACGATGCCTTCGCACTTGCCGAAACAGAAGTATTATTAAGTGATGCCTATTTTACATTCGGTGCCCACCTTAACAAGGGCCGTTTTTCTCCTGACACTTTAATGCTGGAGTGGAAGCCGCAAAAACTCGATACCAACTGGTTAAATATGTTAAAAGATGGATTAAATACCGGGAACATCAGGGCTGCATTCGATTCACTCGAACCAAAGCATGAAGGATATACATTTTTAAAATATGCATTAAAAAATTACATTATTGAAAATGAAAATATAAACTGGGATTCAATTCCTTTTTATAGCACTACGGATTCTGTTCTCAGGCTCAAACTAAAAGAACGTTTATTTATCACCGGCGATTACGATACCAATGCGACAGGTAACGACAGTGTGAAAATTGCAAAAGCATTAAAATCATTTCAGAAAAAAATGAATCTTGATCCCGATGGTAAATTAGGAAAGTTTACCAAGCAGGCATTGGGCAGCAGCAAAGAATACATTATACGCCAAATGGAAATGGCATTGGAACGCTGGCGCTGGGAACCCAATAGTTATCCCAATAAATATTTCTGGGTAAATATTCCCTCTGCAGATATGTACATTTATGAATACGACAAGAAACAAAAAAGAGATACGGTTGTATTGTATTCTAAAGTAGTTGTAGGAAAACCAACTACTCCTACTCCATTGATAAAAAGTAAAATAAATTTCATTACCATTTACCCGTACTGGAGCGTTCCCTATAGTATTGCTACGAAAGAAATCCTACCTGCAGTGCAGCGCGATACAGGTTATTTGAGCCGTAAAAATTTTGAAGTGGTGGACTGGAGAGGAAACATACTTGATCCATCAAAATTGAATTGGAAAAAATACAACAAAAATTATTTACCTTTTAAATTCCGACAAAGAATTGGAGGCGATAACAGCCTTGGCATTTGCAAGTTTAACTTTTACAACAAAGACGGTATTTACCTGCACGATACCAACAGCAAAAAATATTTTAAAACTTTTTACCGCTTTCAAAGTCATGGATGCATTCGTCTTGAAAAATATGTGGAGACTGCTAAATTTCTTATCAGGGAAGATACTTTGCGATTGCCATATGACACGTTGATGAGTTATTTTATTACACCAATACAGCGACAGGTAAATCTAAGGAAACCAATCCAAATTTATGTAAAGTATTATTCCGTACTAGCCGACTCTTCAGGCCTTCATTGGTACTTGGATATTTACAGAAAGGATGAGAAGATGATGAATATGGTTTATAAGGGGAAGTGATTTACTTCTCGATACGTCCTTCGCATACTCAGGACTATTCGAAGTGACATGTTACATATCCCTGCTCGTCTTAGCGATGTGACCGTCGCTGTTTATTTCATATGACTCTTCACCAATAAGTTCTGTGTTTACCACGTAATTATCGTAGTCTCGCTTGTTATATTGCTTTTTCCAATTGCGTTTGCTGTTCGTGATCACAAACCTGTTCTCCACAAATTTTAGAGTAGAAAGCTTTTCGCCTGATTGTGTGGCTACTACTTTATTATCAACCATTTCACCAAGATTGTTATATGTCACAAGGCGGTAATACACATGTCTCATGTTTTTAGGACAAGCAGTTCCGGAAGAATCAATGGCATAAACAAGAGCGCTGATGTCATTATTCAATTTTATTTTATGTACAAAATCAAAGGTATACCAGCCATTAGGATTTTCAACTTTTTCTACAAGAAAATTCGAATAGAATGATGCCAATCCCGGCTCACCCATGTAATCTCCATATTCATATTCATTCTGAGCATTGTAATCAAATTCGCCTACTTTATGTTCATCAATGGTAAAAACATTTGAGCTGTCAAGAATAGATTTATCGAGGTAACTAAAAATATTTTGGCTTTTCACATATTCTTTCGCCTGCTCAGGAGTTAGAAACTGGAGCATCAGGTTTTTCCATTCGAAACTTGCTGTATCAATATTTATTCGCGGTTCATTTTGCAGGCTCTTCTTAAAATGTTCCATTTCAAATCCCTGTATATCAATCGCTTTATAAATTGAATAAGAAGAAATTTGTTTTTTGGCCAGGTACTCACTTACCAATTCTTCATGCAATAAATTTTCATCAGGTGTTCCAAAAATATAATGCACATCGGGCTTATCCTTTATATAAACCATCGAAGTAAGAAAATCATACAACCGAAACATCTCATCATAGTTTTGCGATCTTTCTAATAACTTTCCCAGCATTTTATAATGTTCCAGCTTCGGATCTAAAGTAATTGCACGTTTAACACAATAAATAGTTTTTTCAAGTCTCAATTCTCCCCCCTGCTCTGCTTGTGCAAGATATGATGCCGCGATACCAGCATTTTTATCACCGAATTTTTCTATATAACTAAAAACAGAATCAGCCTTGTAAATGGAACTCGCACTTAATGCGGGAACCTCAGTAATGATCGTTTCTGTTTTTTCCTTGCAGGAAACTATTGTAACGATAACAAAAACGGTAAAAAATAGTTGTCTCATTTGTTTTAATGTTAGTTCGTCGTCATTGCGAAGGAGACCGCCTGAAGCAATCTCTTTTATAAACATAGATTGCGTTCCTCCCGATGACGCTTAAATTATTTTAATTCCGCTAAAGTATATGGAGCCGTGGTATAAGGCTTAAATGCTGTCCCCTCATTGATCACACCATTTTCATCAATACTAAATGTTGTGGTCGCTACTATTTCCACTTTTTCTACTTCATTTTCCTGAAATGAAACCTGGTCAATAGGATGCTTCCATATTCTGTTATAATCGCTTACTGTTACTATACCGTTCTCGATCTTACCTGTTTTAATTTTATCTGCCGTACAACTGCAGGAAAATAAACGGCTCGATATCAATTCTCCCTCTGGCGAATAAGTGGCCAGCTGCGTGCTTACCGGCTGCATCTCTTCACCATAAAAATTAATGGATGAATAAAGTACCGCAACATATCTAGGTTTTTCAGCTACACGCGCTACGTAAAAGAAATCATGTGAAACATCCCTGCCAAAGCTTACGTTTTCCATCTCAGGAATAAATTTCGCGAAAGTATAATTGATCGATTGATCATACTCCTTCATCTGTACTCTTTCAGGAGTAACTTCAAATGATTCAGTCTTGAGAGAAAAAGAATTTATAAATGCATTAAATAGAGTTGTGTTTGCATTAAACTCATTCGGCTTCACCTCTGTCAGCATGATCTTATAATTATCTGCCTGCATAATTGAATTGATACGTTCATCCTTATTGAGCATTAGTGTATCGGAGAATCCACTTTCAAAAGCATCCTTCAGGGCATAAATTGCCCTGCTTTGATAATCCTCTCTATCCTTTTCATTTACATCCTTATACTCACTTAATTTATAATAAGCACAAGCTGTATTGTACTGTATCATTGATAAAGGCTGAAACTTTAAATGTTCTGCTACTTCGAACGCTTTTATTGCATCTAAATATCCCGGCGATCCTAGCCCTGCGTCTATAAGCGCATTGCCTAATTCATAATAAGTTTTAGCATCAGGAAAAGTAAATATTGAACTCTTAAAAAGTTCTATGGCCTTCGCAGCCTGTTTTTTATTGCGATAAAGATCAATGCCTTCTAAAAATAATTTCCGGCTCTGATTTTTTAATGAGTCGATGGCCAATTCTTCCGCATCAAAAATTACATCGTATACTTTTTCTTTATCGAACAATTCCGTGACATCCAATTGATGCAGTTTTACTTTTACTACATAATTTTTAACAGGTTCGGAGCAACCCATTATTGCTATTGCTGAAATAAGAACAAGTGCCTTGCGCATGGTTTGTGTTTTTATGGTATTAAATGTACAATATTGAATGTCGTAATGCAAGGATTAGTCATTCCTTAGTTGCGCAGCTATCTCATTTTTTATCGATTACCAACAAGTTATTTGAAAGGGTGTGCTAGCCCGAAAATCCGCCGTGCTCGGGCTGGCTGGTGTGTATACGGATCGTCCCGATAGCTATCGGGATTGACTTTTGCCTACCACGTATCTCGCTCAAAAGTCCACTGGACTTTTGCCGTTTTTTTGATCAAGCAAAAAAGTAAGAAGAAAATAATGCTCAGATGATTTCCAGTAATACCAAAGTCAAATATAAAACGGCCCATTACTTTTTGCCTCATCCCCGTCCCTTCTTCAAAGGAGAAGGGGGTGTTGGATATTTTATATTTTATTTGGGTATAAGTTAAAAAATGTTAAAACTCTTAAACGAAGTAATAAGCCTATCAAATAAGCAGTTAAATATTAAAACAAACACCATGCTCCACACATCCGAATTCTGGCAAAGTCATTTTAAACACAACCTTACCAAACAACGCGTTAATTGGGAACTCAAGCCCCAAATCACCAAGGAACAAAAAGAAAATATATTGTATTCATTAAAGGCC
Organism: uncultured Bacteroidia bacterium; assembly: GCA_964593555.1. GTDB lineage: Bacteria > Bacteroidota > Bacteroidia > JAFLBG01 > JAFLBG01 > CAZQIC01. The sequence continues at coordinate 1,260 of CAZQIC010000097.1, read as the reverse complement.
TGGCAATTGGGTGAAACCAGTGATGGGGCGCACTTATTGGCCGCCGCGACAAAATATGCAGACAAGATCGGGGACAAACATTACCCGGAAGCTGTTAAACTATTTATTAAGGAAGAACAAAAGCATGGGAATAACCTTGGTAAATACATTGACCTTATTGGAGAACAGCGCGTGAAAAAGGATTGGGGTGATACCTTGTTCAGAAAGGTGAGGTATTTAAATACCAGCATGGAGCTCTGGACCATATCTGTAATAATTGTAGAAAGTGCAGCACAGGTTTTTTACCAGGCTTTGCATAATGCTACGGAATGTGATTTGCTACGCTCAGTTTGTAACGATATTATTTTAGATGAAGCACATCACATTAAATTCCAGAATGAACGGATGTATATGATATTCCAACAAAAAGGATTTTACAATAAGGCATTTTCGCTGCTCTGTTATTCCCTTTTGTTTTTTGCAACCATACATTTAGTCTGGTTCGGCCACAAAAAAGCATTTAAAGCAGGTGGTGTGAACAAAGTAAATTTTATGAAACAGATGTATTATAAATTTTTCAGGAGTATGCAGTTCCTGCATCATCATGCTGAAGAGCCCGTGCCGGTAATGGTTGTGGTGTAATTAAAAGGAGAACGTTCAAAATCTGTGTTTATCTGTGTAATCTGTGGTGAACTTTTATTTTAACCACAGGTGGCACGGATTTTCACAGATAAACAAAATCTTTAGGACAAAACTGTTTCAATATTTTTTATTGGTATCGGCATATCCTGCGGACGGCAAAAGATGTCACTCCTACGGAGTTTGAAATGATGGGGGATGTTCTTTCTACAAAGATACCGCTCCTATGGAGCTAAATGAAATAACCCTGTAAGGGTGTAATCTTTGTAGAAAAAAAAACAAACCGTGCAGTAACAAGCCCTGTAAGGGCGACATAAAATTTAGAAAACAATAATGCCGAGCGTCACAAACACTAGGATATGAATAAGAGGGACTTTAATGAATATTTTTGTGATTTTTATAATAATAGTATGGAGAATAAATCCAACTCATACAAACCAACAATATAAAGGTGGTAGAATCTTTATCGTTCCTTTTCCAATACATTATATTAATAATCAATAAATAAAAAACCGCAAGCGTAAAGAATAAAATCATTGACCTTCCCAATATGTTTATATAATAAAATCGTATAATCGCTTCAAAATTTATATTAAAAAAAATTGCTGAAAATGGAAAAAGGAAATACAGGTAACTTAATAT
>CAZQIC010000096.1:0-18713 GCA_964593555.1 uncultured Bacteroidia bacterium | reverse complement strand
TTCTCCGATTTTTAGTCAAATCTCTAAAAGTGAATTTTTAGAACCCACCTTAAATTATAATGAGTCCTTGCTGAGGGATGATATTTATTGTTTTTCAAAAATCTTCACTATGGTCATTCATTTCGAACTCGGCAATTTCGATTTATTGGAATATGAAGTAAGGTCTACATATAGGTATCTATACAAAAGACAAAAGTTGTTTAAACTGGAAGATTTGTTGTTGCATTTTATTAGGAAAGATCTGCCTAAAAGTTTTTCTGAAAAAAAATTAATAAATGCGTTTGCCTTATTAAAAGAAAAAATAGAAAAAATTACTGCTAATGATTTTTATGAGAAAAAGGCTTTATCCTATTTTAATTTTATTGCCTGGCTCGAGAGCAAGATAAATAAAAAGAAATATGCTGATGTGGTAAGAACAATAAAATTGGGTAAATAAAGGTTTATTGGGCAGCCACTTTATTTGCGGAGATATTCCACAATCGTAAAATCATATTTATTTTTTTCATCCGCTTTAAAAAAAATTTTTCCCGTTTCTTTCCATTTAGCGGAATCTATTTCGGGAAAAAAAACATCTCCTTCAAAAGAATGATCAATATGTGTTATGTATAATGCATCAACAATATCCATTGTCTGCTTAAATATTTCTCCTCCGCCAATAATAAAGGCTTCTGTTTCGTTTTGCGTTTTAGCTGTTGCGATAGCTTTTTCTATCGACTCCACTACAATAGCTCCGGGAGCCAGATAATCGCGCTGCCTTGTAATAATAATATTGGTGCGGTTGGGCAGTGGCCTGAATTTTTCTGGTATCGATTCGTAATTTTTTCTCCCTGTAATAATGCAATGTCCGGTAGTTTTTTCCTTGAAAAATCTCATGTCGGCAGGTAGATGCCAGATGAGTTTGTTGTCTTTGCCAATTACTTTGTTTTTGGCGACAGCTACGATGAGTGAAATTTTCATTGTAATTATACCGCTACTACGGCTTTGATGTGCGCGTGTGGATCATACCCCTCAATGACAAAATCTTCAAATTTGAAATCAAAAATATTTTTCACTTCAGGATTTATTTTCAAGACAGGCAAAGGTTTAAAATCTCTGCTCAATTGTAGTTTAGTTTGTTCGAGGTGATTAGAATATAAATGTGCGTCACCGAAAGTATGAACAAATTCTCCGGGTTTTAAATTACAAACCTGTGCAACCATCATAGTGAGCAGTGCGTATGAGGCAATATTAAAAGGAACACCCAAAAATATATCAGCGCTTCTTTGATAAAGTTGGCATGATAGTTTTCCATCTGCAACATAAAACTGAAAAAATGCATGACAGGGTGGAAGTTTCATGTTTTCAATTTCACCAACGTTCCATGCGCTTACTATTAATCTTCTTGAATCAGGATTTTTTTTGATCTGCTCTATAACTTGTTTGATCTGATCGATATGTCTTCCATCAGCAGTTGGCCATGAGCGCCATTGGTAACCATATACTGGTCCCAGGTCGCCATTCGCATCCGCCCATTCGTCCCATATACTTACACCATTATCTTTTAAGTATTTAATATTGGTTTCGCCTTTCAGGAACCACAATAATTCATGAATGATAGAACGGGTGTGAACTTTTTTGGTGGTAAGCAAGGGAAACCCTTCGTTAAGATCAAAACGCATTTGGTATCCAAAAACACTAACGGTGCCTGTGCCTGTACGATCAGTTTTTTTTGCTCCGTGCAAAAGCACGTGTTTCATAAGTTCGTGATACTGCTTCATGAAGAAATTATAACGGACAAATATAAATAATATAACAACCCTAATAGGTGGGAATGATATTGTATAATTAACAGGGTATTAACAATAATTTTTTAAAGAAGTCTTCTATTCCCACTTTTCTTTCTTTTTCTGCAATCCTTCTTGTTTTTTCTTGGCTATTGTTGAATGAAATAGACCTGCAATTGTGTAAAATTCATACTAAAAAACCGTTTTCCCACATGTAGTTAGAACTACTACATGAAAAGCCTATTTACTACTATTTATTGCGATGCTCACTTGTTCTTTATTTGTTAAAGGAAATCGCTCGCGAAAAAATAAAAATTTAAATCTCACAGCCATGGTAAAAATCAACTTCACTTTAATGTTACTTTTAGGATTCTTCCAAATTAACATTAACCTGTTTGCTGTTAATTATACCTGGGATGCCGGAGCAGGAAATTCCAATTGGTCGGCTGCCGCTAACTGGAGCCCGAATGCAGTTCCCTCTTTTACTGATAATATTACTATTGTTAGCGCAGCATTCCAACCTTTAATGAACGGAAACACAACAGTTGGAGATTTAACTATTAATTCTGGTTCATTGGATCTGAGCACTTATACTATTACTATTAATGGAATTGCATTATTCAATGGAGGGACGATAAATAATGGATTGGTTAAGGCAGCCGGAATAAAAACCACTTTTGCCGGAACCATCTTTGATGCAGAGGTAACTGCGGTGTCCACTTCCTTATTCTTAAACGGAAGTATATTTAACAATACTGTTGATCTTACAAAAAATGGAACTATTGATATTGTATCTGATGGAGGTAATACCTTTAACTCAACTGCTAAGATCAGCAATAGCGGAACATCTTATTTGATGTTAGCCAATATGTCTCCTGATATTTTTAATGCTGATGTTGTTTTTACTAATACCGGTAACAGTTCATTACTTATCGCTAACGATTGTGCTGGCAACAAATTCAATGGAAATGTTACTTTGAATAATACAGGAGCAGGAAGTAGTATTCTTAGTCACTTTGGCGAATTTTCAACAGTTGAGTACAATGGAAATATTATTGTAAACAATACATCTCCTGCTGGGATTTTTTTCGGAGCATTAGGCGGAACAGGTGCATTGGCAAATGGTAAAACGATAACTCTTAGCGGAGCAGGATTCGATAAAGGCACTTTTGTTATTTCTTATTTTACACAGATGGGAACAGCAACTCAAGCGCTATCATTAACTGGAACAGCTAAATTACAAGTTGGTCCGGAAACTACTTTTAATGCAAATGTTGCTTTCACTGCTCCTGAATTACTTTTCAATGGTGCTGCTTATAACGGCACTGCTGTGCTTGCAAAAACGGGCGCAACGGATGATATGAGCCTTGGAAATAATTTTTTTAATTCAACAACAACAATTATAAATAGCGGTGCAGGATTTTTAAGAATGGCAACTGAAGCATCAGATGATTTTAATGGCAATATAACATTTGTTAAGAACGGTTTGGGAGATATACACCCAGTATATGATTCAAGCAGCACTTTCGCAGGAAACATTACAGTTAACAGTTCAACACCTATTCTTTTTGGAGCAGGAGCTGGTGTTGCAGAATTTGACGGTGCTAATGCACAAACAATAAATAAAATCGGGACTGCAAACCCAATCTTTAACAGGATGTGGATCAATAAAACAGGGAACGATGTTACCTTAAATACTGAAGTTCACATCTCAACAACTTTAACATTAACTCAGCAATATATTATTTCCAGCGCTGCCAACCTTTTAATACTTGAAGATACTGCAATTTGTAATGGAGCAAGTAATAATAGTTTTGTTTCAGGGCCCGTAAGAAAAATTGGAAAAGCTGCATTCATTTTTCCTGTTGGCAAAAATGGATTCTACCATCCTGCTGCAATAGCTGCCCCTTCGTTAACTACAGATCATTTTACTGCTGAGTATTTTGATAATGGGGTTTCATCTGCATATTCAGTTACAAGTAAAGATCTTTCTATTAATAGCTTAAGCGGATGCGAATACTGGACATTGGATAGAACTAGCGGTAGTTCAAATGTTATGGTTTCATTGGGCTGGAATACAAACAGCTGTGGAGTTAGTAGCTTGCAGGGAATGAAAGTAGCTCATTGGGATGGTTCAATGTGGAAAGATCAGGGGAACAGCGGGGTAACAGGCAATATTTCAGAAGGAGTTGTTACAAGTGCTACTGCAGCAATCTCATTTGATGTATTCACATTAGGTTCTTCGGGCTCACTTAATTCAGTTAATGAAAATATTAAATCGTCTTTAATTTGTTCTATTTTCCCTAATCCTTACAACGGTGTAAATACTGTTATAAACGTACAGGGTGAAAAAGAAGTTCAATTGGTAATAAAAGATATTAATGGCAAAGATGTTTTTTCTGATAATATGTTTTTAAGCGAAAGTTCAACAAGTGCTTTAAATGCACTTTCATCAGGGATCTATTTTGTTATTGTAACATCAGGAGAAAACACTTGTAGTAATAAACTAATAGTACAATAACAGAAGCGCAGAGGTTTTAAAGAATTTGTGCTTTTTGCTTTGTTGGATAACTACAACCTATTCCGTGCAGTAAATATTGGAACGGCTATTTAAAATTTTCCATTTTCCCCTGCAGTTCTTCCCACTTTTTCATTTCTGCCTCGAGCTGTTTTTTAAAATTTTCATAATCGTTGAAGAGTTGCTTGTTGGTCGTCGCTTCTTTATATTGTTCGGGATCCATTAACTTTTCATCAAAAGATTTTATTTTTTGTTCCAGCTCTTCTATTATTTTTTCAGATTTACTCAATTGATTTTGCAGCTGTTTAATTTCTTTCTCCTGGTGGCGCACTTCATCTTTTGATTCATCTTTTTTTTCCGCGGGTTTACTTGTAGGCTTCTTTTCCTTTTCTTCTAGTTCTTTCAAAGAAGCTATTTTGCGGGCAGTAATATATTCGCTTACATCGCCGATATGTTGTTTTACTTTTCCGTTCCTGAATTCAAAAACACGATTGGTAAGTCCTTGTAAAAAATCCCTGTCGTGAGAAACAATTAATAATGTTCCATCATATTTCATCAAAGCATTTTTCAATACTTCTTTGGAGCGCATATCCAAATGGTTCGTTGGTTCATCGAGTACCAATAAACTATATGGCTGAAGCAATAGTTTACACATGGACAGCCTTGATTTTTCTCCACCCGATAATACTTTTACTTTCTTGTCAATATCATCTCCTCCAAAAAGAAATGAACCTAATAACGAACGTACATTTTTTCTAATATCTCCTACTGCCACATCATCAATAGTTTGGAAAACGGTTTTTTCGTTGTCCAATATCTCTGCCTGGTTTTGCGCGTAATAACCTATGTTTACATTGTGTCCGAGTTTAATTTCGCCGGTGTATGGCTCATTACCAGTAACGAGTTTTAGCATAGTTGATTTACCCTCTCCGTTCCTTCCCACGAATGCTATTTTTTCTTGCCGCTCCACCATAAAATCGATGTTGCTGAAAATGGTTTTTTCTCCGTACTGTTTTGTAACGTTGTTTGATTCCACTACAACTTTTCCGCAATGCGGAGCAGGAGGAAAATTAAAACGGATGCTTACTGTATCTTCGTCGTCAACCTCTACAATATCAAGCTTGTCTAATTTTTTAATAAGCGATTGTGCGAATGATGCTTTGCTAGCCTTCGCTCTGTATTTATCAATGAGTTGCTCTGTTTTCTCAATGTATTTTTGTTGATTTTTTGCCGCAGCGGACTGCTGTTCACGTCTATCCTTACGCAGTTGAACATACTTTGAATAATTCGCTTTATAGTCAAATATCTGTCCCATAGATATTTCAATCGTACGGACAGTAATGTTGTCTAAGAAAGCCTTATCATGCGATACCATTACTATGGCGCCATAATAATTTTTTAAAAAATCTTCAAGCCATTGAATGGATTCGATATCGAGATGGTTTGTTGGCTCATCAAGTAATAAAATATTGGGCCGTTGCAACAAAAGTTTAGCTAACTCAATTCTCATTCTCCATCCACCGCTGAATTCATCCGTTAACCGGTTAAAATCCTTTCTTTGAAAGCCCAGTCCCAATAAAGTCTGTTCAATACCTGCCTCAATTGAACCTCCATCAAGCATATGAAAGCGCTCGTTGAAATCATTTAGGTCGGTGATCAATTGCATATATGCATCCGATTCGTAATCGGTACGTGTTTCTAATTGATGTTGTACCTCTGCAACTTTTTTTTCAAGGGATTTTATTTCACTGAATGCGGTGGCGGTTTCTTCAAAAACAGTTTTGCCAAGGTTGTGTACCATGTCTTGTGGCAAGTAACCCAGTGTACAGCTGTTAGGCTTGGCAATTTCACCTTTGTCGGCTTTTTGCTCGCCCGCTAAAATTTTTAATAGGGTCGATTTTCCTGCTCCATTCTTTCCTGCTAATCCAATACGGTCTTTTGGATTTACCAAAAATGAGACATCCTCATATAAGGATGTTCCGCCAAAACTCACCGTTAAATTACTTACCGATATCATACCACTTTTTAAAGAAATGCAAAGGTACTCAATTAACACGATTTATTTACCATGTTTATTATGCTTCTGCAATGTACCTTTGTAAAGCATATGAGTCTCAAAGGAAATAAAATATACAGTGTACTGTCCAATAAATGTCCTCAGTGTCACGAGGGCAATTTTTTTGTCGTCGACAATCCTTTTAATCTGAAAAGTTTTGCAAAAATGTACGATAAATGTTCGGTTTGCAGCCAGGATTTCAGGCGGGAGCCGGGCTTTTATTTTGGCGCAGCTTATGTTAGTTATGGTTTAACTGTAACTACTGCACTTATTTTATTTTTTCTGTTGTATTTGCTTATAGGTATGAGTACCTGGACTTTCTTTGGGGCCGTAGTGTGTTTCCAGATTGTTTTTATGCCATTCTTTTTTCGAACAGCACGGTTGATCTGGATAAATTGGTTCGTGCATTATAAAGATCCCCTGATTAAAACTCCCCACGATAAATAAATTTCCGGGATAATTTTAAGAAACAATTTTCGATCTTGAAACTGCGGAAAAGGATTTGTTTTTTAGTTTGCTTTCCAGCCAGGAACAAAAATCAATTTTTTCAAAAGCATCTGATATTTCTTCTGGCTTCAGTTTTTCAAATTCGTTTTTTGTCTCTGCATACATTGCGTTCAACGGTTTTTTATTATGGTTTTTTATTATGGAATTAACCAGTTTGAAAAAGACAAGTTCTGATTGTAAAATAATTTTTCTTTTCTTGAGAAAACGCTGTGCCGATCGCAATGAATAGCTTACCAGGTCAAGATCTCCCAATTCAATATAAGCCAATAAGGAGACTATTTTTGCGGCAGCGACTCGACTTTCCTGTAATTTTTCTTCCTGGTAGTTCATTAGACGCTGCAGCCATGCCACTGCTTTTTTATACTGATCCGAACCAAAGAACATATACCCGATATTAAAAAGTATCACCACCCGGTCGTTGGCTTTTATTTTTTCATTTAACAGCAGCAAATTTTTTTCTGTTTCATCTATTATGGTTTCTACTTTTTCAAACTCAGCTTTTTTAATTAAAGCTGTTGTTATCACCTGGCTGTGCAGGGAAAATATGCTAGCTTCCGAATGTTCATCAAGTTTTATATTGTTTTTTTTAATGGTGCCCTTCATTCTTATGATTAGGTCCTCGCATTCATCATATTTTTCCAACTCGAGTCCTATCCATAAAATATTATTGATGGACCGTACATAATTTATAGGCGAATCCCTAATTATATCTGGGGCCGCTTCGAAAATTTTGACATTTCGGTCGGCATACATAAAAGCTTTTTCTTTGTCCTTTAGAGCGATAAAATAATATTGCTGTAAAATGTAATTGTATAAAATTTTGGATGTTTTGCTTGTTGCTTTTTCTTCTGATGATAGCAGTGGATCGTTTATTATTTCCGAAACACGATTCTTGATATGTGACTTTTTTATATTGTTGGAGGAACGGAGCAGGTAGGAGGTAAGTGACATAAGCCTTGAGTAATTTGCGCGATTGTTTTCTTTCTCAAGCGCTTCATTTATATTATTGGTCATTTCAAGCAGTGTGTTATAATTTGTTCTGCCTATAATATTTCGTGCAAGTCTGCCTCTCCATATCAGGGCCTCGTACTGGTAAAGGAATAATTCTTCCCTCACAGCCCTTTTTTCAATTTTAGTTATCAGTTTTTCACATTGATCGTAAAGCCCTCTATCATACAATAAGGAAATAATCTGAAGTTCTTTTTTAAAAACGGATTCTTTTGATAAATTGAGATGGTATATAAATAAACTATCCTTAACCACTTCGTACAAATAATTTTTTGCTGCCGCGAAATAACCAACTACTTTCTCATCGCTTAATTTTTTTTTGATCTCGGTTTCATTGTACACTTTTTGTGCTTCTATCAGGTCGAAAAGTTTTTCATGTTTCTTTTTTCCATCTAGGGCCTGCTTTGAAATATGCAGTTTGAAATATCTTTTTTCAGATGGAGACATGGAATGGATCAGATCAAAAAGAGAGGAAGATGACACCATTTTATTTAAAATTTAGAAATTTGATAATAGAGATGTATGGAACCATTAAAGTAGTCAAAATATTCAATTTTGACAATATCATAGGTATTTATAATCATATAATACCTTATTGATCAATATCCATGAATTTGATAATGATATAAAATTGGATTGAATAAGCCGGCCTTCTGGTGGAAATTTGTAATAATGAATCACTTAAAAATGCAAAAGATTAAAACCAATAAGTTAAAAGCATTTATATTTTTATTGATCATTTCTTTTGCCGGTTTTTCGCAACCTGGTAAAGATGGAACAAAAACGATTACGCTTTCTAATACTATTGTGAATGAATTTACGAAGTTAAATGCGGATGCGAATTCAGGAGCCGTCTCGCTTACCGTAGCTTCAAGTTCGCTAAATGCCAATGCAAGATTTACATCTTCTTTATCTGCTGGTGACCTTATCCTGGTTATCCAAATGCAGGGGGCGGTTATCAATGGAACATTAACAGGGACAAGTGCTGTACCGGTTGCTGCGCCACTTGATAGTTCATGGGGTAAAATTTTAGATTATAAAAATTGCGGATTATATGAATTTGCTGAAGTAGCGGGTGCGTCCAATGCTACAACAATAGATTTAAAATGTCTAATCAGGAATAACTATTCTGCTTCCGGCAAAACACAAATCGTAAGGGTGCCAAGATATACAACGCTAACAGTTAATAATATTGGAGAACTTACTTCAGAAGTATGGAATGGACAAACGGGCGGAATTTTATCTGTTGAAGTACAGCAATCTGCACTCGTAAATGCAGGAGGTGTTGTTAATATGACTGCAAAAGGTTTCAGGGGAGGGATAGCAGTATTAACCGGAGGAGGTCAATCGCAGTTTGTCAATATTTTTGCGTCCAAGCTGGGTTTGGGTGCTAACAAAGGGGAAAGTATTGCGGGTTATCAAACTGATTATAACGTTTATGGTGGTAGATACGGAAGAGGTGCAGCTGCCAATGGAGGAGGTGGTGGAAATAATCACAATTGTGGCGGTGGTGGTGGTGCGAATGGAGGAAATATAAATGCCTGGACAGGAAAAGGAAACCCGGATATAAGTAATCCCACATGGGCACAGGCCTGGAACCTTGAGTACACAGGCTTTTCCAATGCATCATCTTCGGGCGGCGGCAGAGGTGGCTATTCTTTTTCTTTTTCTAATCCTGATCCATTAACTGTTGGGCCGGGCAATTCTCTTTGGAATGGAATGTTTGGTAATAGCCGTCAGAATGTTGGTGGTAATGGAGGAAGACCATTGGATTATTCAACTGGCAGAATATTTTTAGGCGGCGGTGGTGGAGCAGGTCATGATAATGATAACAATAGCGGCGGTGGTGGAAATGGCGGTGGTTTAATTTTTATCACAGGAAACGGAAGCATTTCTGGCGGAGGGCAAATAATCAGTAATGGTGAAGATGGAAAAGGTACAACTGGTGACGGGATTGATGGTGCTGGAGGCGGTGGCGGCGGCGGAACAATTATCTTAAATGTTAATGGTTCTATAAGTGGAGTAAGTGCAATTGCAGATGGAGGAAAAGGTGGGTCACAAAACGTGACTATAGGACTTGTTAATCCTTCTTACATTTATGAAGCTGAAGGTCCTGGGGCAGGCGGCGGTGGCGGATATATTGCAACTTCAAACGGTGCAATTGTTTGCACTGTAAATGGCGGCACAAATGGAGTTACAAATTCACCGGCACTTGTTGCGTTTCCTCCGAATGGCGCCACACAAGGAGGGTCTGGAGTCATAACCAATTCTGTAATTTCTACTTTTTCCATTATCACGTCAAGTGTTTCAATTTGTCCGGGCAGTTCTGCAACGCTTACCGCAGCTTTTTCAGGAAATGTACCTGCAGGTTCTATTATATCATGGTACACTGATCCTTCAGGGAATATACTCGTAAGTACGGGAAGTTCTTATACAACTCCTCCAGTAACTTCAGCCACTACATTTTATATTGGTACTTGTCCGTATAGCAACCTTACCGCTGTTACTGTTTACACAAACCACGTGGCGAATATTATCTCACCACCCCCAACTCATCCATGTGTATGGGATTTAGTTATGTGTTAAGTTGTGCGGGAGCAAGCACTTATCAATGGACGCCGGCAACGGGATTAAATACAACTACCGGATCTGTTGTAACAGCGAGTCCACTCGCTACAACAACATATACGATCGAAGGTATTGATGCAGATGGATGTAAAGCTACAGCTACAATTAAACTTACAGTTGATAATCTTCCTGTAATTAGTGCAAGTCCGGGCGCGGCAATTTGTGCTGGTAACAATATGCAATTGAGCGCTGGGGGAGCTTCTACTTATAACTGGAATCCCTCGGTAACTTTTAATAATGCTGCCGGGTCTTCTGTTGCAGTTAATCCATCATTGACAACATCGTATACTGTAACTGGTACTGACACTAAAGGTTGTATTGGAGAATCTGTTGTGACTGTAACAGTTAATTCTCTTCCTGCAATAAGTGTTAGTCCTAATTCTTCAATATGTATTGGGAATAATATAAGCTTGTCTGCCAGCGGAGCTGCAATTTATTCCTGGACTCCATTGATTGGCTTAAGTACTTCTATCGGGAGTAATGTAAATGCAAATCCAACAACAACAACAAGCTATACTGTAACGGGAACGGATTTAAATGGATGTTCAGCTTCGAATTCAATTTTACTTACTGTAAACCAGCTACCGCAAATAAATTCTTCTCCTAATACTATAATGTGTTATGGAAGCAGCGCATTGATCTCTGCATCCGGTGCAAACACTTATGCATGGTCCCCTGCTGCTACACTGAATTCATCCACAGGTGCACAGGTTACAGCGACGCCGCTCGTGCCCACTACATATACGGTGATTGGTACCGATGGAAATGGCTGCAGTAACTTTTCTACAGTAACGGTCGCACAAAATACTCCGCTTAACCTGGTGTGTTCTCCTTCTGTTACAATTTGTAAAGGTAGTTCAGTAAAGTTAAGTGCAATTCCTCAAGGCGGTGGAAGTGTTTATAATTACAACTGGCAGCCTTCAAATTTAAATACACAAGTGATCAGTGTTTCACCTACTTCTGCTGTAACTTATACCGTAACATTAACAGATAATTGTGGTTCATCACCTGCAACAGCTACTGTAAGCGTCTTTGTAAATGCGGTCCCAGTTGTGAGTTTTACCGCCGATGATACAATGGGTTGCGCACCGCTTTGTGTAGCATTTACCAATACAACTCCAAATACATTAAGTGCCGCATGGAATTTTGGTGACGGAAATACATCGACTAATAATAATCCTTCCAACTGTTACAACACTGCGGGATCATACTCTATATCTTTAATGGTTACTGATAATAATGGCTGTTCAAACAACCTTACAAAAAATAATTATGTCGTTGTTTATCCATCACCAACCGCGGCATTTGTTTCGAATCCCGGGTCAACAACAATATTAAATCCCACTATTTCATTTAAGGATCTATCAGTTCAAAACATTACCGAATGGCAATGGAGTTTTGGAGATGGTAGCGGATCTGTGAGCAATGAACAAAATCCTATTTTTACCTATGAAATTCCGGGCACTTATTCAGTTAAACTAACGGTAACAAATGAATTTGGCTGCAAGAGTGATGCGGAGGATGTAGTGCTTATTAAAAAGGATTATGCTTTGTATATGCCGAATACATTCACTCCTAATGGAGACAGCAAAAATGATATTTTTCTTCCGGCAAATATCGGGGTAGATAGATTTAAATTTTTAATTTTCGATCGCTGGGGTGATGTTGTTTTCCAGACAGAAGATCCATCGATTGGGTGGGATGGAAAAGTAAATGGTGGAAGTTCAATTGCACAACAGGATGTTTATGTGTGGAAGCTTACTGTTTACGATATTAATAATGAGAGACATTCCTACATTGGAAATGTCAACCTGATCAGGTAAACGTTTATTTTCCTTTTATTCTATCTATTAATTTTCCAAATTCATCAGAGAGTGATGAAGAGCTGTTCCATCGTCCTTTTTCAAGTATCATCGAATTGTCTGCGCCAATATTCAATTTATATTGAAAAACAAAAGGTCCTTTTGTTTCACTCCAGGGAGAAATTCTTCCAAAACGCAGATCGTTAAAATAAATATCATTTTCTTTTTTTGTAAAACAATAATATCCTTCTGCAAAATGTTTTAAAGTTTCAAAGTGTTCGTTTGTCTGGAGACCTTTTAACAGGTTCTCATTTTTAAGGACAATATCAAAATTTATATTCGAAGTGTTGTCAAATACAGAATAGTATCCAATTAAAAAACTGGTGTCCTGCTCTGCAATTGTCATCCATAATAAACTATTGAGTGATGTTGGAGTGGTGATGAATCTGATCTCTTTCGCATCAATTTTTTCTAAGGAGTTTTTTGCAACAGTATTTACGTGCTGCTTGATTAAAACAGTAATTAAAATATAAAGTATGCTCAGGCTAATGCCACTAACATTCCATAATTTTCTTTTTGCTGAATCCTTTTTCAGTATAAGTAATGCTATGGAAGAAATAAGTAATGGAAGCGTAAACAAAGGGTCAAGGACAAACATGTTATTAAAATCGACCCGTTGATGTGAAAATGGCTCCCATAATCCTGTTCCGTAGGCAGTCATACAATCGAGTAAAATATGTGTGATAAATCCAAGAAAAAATAGTAAAGTCCATTTTTTAAAATGCTCTCCCTTGCTTGCGTAAAATTTTTGAAACAGCCAAGCTAACGGGAAGGGCACTAAAAATGCAAATAGAAATGAATGCGTTATTCCGCGATGTATTACCAGTGCATCAACAGGATCAACAATAAAATTAGCCATCATATCAAAATCGGGAATGGTGTCTGCAAGGGCGCCCCATAACATGGCTTTTTTACCAATGTGTTTGCCCAATACAATCTCTCCAATTGCAGCGCCTATGACAATATGTGCTAATGAGTCCATTTTCTCTAAGGTGCAAAGATAAGCTATTCCTATTTTTCAATGGAGAATAATGAATATCTTTGTGGTTGGATTTGGTTATTAGTTGCTTGTTGTTAGTTATTTATAATGCCTAACAACTGATAACAAATAACCAGCAACTGAAAAATATGTCCTTAGAATCTGAAATACAAAAGAGAAAAACCTTTGCCATCATTAGTCACCCTGATGCCGGTAAAACCACATTGACTGAAAAATTTCTTCTTTTTGGTGGGGCGATACAAACTGCAGGTGCGGTAAAAAATAATAAGATCAAAAAAACAGCTACTTCCGATTTTATGGAAATAGAAAAGCAGCGGGGTATTTCTGTTGCAACTTCTGTAATGGCTTTTGATTACAAAGGAAAAAGGGTAAATATTTTAGATACACCGGGCCACAAGGATTTTGCGGAGGATACTTATCGCACACTCACAGCCGTTGACAGTGTGATTTTGGTGATCGACTGTGTAAAAGGGGTGGAGGCGCAAACAGAACGTTTAATGGAAGTATGCAGGATGCGAAATACTCCCGTAATTGTTTTTGTGAATAAAATGGATAGGGAAGGGAAAGATCCTTTTGATCTGTTAGATGAATTGGAAGAGAAACTTTCTATTAAGGTCCGCCCGCTTTCGTGGCCTATCAGTCAGGGTGCGCGTTTCAAGGGCGTTTATAATTTGCACAATAAGAATCTGAGTCTTTTCGAAGAGAATAAAACCAAAATATCCGACGATTATATAAAGCTCGATGATATTTTTAATGATGAAATAAAACAACACATCCCCGAAGAGTTTGTACTACAACTCAGGGAAGATGCGGAACTTATCGAAGGGGTATATAATAAACTTAACATTAACGATTACCTGCAGGGGAAAGTAGCTCCAGTGTTTTTTGGAAGTGCGATAAATAATTTTGGTGTACAGGAATTGCTTGAGGCTTTTCTCGATATTGCTCCAAGCCCTACCACACGTATAGCTTCAGAGAGGGTAGTAACTGCAACTGAAAATAAATTTTCGGGATTTGTTTTTAAGATACATGCTAATCTTGATCCTAATCACCGTGATCGTATCGCGTTTTTGAGAATATGTTCAGGGAAATTTGAACGAAATACATTTTATTACCATACACGTCTCGACAAAGAAATTAAATTTTCTACACCTGTAACCTTTATGGCCAGCGATAAAAGTGTTGTTGAAGAAGCATATCCCGGCGATGTAATCGGGTTGTATGATACAGGGCAATTTAAGATTGGTGATACCTTATCGCAGGGAGAAAATTTGCATTTTAAAGGCATACCAAGTTTTTCGCCTGAGATTTTCAAAGAAGTTATCAATATGGACCCTATGAAAACAAAACAATTGGAAAAAGGAGTTCATCAATTGACAGAGGAGGGGGTAGCGCAGCTTTTTATTCAGCAGATGGGTAACCGGAAAATTATTGGGACAGTAGGAGAACTTCAATTTGAGGTTATACAATTCAGGTTGGAACATGAGTATAGAGCAAAGGCTAGCTTTACATCATTAAATTATTATAAAGCATGTTGGATCACTTCTGATGACAAGAAAAAGCTGGAATATTTTATTGAACGTAAATCGTCCTATATAGCTTACGATAAAGAAGAGAATCCTGTGTTTTTTGCACAAAGCGAATGGGCATTAAAGATCGCACAAACAGATTTTCCTGAAATAACTTTCCATTTAACATCAGAATTTAAAACAGATAAAGTATTGAAGGCGTTTTAGTAAAGAATGAACACAATAAATAAGAACATTCTGGTTGTTGCAGGTTTGCTCATTGCAATGCTTGCCGTTTGGCATTTCAGTACCATAGTTATTTATATAGTCCTCGCAGCTATTGTTTCTCTTCTTGGATTGCCTATTGCTAAGCTTTATAGGAAATTATCAATTGGCAAGTATAAAATTTCCAATGGGATTGCAGCAATACTTACCATATTTACTTTTATGTTTTTTTTCCTGCTGATCTTTTCTCTCTTTATTCCTTTGGTAGCCCAGGAGGCGCGGATCATTTCATCCATAAGTACAGAGGATGTTTTGGTTTCATTTCAGGAACCAATATCCAGGATAGAAAATTACCTGGCATCTTTTAATATCAATAGCTCATCTGGAACAAGCATTGAAGAAAATATTCGTGCATCCATTGCGCCCTTTTTGAGTTTCGCCAGTCTTTCTTCTTTTGCAAATGCATTTGTTGGAACAATAGGAGAGATTCTTGTTGGTTTTATTTCTGTTATGTTCATAGCATTTTATTTTTTGAAAGATGAAAATATGCTGCCGGATTTTGTGCTTTCACTTACGCCGGAAAAGCATATAGTTGCGATAAAAAATATTATTTCACATTCGAGGGAATTATTACGAAAATACTTTTTAGCGGTATTGATACAGAGCCTCGCAGTTTCGGTGTTAGTTTTTTTTGGACTATTTATTGTTGGTGTAGAGAATGCACTCATTATCGCTTTCCTATCAGGGATATTAAATATTGTTCCTTATGTTGGGCCGTTGATAGCCGCGTTTATAGGTTTGATCATTGGTGTTTCGACTAATCTTCAGCTTGATTTTTACTCTGCTTTGCTGCCACTTTCATTCAAAATACTTGGAGTATATGGGACTGTCCAGTTTATTGACAATTTCTTTTTGCAGCCATTTATATTTTCGAATACAGTGAATATTCATCCGCTTGAAATTTTTATAGTTATTCTTTTAGCTGGAACATTGGTTGGTATTGCCGGGATGATCATTGCCATTCCTGCTTACAGTGTGATCAGAATTATTGCACGAGAGTTTTTTAGTCATTTTAAAGTTGTACAAAATTTAACGAAGAATATTTAGTTGTAAGATGGTAACTCCGGCGACATTAAATTTTTTTAAGAAATTAAAAAAGAACAATACCAAAGATTGGTTTGATGTTAACAGAGACGCATACGAATTGGCGAAGGGAAATATGAAGGATATTGTTGCGCAATTGATAGATCAGCTATCTGTTTTCGACAATTCAATAAAAGGATTGGAACCTAAGCAATGTATGTTCCGCATTAACCGTGACGTTCGTTTTTCAAAAAATAAATCACCATACAAAACAAACCTGGGAGCAATAATAAACAAAGGAGGCAAAAAGAGTATGGTGCCTGGTTATTACATTCATATTGAACCGGGCGCTAGTTTTTTAGCCGGAGGTTCATGGATGCCGCCAGCACCGGAACTTTCGGCTATTCGCCAGGAAATAGACTACAATACAGCTGAATTCAAGAAAATAATTTTAGCAAAGGAGTTTAAGAAATTTTTTAGCAAACTTTCAGAAGAGGATAAACTTAAAACAGCTCCTAAGGGTTACGCGAAGGATCACCCGGCTTTGGAATTACTTAAACTCAAAAGTTATATTGTTGTTCATGAATTAAAAGATGAGCAATTACTCAACAAAAACTTCATTAAGCATTGCGCAAAAGTTTTTAAAGCGATGTATCCCTTCGAAGTGTTTTTAAGAAAAGCGATGGACTAGGATTATCAGTCATGCTGAACTTGTTTCAGCATCTTATGGGACTCTGAAGCAAGTTCAGAGTGACAAAAGTTATAACTTTTATTTTTTAGTACTCACTTCATCCTTCCACTTAAAACTCTCAATCATCCTTGTTACATCTTTAGTAATGAAGTTCAGTACAGGCTCCAATGAATCTTTGTTTGGCTTGCAATTAAAATAAAGGGAAGCTCTTAAAAAATGATTGGTGCTGTCTGTTAAATGAAACTGAAGTGAAGACGCTGTGTTTCCTTCAATGTTATAAAGTATTCCATAAACACGTGACGAATCTTTTTGTATCATTTGTTCTTCGATGCCGGATGCCTTTACGCTGTGCTTAACTGCGAGTGTTCTGGAGTCTTCAATGTATTGTCCAAGATTATTATTAATTGCTTTGTAACTGAGGTAAAGTATGCCGCTAAATTTAGGATACTCAACATCTAGCCAGCAGGTTTCGTCTTTATGAAGAGGATCAGGAACAACTCTTGCATAGGTTGGTACATCAAAACTGAAAGGACAGGTACCGTTATCGAAACGCTGATATTTTTTTTCAGGAAGTTCTATACGATAATATCCTTTGGGTTTAGGAGCATAATAATCATCATCGTTTGCGCATGAAAAAAAGAGTGCGCAAAAAAATAGAAGCAAGTAAAAATAATTTTTACCAACTACTTTCATTAAAATGGAAGATCGTCTGTGGAATCATTTGCCGGCGCTGAAGGAGTATTGTTGTCATCAGGCTTCGTGTAATTTTGATTTCCTCCAGATCCGCCGCCATCTTCTTTTTTTCCAAGCATGGTAAGATTATCAGCAATGATCTCTGTGGTATATCTTTTATTTCCTTCTTTATCCTGCCATGAGCGTGTTCTTATTTTACCTTCAATAAAAACCTGCATTCCCTTTTTTAAATATTTCTCTGCTATCTCTGCCAAACCTCTCCATACAACAATGTTATGCCACTCGGTTTGATCAACACGATTGCCCGATTTGTCTTTATACGACTCTGATGTAGCCAACGGAAAATTAGCAACAGCTGTCCCTCCTTCTAAATATCTTACTTCAGGATCTTTCCCAAGGTTTCCCACCAAAATAACTTTGTTAACGCCTGCCATATCAATAAAATTTAATGTTAAACAAATATAAGTATTTCGAGCTAAAGCGCGTTTCTATTATCTCGAAGTCTGACTTTAATTGGTTAACGTTTTGATAGCATTTTCCGGATTTTCAACTTCAATGACGAGTTTATCATAGTTTTCGTCTTTTAATTCAACTACGATGCTTTTGTTCATGTTACAAACATCCCAAAATGTTTTACCATCCTTTTTGTAATAAGTACCCGCAGTAATGATGCCGGGTATAGATGTACCGGGTATTCTCCAGCCTTTCCACCCGCTTACACTGTTGGTATTTTGATGAACGCCTGTAATATGTTCGGCAGGAATTGTCAATTGATTTTTGAATGCCCATAATTTGTGAAGTCCTTTTACTTCAAAAACGAAGTTGCCGTTTTCTTTATTTATAGCTACCATTTTAAATTTTTTTATTGGTTGATAATGAAAAGACTTTTTAAAATAAAAAATAAACACTTGGTAATTATCTCTGCGATTAATAATGCGGCGATAAATGTGATAACACCTTTTGTGCCTTTTAAGTTGCATGAAAGACTATACGCGCGATACATCAAAATAATGGTCCACACCAAAATGCCAATGATCAATAACGCGTTAGTAATGAAAAATATCCATTGGTATAGCGGGACAATTACGGTAGTGTTTTCGCGATCGATGAACATTGTTTTAAGGGGAGTTCTAAAAATAGAATGTTAAAAACAATCTAATAAAATCGTATC
>CAZQIC010000095.1:0-19037 GCA_964593555.1 uncultured Bacteroidia bacterium | reverse complement strand
TGAAATTAAAAGTGAAGTATGCATAATAAACTTAATCGGTATAAACTCTAATATTGGCATTAATTTTTCATATGTATAGTTATAAATAATTCTCAATTATAGTCATATGAAAAATATTGTTTTTATTGTTGTTGTACTTCTTACCTCATGCATGAATAGTAAAAATGAAATGATGGATAAGGACCAGTCTGGTAAAACTGAAATACTCCCGGATGTGAAAATAGCCGATTCTACTAATCTTCAAAATATGATTCAGGCTAATAATGAATTAATAGAGGTTCTAAACGTAATAACCGAAAAAACAAATGATCAAAGGATGAAACTTGTTACAAAGGAAATGCTTGGTGATCATAAGAGCTTTAATTCTGAGTTGGCCTCGGAGGCACGGAGAATGCATATTGCGGGTGAAATACGAAATGATAACGAAAAATCAGCGAAAGTGGTTAATAGCTTAAAGAATGCTTCGTACGAAGAATTCCAGTTGAGGGCAATTTCGGAATTACAGAACAGGTATAATATTATGTTTGATAATTTAAAGGATGCTCAAGATCAAACATCCGACCCTGAATTGAAAAATATAATGGCTACACATTTCGCATTTATGCAGAGATACCACGAGATTCTTAACGATTCACTTGGCCATTAAGAAATATATCCGAAAAATGAGGTCAACGAAGCAGCCTAGGTAAGTATAAGAAGGCATTTCTGGGTTAAAGTATTTATTTTCCTTTCTTTCTAAATTTTTTCAGGAGCCCCCCTTTATTTTTTCCGGGATACTCATTTCCTAATAAATAACCCCATGGTTCAATTTCCGGGATATTATCCATTATAATTTTGATGATTGCAAGAAAGGGTATTGCCAGGAACATTCCTGCTACACCCGCTAAAGCCCCGCCAATGATCACTCCAATAATGGTTGCAAGGGCATTTAGGCTTACCTTAGAACCAACAATATTGGGTACCAAAAGATTATTATCAATAAGTTGCACTATTATGTTTACGCAAACTACTCCTATTACATCATTGAGATCAGGTGATGTTGTTAAAGAAATAATTACACTGATAGTGCCTGCAATTAAAATCCCTATGTAAGGTATTAGATTTAAAAGAGCAGTAATTAAACCGAGAAATATAAAATACTTTATACCAAGTATCCAGAATCCGGTTGAGGTTAGAATTGCGACAAAAAGCATTTCTATTAAAAGACCAAATATATAACTTCTGACTACCGTTTTTATTTCAAATAATATTTTCTGAAGAACAAAGTGATTCGGAGCCGTAATTTTTTTTCTTAAAAATTCCATAAATAGACTTTTGTACAACAATATGAGGAATGTATAAATGGGAACAAGTGTTGTACTTAAAAGTGCTTGAGAAAATGAACCTAAGGTTGATCCAAGTAGGTCTTTGTTATTCGTTATAGTTTCCTGCTTTGCAGAATTTATATATTGTTTTTGTTGGTAATAGCTTATGTCGAATCTATTCTTTATCCACTGCTGTACGGAATTTGCGTGCTGGTTTAAGTTTTCCTTGATAAGTGGCAGGTCTTTAGTAAATGATGCTACTTCCCTTGTGATGAAAAAGAAGATTGCGGCAATTAGGATTATAAAAATGCAAAGTGAAAGGAATACAGAAAGTACATGCGGCAAATGTATTTTGCTTTCCATGTAAACCACAATTGGTTGCAAAAGAATAGCAAATAGCAAGCTTAGTAAAATTGGGACAACAATATTAGCCCCAAAGAATAGGCCGGTAAAGATAATTCCAACAAGGAACAAAGAGAGAATTACATGTGATAATTGAGGATTCAGGCCGTGGCTAATTTTCATATGCAATTATTTGATAGAACAGTTTAAAAATCGTGCCATATGTCATTTTGGGAGCATTATTGGTAAGATATTAAGAATACTAATAAATATTCTGTGATGTGTGGAGTTTTTTCGCTTTTAACTCTTTTGTTGTTGAGATTATTACACATAAATTATTATCATTTGAGCTAAACCACAATAAATTTGGCTTTGGCATAATTTTGACTTTGGTTATAGAATAACTTTTAAAATTTAAAACTATGTTAAGATGGTCGCTTGTTTTTTTAGTAGTTGCATTGATCGCAGCTTTATTCGGATTTACAGGAATAGCAGCATCTGCTGCGACAATTGCTAAAGTACTCTTTTATATTTTCATTGGATTATTTTTGTTTGCCGTAATTACGGGGACACTTTTAATGGATCGAAAAAAATAAATCATACAATAGTTTGAATTGTATGATTGAAGAATTTGTCAATACATTATAAGTGTTTGAGCGGATAAAAATAGTATAAATAGGCCGGGAGATTACGGTTTACCCTATACAAGAATACTTATATGAAGTTACTCATTAGCAGGTCTGAATTTTTTGTTACTGTTGGTGGGATATTAAGCCTAATCAAGAATTTTTTTAGCATATTAATAAGGAAAAGGACAAACTATAGGGAGATATTTTTTCACTGTTATGAGTTAGGGGTCTTATCGCTAGGTCTTATTTCACTAACAGGGTTTATAATTGGATTGGTGCTAACGCTGCAGTCAAGACCTACGTTAGCAGAATTTGGAGCAACTGCTCTACTTCCGGCGATGGTTTCTGTTTCTGTAATTCGTGAGATCGGACCAGTAGTAACTGCCTTAATTTGTGCGGGAAAAATTGGTTCTCGTATTGGAGCTGAAATTAGTTCAATGAGAGTTACAGAGCAAATTGATGCGCTGGAGGTGTCTGCCGTAAATCCTATCTCTTACTTAATTGTTCCAAGAATACTGGCCACAACGTTTATGATACCACTACTGGTTGCTTACTCGGATGTATTTTCATTGCTTGGATCTTATGTTGCTTGTAATATGACAGACGCAATCAGCATTAAAATATTTATTAAAAGTGCGGCAGCCCATATAGATTTTTCGGACATTTTTCCGGCAGTAATTAAAACAGTAATATTTGGTTTTTTTATAGGTACAATTGGCTGCTATTATGGTTATTATGCATCTGGTGGAACGCAGAGTGTTGGAAAAGCCGCCAATTCTTCCGTTGTTGCCGCTTCGCTGGCAGTATTTATAATTGATATGTTGGTTGTACAAATTACTTCATTCCTCTGACATGAATGAAAAACTAATAGAAGTAATTGGCTTGAATAAATCATTTGGTAGCAATACTGTTTTTGACGATATGAATCTTTCATTGTATAAGGGGGAGAATCTCGTAGTGCTGGGTAGATCCGGAACCGGAAAATCTGTTTTAATTAAATGTATTGTTAAACTTATTCTACCGGAAAGTGGAAAGATAAGTGTATTGGGTACAGAAATTTTGAATGCGTCAAATGATCAATTGGATGAGGTTAGGAAGGAAGTTGGTTTTTTATTTCAAGGTGGCGCGCTTTATGATTCCATGAGCATTTCAGAAAATCTGGAATTTGCCTTAAAGGCCCATAATACAACAATGACGAAGGCCGATGTTCAGAATGCTATTCATTCTACTCTTGAAAACGTTGGATTAAAAGAAGTTATTTATAAAATGCCCTCGGAATTATCAGGTGGAATGAGAAAAAGGATAGCATTGGCTAGGACAATTATAACTCACCCAAAAATAATTTTGTATGATGAACCAACAACCGGATTGGATACTTATACATCAGCAGAAATTAGTGAACTGATTGTTTCGATTAGAGAAAAATACAATACGTCTTCGCTAATTATTACTCATGATATTCCATGTGCTAAAATTACCGGTGACAGGCTTTTAATAATTAAGGATGGGAAAAACTACAAAGAGGGAACATTTGATGAATTTAAAAGTGATAATGATAATTATATAAGGACTTTTTTTTACTCGATTTAATTATATGGATGCAATAAAATTTGCCAAATTAGGATTATTCACTACAATATCGCTTGGCATTATTATAGGTGCAATTTTTTTATTGGGTAAAAATAAAAATTGGTTTGACCCGCAGATCGAGCTAAATGGGATATTTCGTAATGCAGGCGGTTTAGCTCCCGGTGCCAGTGTGAGGTTAGCGGGAATTACAATTGGTGAGGTTACGGATATATTTATTGTTTCTGATTCTGCGGCGCAGGTTGTACTCAATGTTTCAAAGAAATATCAAAAGAACATCAAAAAGGATGCGGCATTATCTATTGGAAGTGATGGGTTGGTTGGTGATAAGGTAATCAATATAATTCCGGGAACAAGTTCCAATGATAAGTGTGTTGACAATCAGAATTTCTTAAGAACTTATACAGCAATCAATACAGATGCTGTTTTGGGAAATTTGCAGGATATTTCTTTAAATGCATCTTCTATTACAGCTGATCTGGCAATACTGCTAAAAAGTATACGTGAAGGTAAAGGGGCGCTTGGGACATTGTTTATGGATACAACAATTAGCCTGAACTTAAAACAAACTATAATCAATCTCAATTCAGGCTCTAAAAAGCTAGATCAAAACTTAGACGCCGCAAAAAACAGCTTTCTTTTAAAGCCTCTTTTCAAAAGCAAAAAGCAGAAAAGAAAAAAAGCTGAAACGGGAAATTAATAGACAATCCTGTAGAAATAATTCCTCGTTTTTAAAATCTTTTTTATCTCTTAGAAACAAGTGTTTCGGAATCCCTTTATCTTCAGGCGTTTCCGGAGATAAAATTTTATTGAATTATTGGCATATTCTTAGATATACTAAACTAAAGTATACAGAATTTATTCAGTTTAATAATAAAAAAAACTCAAATGGAATTAACAAAAAGTTCGACAACCGACAAAATAAAGGGTAATTGGAATATCCTAAAGGGAAAACTAAAAAGTCAATACGGAAAATTGACAGATAACGATTTAGCATACGAGGAAGGTAAGGAAGATGAATTAATTGGTCGCATACAAAAAAGAACAGGAGAAGGAAAGGAGTCGATAAATAAATTTATTGATAATTGCAAATTTGAATAGTTATTCAAAGTATTGAATTAGGATTATTTATTTTAAGCTGCATGATCCGGCAGACAAGAGATAACAATTAAATAAGTTAACAAAAACCAAAAAAATTATGAAAACTCCAACTAACAAAACAAATCAAGCTAATAAGCCTGAAACAGAAGAAAAAAATGAAAGAGGAACTACTGAGACTCAAAATAAAACAAATTCTGCAAACAAAACAGAAGAGCGTGGAACACACAATGAAAACCAGTCTCCTGCTAACAAGGAAGGCAAAACAAATCTGACAAACGGAACAGAAAAAAAGGAAGATTCTAGGAACCAAAGACCAACTAATGGAAACCAAGATAATTCTTCAGAAAAAGAAAATTTTGTTGCTGAAGAGGAACAGGATGTGGAAGAAAAAGATGCTCAAATTGTTGGATCATCTGACGAGGATGATAGATTCACAAGAAAGCAAAAGTAATTATTGGTAATTATTATTTGAAAGTTGCGGGAGCTGTAGATGTTTTATATAGTTAAGGGGTATAATTCTGTCTTTTTGGTATTCTTTACCTCGGCTCCCACTTCTTTTGATTTTTTATAAATAAAAAAAATTAATCATGGGACAAGTGGCAATAGACGATAGTTGTATAACAGCTCTTATTGATTGTATAGATGCCTGTAAGCAATGTATGGTGGCAACGAAAAGTTTCCCCATGGATCAGCATTTTATTAATGTGCATACCGAATGCATCGAAATGTGTCAGCTTGCTCAAAGTTCATTGTTAAGAAATTCTAAATTCAGGATAGATATTTGTAAACTTTGCAGAGAGGTTTGCTTAGAATGTCTCACGGAGTCTCAAAAATATGAGGATAAAATAAATGGCTGCAAAGAATGTGCAGAGGCAATAAAAATATGTGCGGTTGAATGCGGTGTTGTTAGTCATTGATGATGCGATAAGACAACCTCTATATATACCTGCCTTTTAGGGTGGCCAATCGTTTCTGGTTAATAATCAGGAACGATTTTTTATTTAGATAAGTTATCCATTGATAATTTCTCCTCCATTTGGATGAAGTGTCTGGCCTGTCATGTATGAAGAATCATTACAAGCAAGAAATAAGTAACAGGGTGCTATTTCAACAGGTTGTGCCGCGCGACCCATTGGAACTTCACTTCCGAAATCCGCAACTTTTTTGGGTTTAAAGCTGGAGGCAATTAATGGGGTCCAAACCGGCCCGGGTGCTACCGCATTCACTTTAATATTTTTATCAATAAGGTTGGCCGAAAGACTTCTGGTAAAACTAATTATTGCTCCTTTAGTGCTTGCATATTCTATTAGCCTTCCACTTCCGCGATAAGCTGTTACTGAAGAGCTGTTTATTATTGAACTGCCTGGGGATAAATGCTTAAGTGCATATTTTGTAATCCAGAAAAAGGAAAAAATGTTTGTTTGAAATGTTTTAAGTAACTGCTGTGTCGTAATTAGGCCGAATTCTTTATTTTCAAAATGAATAGCAGCGTTGTTTACCAATACATCTATTCTTCCAAATTTTTTAATACATTTTGCTATTGCACTTTTACAGTTTTGCTCCCTGCCGATGTCTGCTTTTATTAGGAGACAATTTGAACCAGAATTTTCTATTATTTTTTTTGTATCCAAGGCATCCTTCTTTTCACTTAAATATACTATAGCTATGTTTGCACCTTCCTTTGCAAAAAGAATGGCCACTGCCTTTCCAATTCCACTGTCCCCACCTGTAATTAGTGCAATCTTACCCTTAAGTTTTCCTGTTCCAAACTTAGTTTTATCGTCATAAATAGGCCGAGGAGCCATTTCTGATTCTGTTCCTGGACGGTTTTGGTGTTGAGGCTTACGCAGTCTCTTTTTTGGTTTTCCTTTTTGCATAATAAATTTTTGAAACTATACGCAATAGACATGCCAGCATAAATTGATAAGATGGTTTAAATAATAACATCCGGCAGACAATGTCAAAATGATATGTGTGTATTTTTTTTCTCGTAAAATGAACATTCTGCCCCACTGAAAACGGGAAAAAAGCTTTTTGCATTGTTTTTTATGTGGCATGTGTTTTGACACGAACATTATAAATATTTGAGATAATTTAAAACTCTATTATTATGACAAAAAATATTAAAACATTATTTGCAATGACTGCTGTGGTTGCAATTTTAATTTCTTGTGAAGAAAGAGCAGAAAAAAAAGCTGAAAATGCAGATGAAAAAGTTCAGGATGCACAGGATGATTTGAAAGAGGCCGAAAATGATGCCGAGGCTGCAAGGGAGGAGTATAGGCAATATCAATTGGAGAATGAAAATAGAATGAGCCAATATGATTTAACCATTGCCGAATTAAAAGAAGAAGCAAATAAGGCTGACTCAAAAACCAAAGTAGAGTACAATAAAAGGATCGGAGAACTCGAGGAAAGGAATAATGGATTAAAGGCAAAGATGAAAAGTTTCCAATATGATGGTAAAGACAAATGGCAGGAATTTCAGCGGGAGTTTGAACATGATATGGATGATCTTGGTAAATCGTTGAAAGAATTTACGGTTGATAATAAGAAATAGTTAAAAAAATAAGGAGCAGGAAAAGTAGCACTATTGTCAACTTGCAATTAATAAATTAAATGCTTTTAATTTATTAGTAATTCGATAATAAAGGTTGTTCCTTTTCCTTCTTCGCTTTCTACGGTAATTGCGCCCTTATGCTGTGTTATAATATTGTTAACAGCAGTCATTCCAAGACCCATACCTCCGCTTCTTTTTGTGTAGAATGGCTCAAACATATTTCGTTTTGTCTCCTCATCCATTCCGGTTCCGGTATCAGAAATTTTAATACAACAACTGTCTTTCGCCATTGAGCAGCTTACTTCAAGTTGTCTTGTTTCAGAGATTTCCATCGCTTCGATTGCATTGGTAATAATATTTGTAAATGCGATCTTCATCCGTTCAGGATCTATTTCCACAATTGTTTTGTTCTCAAGGCCATGTGTGTTAAGTTTTATGTTTTTCAAAATAATCCTGTCCTTCGAAAAGCGTAACACTTCTTCCAAAACATTTTCGATAGGGTAGGGAGACATAATAAGTTTTGCATTCCTGGTTATATTGAGAAGGTCGCCTATTAGCTTATTTATCCGGGTAGTATTTCTTTTTATTATGTCGATGAAGATAATGGAATCCTCTTTGTTGGAAATTGTACCTATCTCATCCAATAGCTGATCACTTGCGAGGCTAATGTTGGTTAACGGGTTGCGAACTTCATGTGCCATGATGCGGGCCATCCGTCCAGTCATACTTACCTGTTCGGCCATCATAATTTCTCTTTCCGCTTTTTTTAGTTGCGTGATATCTCTTACCGTTCCCTGAAAGCCGGTAATTTTTTCTTTGCTTGAATCATAAAGCGGAGAAGAAGATAGTAGGGCAATTTTTATACTTCCATCTGAAGCAAGTAAATTAACAGAATAGTTTTGAACACTTCCATTTATATGAAGGTGCTGCTGGAAATCAAAAAAGTCATCTTTTCGCTCAAAAATAGCTGACAAATTTTTACTATGAAAATTATCAGGTGATATGGCAAAGATGTTTATGAAAGAATCATTAACTTCTTTGTATCTCCATTCTTCAGTAACAATAAATATAGGATCGTTACTTTGCTCGAAAAGTGTTTTAAACATCAACTGCTGCTGCTCATACAGTAATTTGTTTTCATAACGTTGGATTACATGCCTGAGTAAACGATCAAGTGTGTCGGGGGTCAATTGCGATTTTGGAAAATAATCAGCTGCACCCTCTCGCAAGGCCTCAACATCAACTTCCCTGTTTCCCATTCCTGTTAAAAGGATCATTGGCGATTTACATCCTTTTTTAACTCCTTCTTTTATAAGGTCGATTCCGGTTCCTGCTCCGAGCAAATGGTCAATCAGGTATAGGTCATGCTTGCATTCCCTCAGTTTTTTCATTCCCTCATTAAAGTCTGAAACCCACTCCAGAGAATAATTGCCATTTACTTCCTTAATATATTCGTTGACAAGAAAATAATCTCCTTCATCATCATCGATCATTAAAATATTGTAAATTTTTTTTTGAAAAGGCATTTTTTTTGTTATTGTGGTAGATATATTATAAATGTAGAACCTTCATTGGGTCTGCCATTCGCGGTAATAAACCCATCATGGTTTTCACATATTTTCTTGCAAACGGCCAAGCCTATTCCTGTACCGGCATATTCGCTTCGGCCGTGCAAGCGTTGAAAAATTGTGAATATTTTATCTGTGTATTTATTGTCAAATCCTATTCCGTTATCGTTGACTTTTATTTCCAAATAAGTTTTACCTGAGGATACACTAGTTTCCTTCGACTTAACATCTTTGCCCTGGACATTTTTTACTTCGATATTTATGACGGGATTGTTACCTGCTTTCTGGAATTTTATTGCGTTGTTTATTATGTTGGAAAAAAGTTGAGTTAACTGAATGAAGCTTGCTTTTTTTAATTCCGGAAGAGGGGCAGAGTTTATTATAGTTTTTGTTTCTGTGATCTTTACCTGTAAATCGTCTTTTACTCTGTCAAGAACTGTTTGAAGCTGTATGTTTTCTTTGCTCTCTGCATTTCTTGATACAACGGAAAAGGAGAGTAAGTCTTCAATCAGGACATGCATACGGTTAGCCGCCTCCATCATACGGGATATATACTCCTGGCCCTGCGCACTTATTTCAGATGAGTGTTTGTTAATGACCCTTTCGCCAAAGGATTGAATTTTGCGAAGTGGTTCTTGTAAGTCGTGAGACGCAACGTAAGCAAATTGTTCAAGATCCTGGTTACTCCGCTTCAAATTCTCTACCAGCCTTGCATGCTTTTTTTCACTTTTCTTACGCTCACTAATGTCGCGAATTACACCGCTAAAAAAATGTTTGTTATTTATATGCCAATGGCCAAGGGTGATCTCAATTGGAAATTCTTTACCTGATTTGTTTCTTCCTGATAATTCTAGTCGCTGGCCTATCATTTTACTGCCACTTCCGCTATATTTTAGTTGCTGTAAACCTTTGTTATGAGCTTCCTTATATTTTTGGGGCATAATAATATTTAACGGTGATCCGATTACTTCCATCTCACCATACCCAAACACGTTGGCCGCCGAAGGGTTCCATGAAATAATATTTCCGGAATCATCGGCAATAATTATTGCATCGTTTGATGATTCATTAAGATTTCTGTATCGCAACTCACTTTCTTCCAAAACCTCCACTGCTTCAAGCCTTTCCAGCAGCGCCAGTTCTTTGTAATAAATCTCTCTTTTTAATTTCACAAATCCCAACGATATAACAATTAGCGTAAGCAATCCTGCAATTGCAACAGAAATAAGAGATCGGTAATCATAGGTCGCTAAATTCTTTGTTCTGCCATTCATGATTTTTTGCTCGGCTGAGATTATCATTGCTACCTGGTCCCTGATTGCGCCTATTAGATTTTCTCCAATTTCAATTGAATTTTTATCTCTAAGGTTTGTGTTTTTTAAATCAATGGTTATAAGATATTTATTGATTAATTTTTTCAGAGAATCAGTGTGTATGTCCCGCTCGGGAATGCCTTTTGAAAATGAGGTTATGGAACTGAGTTCCTTTTTTAAATTTTCTGAAGGTGTAGTATTGGCTTCTAATACTTTTTTGTTATTGGATATTTCATAGCCATATCTTGAAGCTTCTATTTCAAAGAGGTTTTGTAGAATACTGTTTAAGTGTATTTCAATTTGCTGTTTACGATTTGCCCAAAATTTATATTGCTGCGCTTGTCTTAAAAGATACAGTGAAAGAAAAGTTGCTCCTATAATAATTAATATCGAAAGACAGAAAATAATATTATAACTTTTGTTTTTCAAGAGATATGACCAAAATTATTTGTTCAAAGATATATAAATACCCATAAGGATATAATTGTCCAATTGTAATTTAGTTGCCGGTTTAGTTATGAAAGCAAAATGATATGGTAGTCTTTTTAAATGCACATTCCTTCTAAACAACGGGAAGTGTACCGGGATATTAATAAGCGTTCAGCTTTTTAAATGTATCGTCTAAAAATCATACCAGAAGAATAATGGCCATTTAAAGAGATAAATAAAGGGCATAATGTATGCGGGTGTGTTGTTAATTCCACACCAATGAGGAAAAATTTCCATATACCTTTAAGTAAATAGGCAATTTCAAGCAAAATTGGGACTATTTTAAATTGGCATTATTTTGCTATAAGGATTGACAAATAAGTTTGTTATATAAGTGTTTTCAACTGATAAATAAAAATCATAGTGGCTCATGGGGCATTTGCCATTTATGATTTAAGAGGGAAGGCTTGCCTTCCCTCTTATATATATAAAGGTTTCATTTAGTAAGTTTATATTCTTTGTATATTAGAACTGTAAAAATTATGGGAAAAATAGCCGACCCTTCGACCATACTTGTTATTGATGATGAAGTGCCCATTACAATGATTTTACAATCGGTATTGATAAAGAATTTTTCATGTAATGTTAAAATCGCAAATAGCTATTCTGAAGCAGAGGAACTAATTGATGGTGCAATACCAGCGATGGCTTTCATTGATATTAACTTGGGTGATGGCAATGGCTACAACCTCATACCCTTTATAAAGAAAAACGTGCCGGGTGCGAAAATTGTAATGATGAGTGCGTATGCGTCGGAAGGAGAATATGTGACTGCCATTAAGCATGGTGCGGATCATTTTATAGAAAAACCTTTCAACAAAAATTCTATTATTGAAACTATTAACCTTTTTTTTATAAATAAATTAATTTAAGATATATCCAGACTTACACTATGCCTAACATACTATGTATTGATGACGATGTTGACATTTGTCATTTGCTAAAAAGATTTCTCACTAAGAACGGATATAATGTTGAAACCGCTTTTACAGGAGCTTCTGGGTTGCAGGCATTAAAAAATTCGAAATTTGATCTTGTGCTGTGTGATTTTCGTTTGCCCGATAAAGACGGTTATGAAATGATTAAAGAGATAAAGGCAACAAAACCTTTTGTCCAGGTTATTTTAATTACTGCTTATTCGGATGTTAAAACTGCTGTGAAGGCAATTCAGTTGGGTGCATTTGAATATGTTTCGAAGCCGATTCATCCGGAGGAAATTTTGATGAATATCAGGGCGGCATTGCAAAAAAGTGAAGATAATAAGTACGGTACGCCTGTATCGGAAGAAGATGATTCTGATACGTTGCAAAAAACGGTGGTACGGCCAGCAAGATATAAATACATTGCTGGTGAAAGTCAGCAATCAAAACAAATTCAGAAACTTATTGAGTTGGTGGCGCCAACCGATATGACAGTATTGTTATTAGGTGAAAGCGGAACAGGAAAGGAAGTTGTAGCTAATACGATACATGAATTGAGTGCAAGAAAAAATAAACCATTTGTTGCGGTTGATTGCGGTTCGTTACCTCCCGAGTTAGCGGGAAGTGAATTGTTTGGTCACAAAAAGGGTGCGTTCACCGGTGCATTAAATGATAAAAAGGGGCATTTTGAACTGGCGAATGGCGGAACTTTATTTTTGGATGAGATTGGAAATCTTTCATATGAAAATCAAATAAAATTATTAAGGGCCCTGCAAGAGAGAAAAGTAAGAATGTTGGGAGATGTAAAAGACATTGAAGTTGATATCCGTATTATTGTTGCTACAAACGAAAATTTGCGAATAGCTGTTGAAGAAGGTTCTTTCAGAGGAGATATTTTCCACCGTCTCAATGAATTTTCAATAAAACTTCCTGCGCTAAGGGAGAAAAAAGAAGATATAATAGTTTATGCCAAACATTTTTTAAAAATGGCAAACGAAGAATTAAATAAATCAATTACAGGTTTTACCGAAGAGGTTGCCGGAAAGTTCCAGAATTATTATTGGCCGGGCAATTTAAGAGAACTTAAGAATGTTATCAAGCGTGCAGCCTTGTTTAGCACTGATAACATGATCAAAACAAGTGAACTGCCATTGGAAATACTTCATCCACAGATCACCCAGCAGGATTTGAACGGAGTAAATGCGGATGATATTGTAGATCTTAAAACAGCAAGCGAAAGAGCGGAGAAAAAGGCTATACTCAACGCACTTATAAAAACCAATTACAATAAGAGTAAAACTGCTGAGATTCTAAATGTGGATAGGAAAACGCTTTACAATAAAATGAATGCGTTGGGAATAGAATTGTAATATAATTTGTTTCGGCTTTTGCACACATTTGGGTAATATAATTCTCAACTCTTCCAGAGTTTAATAACAAAATTTCTACTGTCAATTTATAAAGCGCCTGATTATCAGTGTACTGTGCTTGCATGGCATATATTGGCATATCCTTGGTATTATATAGTTTATTATGAAAACAAATTATATAAAATCAGGAATAATATTGTTGGTGGTTGCGGTTTTCGCAGGTTGTCAAAAATATGAAGATGGTCCTTTAATAAGTTTTGTTTCCAAAGAGAAAAGGATCTCAAATACATGGATCGTTGAAAAGGCATACGCGGATAACGTAGATGTTACAAATGATTATGATCAGTATGAGCTATACCTGGCGAGTGATGGAACTGCCGAGTTAAACGCAAACTATACGGTGTTTGGTGCTACCTACGTTGATAAAACCAATGGCACCTGGAATTTCACAAATGATAAAGAAAATATCCTGATCAATTATTCTGATGATTCGCAGGACGCCGAATATAAAATTCTTCGACTAAAGGAAAAAGAATTATGGTTGCAGGAAGTTGGTAAGGACCTTGAACTTCAACTTAGAGAGAAATAAAATATATATAAACCAATAAAACTAAAATATGAATCAATTACTTTATGCAATTGCTATTATCCTAATAATAGGGTGGGCAATAGGAGTTTTCGCTTATAGTTTAAGCGGTTTTATTCACGTACTGCTGGTAATAGCGCTGGTTGCAGTTATTTTAAGATTAATAAAAGGCAGAGAAGTATAAAAATGAGTACCAATAATTAATAATTAACAATCAATTACTAAAACAAAACGTTATGAGCAACACATCAAAAATTTTGATCGCAGCACTATCAGGTGCAGCGTTAGGAGCAGTAGCTGCATTATTATTTGCACCTGCAAGTGGAAAAGAAACCCGTGAAGCATTAAAAGATAAGCTGGATGATGCGAAGGACAGCATTGATGATCTTTTAAATCAAGGGAAACATGTTACGAATGGTGCAATTAAGAGAGTAAAAGACGAAGCGGCAAAAGTTTAATTGAATAACCGGATGTTATGATATTCGGTAAACTAATATTGTCGTTGTAATGGAAGAAAATGGAATAAAAGAAGAAAGGAATTTAAACTATTGGGAGTCAGCGGTTCAGCATGTAGAGCAATATGTAACAACGAAATTAAAGTTGTACAAATTTGAACTGGTTGAACGGCTGACCCTGATAGGTTCTTCTTTAATCAGCTCTCTTTTTATTTGTATTTTTATTTTGTTTTGTTTTATTTTTCTTTTACTTGGAGGGGCTTATGCGATAGGTGAATACACAGGACACATTTACCTGGGGTTTTTATTTGTTGCGGGTTCCCTTTTATTATTTGCTATTATTTTTTACGCTTTTAAAAGGCAGATAAAGAAAATATTTTTGAATATCCTGATTAGAAAAGCATTTGAAGATGAAAGATGAAACTCAGATAAAAGACTATGAGTCGTTCCTTAAAGCAAAAGAGGAATTAAAAACTCAGCTGCATTTTCATAAAATGGCAATAGCACTTAATATTAAAGAAGGTGTTAGGGCCGTTGCCGTGGTTAGGCTTATCTCTCTTGCAGTTGACAAAATTTATAAACTTGATTTTATGAAAAATCTCGGCAATACTTTTTTCCTGAAAACATTTTCTCAGCGTATGTTAAAAACCTGGCTTAATAGTGTTGTACTGAAAAAGGCAATGGACTTTAGAAGTTTTTTAAAATTTAATTAAATAGAATTACTCTCCCCGCCAGGACTGATGGCATTTGCCCTTGAACATTGCGAGTTTTCAGCATGAAATATTTTCCTCACCAAAGTAGAAATAAATACTCAAAAGATAGCCGACTCCTTAGAAAAAGTCAGTGATTTTGCCCAATACCAGTTGGCACATATTTTGAATAACTCAGATTAACTACTTAATAAATTTGAGCAAAATGAAATCCCGAAAAAATACAGAAAAAAGAGCGTCTAGCTCAAGAACGTCAAGTGATCGTCAACATTCTGAAGGCAGAAGAAATGAAGATCAGCGTTACAACAACGGACAAGTTTCGGATCGCGGATATAATGAGCGGTATAATGACGAGGAAGATTATGAACGTTCCAGAGAAGACCGCAGAGATAATGAGGGTAATTATATTGAGGATCGCTATCGTGGTGATGATCGGACGTCGAATCGCGGTAATGACAATGGACGGAATGATGAGCGTTACAATAATAATGAATCACGTTACAGTGATGATAGGGATTTTGAGAGACATGATGATCGCTCACACGGAAGAGAACGTCAAAGTGATTATGCAAACGAAAATCATGGCAGGTCGAACGAAAATAGGTATTCGCCAATGGGTAGGGATGAAGTTCGTGAAGTTGCGCGAAGCGGCAGGAGAGAAGATTCATCATACGGAAGATTTTCTGAAGGGAATTATAATTGGAGTAATGAATCTGACTCAGAAAGAAGAAGTGGTTCTTCAGACGTGAGGAGAAATGATCGTTCCGATACCAGGCGTTCAGGATCAACTGACAAGGAAGACCGCTATTCAAACAGATCAAATGATTCCGATCGTAGAGAATCAGTTCCGGCAAAGAGAACAGCCGATAAAAAAGCTAGAGCATCTGCAACAACAGGGTCAAAATCCCGCACCGCCGAAGGTTCTGCTAAACAACTGTCTAAGCCTTCATCAGAAAAAAGAAAAACATCGGGCACACGCGCAGCATCAAAAAGAAAAGCAAAATAATAATATAAATAGATAGAATTAATTTCAAAACAAAGTACTATGCTAAAAACAGATAACACTTTCCGCTCTGCAGAAAATGGGCGATGGACTTCTCAAAGTACAATGAGAATGAAAGACAGAATTATTGATAACCAAGAGTGGATATTGAGTAAAACGCTGAAGGATCTTTTTGAAGAAGGGTTAAATAAGATCCGGAATATGGAAAATCATTGCCAGGAAGTAAGTACCACAGTTGCAATGCCGGCATATTATGATAATGAGGACTGGAAGGATGTATTTATAGAGCCTCTTCAGCAAATAAGGAGACCTGAGAATGCATGGAAGAAATATTATCCTATATATGCGCAATAGCATGGAGACGAAAATAACCGTGTCGTGTGAGGGCCGCAGTAAAAAGGATATTAAGGGTTCTGCATTGAAACACAGGTCTTATAATATTGCCGCGTGTAGCTCCTTATTTGAAGTAGCCAATACGATTGGATATTTCAAGATAGCCGAAATGCTGCACCGGGCTTCGGAAGGAAGAGAAGTCATTAATAAAATTAACAGCCATTTGTTGTGACACAGATCGGAACATAACATTTTTATAATCATTAATAATTTAATAATATTTTGAAAAAATATAGTATGAACGTAAAATATATAATACTTCTGATATTAACCATTCAGGCTGGTTTGATAAATGGACAAGGTACAGATCAGAAGAAAATTACAAAGGATATAAAGTTTGCAAAAACTGCTGCGGAGGATGGATTAATGGAAGTTAAATTAGGTGAACTCGCACAAACAAATGCAATGAATGCTGAAGTGAAGGGCCACGGAAAAACAATGATAACTGATCATGGTAAGGCAAATGGAGAATTGAAGGCCCTTGCAGCAAAAAAAAGTATTGAACTTCCTTCTGGCGTTGATGCTAAAAAGCAGGAACGTTATGATAAACTATCAAAGCTGAAAGGAAAAGAATTTGATAAAAAATATGCAAAGTGTATGGTGAAGGATCATAAGAAAGCTGTTTGCCTTTTTAAAAAGGAATCAAAGAAGGGCAAAGATCCTGAACTTAAAGCCTGGGCTTCAGGGAAACTTCCAACATTAAAGCATCATTTACATATGTGGAAAGAAACGTGCAAGGCTCTATAGCTAAACTAATATAATTCTCATGGATAATTCACAAGGAAACAGAACTTCGGGAACGCACGTACCATTCTGGATAGATTCAGTCGCACCAATTAAATTTGAAGAACTTACAAGTGATAAAAAAACTGATGTAGTAATTGTTGGAGGCGGCATTGCCGGAATCACAATTGCTTATTGCCTTGTTTTATCGGGAAAAAAAGTTGTTTTAATCGAAGATGGTTTTATTGGCAGTGGTGAAACCAGCCGTACAACTGCACACTTGGTTACAGCACTGGACGATCGTTATTATGAACTTGAAAGAGTTCATGGAAAAGAAAATGCAAAAATCATCGCTGAAAGTCATTCAAAAGCCATCGACTTTATAGAAAAAACTGTTAATGAAGAAAGTATTGAGTGTGATTTTGAGCGATTGAATGGTTACCTTTTTTTACATCCAACAGATAAAATTGATTCATTAGAAAATGAATACGAGGCTATACTGCATACTGATTTATCTGTGGAGAAGGTCGCATTTGTGCCAGGAATTGCTCAGCTAAATAAAGCGCTAAAATTTAATAAGCAGGCTCAGTTCCATCCTTTAAAATATTTAAAAGCCTTAAGTGAAATAATTGTTGAAAAAGGAGGCGAGATTTATACACGTACACAAGCAAAGGAAATTAATAGTGATGGAGTAGAAGTATCTGGTGGGTATAAGATACATGCGGAGAATGTTGTCGTGGCAACAAACAGCCCAGTGAACAATATGTTCTCTATGCATTTAAAGCAATATGCATATCGAACGTATGTAATTGGTGCGAAAATAAAGAAGGGTTTTCTTCCTCGTGCATTATGGTGGGATACCGGAGACTTCTCTGCTAATTCTTCTATGCCTCCGTATCATTACGCACGTATTCAAAAATACAATGATAGTCATGATTTACTAATAATAGGAGGGGAAGATCATCCAACGGGCTTGGCTGATGCTGAAAACAAGCCGGAAGAGGAACGATACAAAGCGCTGGAGGATTGGGCAAGAACATTTTTTCCTATTATGGAAGAAGTAGTTTATAAATGGTCAGGACAAGTACTAGAGCCTATGGATTCACTTGCTTATATCGGAAGAAATCCATTCGATGAAAAAAATATATTTATTGCAACCGGTGATTCTGGGAACGGCCTTACTCACGCGACAATTGCTGGGATGCTTATAACTGATCTGATAAACGGAAAGGAAAATAAATTGGAAAAAATTTATGACCCATCCAGGTTTAAGCTGTTTTCGTCAGGGAATGTTTTCTTGAAAGAAGTTGTCGGTGGTGCTGTAAATTATCTTAAAACAAAACCAGGCAGCAAGGACGAAATAGCACCGAATGAAATTCCTGTTAACGAAGGCAGGATCATAAGAAAGAAGGAAAAAAGATACGGAGCTTACAGAAGCGAAGATAATTATATACATTACGTATCTGCCGAGTGTACACATTTGGGATGCATAATTAAATGGAATAACGACGAAAAAAGCTGGGATTGCCCATGCCATGGAAGTCGGTTTTCTTACAAAGGAAAGGTTTTGAACGGACCTGCAAATAAGGCACTTGTGTATTTTAAGGAACCTGTTTCAGAAGAGATTAAAGAGCCCTCTTTTTAAGTAAAACCTCAATCTGTTTCTCCTGTATATTAAGACTTGTTGAAGTATTGATAAAACATTACTTTTGGAGTAGATTAGAGTTTATTTTAAGAAGTCAATAAATATCAAATGAGAGTTTTAATAGCAGAGGACGATCCGGATGACAGGAATTTTATTTCCTTCGCATTTCAGGAAAATAAACTTGATGATGGTTTTCATTTTGTTTTTGACGGCGAGGATGCTATTGACTATATGATGTCGCTGGAAAATTCCGAAAAGCCTTGCCCTAATTTAATTATTCTGGATCTTAAGGGGAGTTCTAAAAATAGAATGTTAAAAACAATCTAATAAAATCGTATC
>CAZQIC010000094.1:0-19136 GCA_964593555.1 uncultured Bacteroidia bacterium | reverse complement strand
TCAGGCGAGTGAATATCAATCAGCCGGATCAAAAACAGTAACCTTACCAACAGAACGATTAGGGGCAGGGGTTTATTTTGTTAGAATGATATCAGATAACAAACTGATCGCAGGCAAAAAATTAGTAATGACAAATTAGGAAAAATAGTGGAAAATCAAAGGGCTTCCGCTGAAAATCGGAGGCCCTTTTTATTTTTTAACACTCTTTTTTATTTGATCAATAAAATGTATTTTAGGCGTTGCCTATTAAGGTTGGTTTTGTATTATATCTAATTAAATAAAAGTATGAAAATGACATTCATTAAAGGAAGTTTTTTAGCGTTGGCTGTCGCCTTTTCATTTGCTAATAGCGAGGTTTTTGCTCAGGGAAAATGTGGAACAACTGAAGCGACGAATGAATTAATAAAGCTGGACCCGTCAATATTGGAAATGGAACAACTTTTGGAAGAACAAATACAGCAGAAAATCGCTTCCCACAGACCAGGTATGGAGAGTGTGGCTACCGGTACTGTTCTTGTTGTACCTGTTGTATTCCATGTGATACATATGTACGGTCCGGAAAATATTTCCGATGCTACGATTATTAACCAGATAACATATTTAAACAGGGATTACAGAAAACAAAACAGTGATACTTCATCTATAGTTCCATTGTTTAAACCGCTAATTGCAGATTGTGAAATAGAATTCCGCTTAGCTACAAAAGATCCTAATGGAAACTGTACGAATGGAATTGACAGAATATATAGTCATAAAACAATTCAAGCAAATGATGGATGTAAATTAAATCAATGGGATAATAAAAAATACCTGAATATTTGGGTAGTAAGAGATATTGATGATGATGGTGCTCCAACAATTACTTTAGGGTATTCCTTGCCCCCTGCTGCTGTTAGTACTATATTTTTTAAAAGAGATGGGATTGTTATAGCATATGGTGA
The DNA here is from genome assembly GCA_964593555.1 of uncultured Bacteroidia bacterium. Lineage (GTDB taxonomy): Bacteria > Bacteroidota > Bacteroidia > JAFLBG01 > JAFLBG01 > CAZQIC01. Next base: position 18,195 of record CAZQIC010000094.1, on the reverse strand, counting down.
GGTAGGATCTGCCAGTTCCCGCACCCTTACTCATGAAGTTGGCCACTGGCTTAATTTAGCTCATCCTTGGGGCAGCACTAATAGCCCTGGAGTAGCCTGCGGTAATGATAACGTTGCTGATACACCTGAAACAGAAGGTTCCTTTGGTTGTAATCTTAATGATTTTACTTGTGATTCAGAGCCCTTATCGACTTCGAGTTATGCATTTGATAGCGTGAAAACAACAACAGGTACAACAGACCCCTCTCCTGTAATAGTATTATCTGATCCTGGAGTTACTTACGGAAGCTTCATTGCTACAGGAGTTTCTTCCAACTCCAACACCTCTGGTATGTTTGAATTCTCGGGTTGGGATGTTGGCGCTGCTAACAATGATACTGTGTACGCTAATTTAACTGGATCAATTAATACGTCTAAATATTATGAGTTTACGCTAACACCAACAAATGGAAATATATTTTCTTTGACTGCAATTACATTTAAAGCCGGTAGAAACTCAACAGGCGTGAGGACTTTTGCAGTACGATCTAGCGTTAACAACTATGCTTCCAATTTGCCAGCTTCTTTAGTTTCTGCTAATGATACCTCACTAAGAAAAATTGTTTCTGGAACTATTTTTTATATTAAAAAGGATACTGCTATTTCTCAATCGGGATATAAGGCAAGTCTCGGAGGCCCTTCTTATACAACTACATCTCCCATCACATTTCGTATATATGGCTGGAATGCGGAAGACAATGCCGGATCATTTTCAATTGATAACGTAACTATTGATGGTACATATGGCACACTTGAAAACGTGCAAAACTATATGGATTATTCAGGATGTACAAAGATGTTTACTATAAATCAAAAGGACAGGATGCGCGCTGCACTTACTTCACCTGTTGCTGGCAGAAATAATTTGTGGTCAACATCTAATTTAATAGCTACTGGTACTGACGTTCCTCCTACACAGGCTTGTGTACCAGTTGCAGATCTTTATAGCAATAAATTGTTCATTTGTCAGGGAACAGGTTTAGGTCTTTATGGAATCTCTAATAAAGGCGCTGCAACAAGCTGGAGCTGGAGTATGCCAAATGGTAACCCCTCCACATCAACGATGCAGAGTTTAGGCGTTGTATATTCCGCGCCTGCTAAAGGCTGGCAAACTGTTTCTTTAACGGTTGCTAACGCATCGGGGAATGATACAGAGACAAAAACCACCTCAATTTATGTAAGCCAGCCAAATGGAGAATTTCAGGCTAACTATTCAGATAATTTTGATTCTCAAGGGCTCTTTAATAACTATTGGTTCCCGATCAACACGGGTTTAAATGCATCACAATGGGGTATATCTCAAACGGCTTCCTATACCGGAGCTTCTTGTGTTATGTTAAATGCCTACAGCCCTACCACTTATGACCCATATTATGGTATTGTGCTTATTCCGGGTATTGGAGCACGCGATGTAGATTATTTGGTGAGTCCGTCATTGGATATGTCATGGGTATCCAACATGACAATGACTTTCAGAATAGCTTATGCAAGTACTGCATCTATCTCTCAGGATATGACAGAAACGTTAAAAGTGTTTTACTCCATCAACTGTGGCGAAACCTGGACTGCAACAACTTATTCAAAGACGGGTGCCAATATTCTAACGGCAGGCCACAGCACAGGATTGTTTACTCCAAGCAGTCAAACAGACTGGAGGCAGGAATCGGTAACATTGCCAGCGATACTAAATGGTAAACCAAATGTTCGTTTTAAATTTGAATATACCAGCGGAGAGTTTTCCAATAACTTATACCTCGATGATTTTAATATAAGTGGTGCAGTAGGTATAGAAGATGGATCAAGCCAGGCATCGATGGATGTATTTCCTAATCCGGGCAGTGGCAATACCACACTAAACTACAATTTAACAACAGCTCAGAATATTGTAGTTGAGATAACTGATATGCTTGGCCAGGTGGTTTACAATCAGGCGAGTGAATATCAATCAGCCGGATCAAAAACAGTAACCTTACCAACAGAAGGATTAGGAGCAGGAGTTTATTTTGTTAGAATGTTATCAGATAACAAACTGATCGCCGGTAAAAAATTAGTGATGACCAACTAGAAAAAATATAAAAAATAATCAAAGGGCCTTCCGTTAAAATCGGGGGCCCTTTTTATTTAGAAACAAATTAAACTGTATTTTTATAAAATAAATTTTTTAGATGATCGCATTTTCTCCGCCCCACATTACAGAAGAAATTATTGAGGAGGTTGCAAAAGTTCTCAGATCAGGCTGGATCACTACCGGGCCTCGCACCAAAGAATTTGAAAAACAAATATCTGCATATTGTAATGTACCCGCAACGCTGTGTTTGAATTCAGCTACTGCAGGGTTGGAAATAATGTTGAGGTGGTACGGTGTTAAGGAAGGTGATGAGGTAATTCTTCCGGCGTATACTTACGCAGCAACCGCAAATGTTATTATGCATTGCGGAGCAACACCGATTTTTGTTGATGTAAATAGTAGTGATTTTAATATTTCAGTGGAGGCAATAAAGAAAGCTATAACGGCAAAAACTAAAGTTGTTATGTCGGTTGATTTTGCAGGGATGCCTTGTGACTACAAAACGATAAATGAAGTGGTAAGGTCTGAAAATGTAAAAAAAATATTTCAGGCATCCACAGATGAACAAAAAAAATTAGGCCGGATCCTGGTATTGGCAGATGCGGCCCATTCCTTTGGCGGAAGTTATGGTGGTAAGCCATGTGGTTCGCTGACCGATGTTTCCGTTTTTTCATTTCATGCGGTGAAAAATTTAATTACTGCAGAGGGTGGAGCTATTGCATTGAATTTGCCTGCACCATTTGACAATACAGAGTTGTACAAATACCTCTGTGTAAAAACATTGCACGGGCAAAACAAAGATGCTCTTGCTAAAACGCAAAAAGGGAACTGGAAGTACGATATTGTTGAAGCAGGGTATAAGTATAATATGACTGATATTGCTGCAGCTATCGGCTTAGTAGTGTTAAAAAATTACAATTCGGATACACTTAAAAAACGTAAATACATTTTTGAAAAATATTCCGCGTTACTTTCTTCTCATTCCTGGGCGCAATTACCCTTGTATAAAACAAACGAAAAGGAATCTTCATATCATGTTTATGCATTGAGAATAAAAAATGTCTCAGAACAACAACGTGATATGATCATACAGGAAATTTTTAATTGTGATGTGTCTGTTAATGTTCATTTTATTCCTGTTCCAATGATGAGTTTTTATAAAAATTTGGGTTATGACATTGCTGATTATCCTGTTGCCAAAAGCAATTACGCATGCGAAATTTCTTTGCCTGTATTTTATGACCTTACCGATGAGCAGATAGAAACGGTGATAAATGCCGTTGTTTCATCCTATAAAAAAATTATAGGATAATGACAAGACTATTTGATATAGTTTTTTCTTTCGTAGGTGTTTGTATTCTTTCCCCAATGTTTTTTTTAATCGCTCTTTTAATTGTTCTGGATTCTCGGGGTGGAATATTTTTCAGGCAATTCAGGGTAGGGAAGAACAATAAAGATTTTATGCTATTGAAGTTCAGAACTATGGCAATAGGTTCCGATAAAAAAGGTTTGCTCACTGTTGGAGGAAAAGACAGCCGCATAACTAATGTGGGATATTTTTTGCGCAAATATAAATTGGATGAGTTGCCGCAATTGTTTAATGTATTAGCCGGAACCATGAGTCTGGTTGGACCAAGGCCTGAAGTAAGAAAATATGTTGATATGTATGACGCGCAGCAAATGAAGATCCTGTCAGTGAAACCCGGAATCACCGATCATGCATCAATAGAATATTCTAATGAAAATGAATTGTTGGGAGCATCAGCCGATCCTGAAAAAACATATATAACAGAAGTGATGCCGGCAAAAATTAAGCTCGCAATGAAATACGTTGATGATCCGAGAATTGGATCATACTTCGGACTAATTTTTAAAACTATTTTTAAAATTCTTGCTTAGCCTTTGTAAGTGTCTCCAGTATAATGGTGAGTTCTTCTTTTTTGGGTGCGTACCCCAATCTGTCATAAGAGTTTATTAAGTTCCTTAACATTCTTATGATCATGTCAACATTAGAGCATGGCAGGTAGTGAACAAGGTCCGGAGGAAGTTTTAATTGTTTCAAAAAAGCGTCAATTTCTTTTCTTCCAAAAACAGTTCCCCTGCTAAATGGATTAATGTAAAATAATATTGAGTCGGCATCATCTCCATGTTCAACGGGCAAAATGTGTTCCTCATCTTTGTAAGCAAGAATAAAATGCTCAGGTAAATTAACTCCGTAAATTGGAAGATCAAGATCTTGCGCGATGATCGTATATAATATAGAAAGAGATAATGGGTTTCCTTTTTTACTTTCCAATACATTATTCAGGTACGAATTCTGCGGTGCATGGTAATTGGATGTGTTGCCGCTAAAGCTATGCACATCAAAAACTATGTGATTAATTATTTTAACCTTTTCAAGCGCAGTTAAATTCTGATTTATTTCTATCCATACATCCTGTTTTACCTGCTCTATCTTTTTCCGTAATTTTTTTTCATCCAGGTCGGGATATTGGTAACGGGATATTAATATAGAACCTTCAAGCAGATCCTGGTCCTTGCTTTTGGCCCACACTATTAATTCTTTTAGCGTTGCCTCAAACTGAATCTTGTGAATGATGTTCTCTATCCTGTTTTGAATAATGGTGTCAAAACAATTTTCCCAGGCACTTTCCAGGTCTGGAATAATGGGGTTGCCCATGGAGAGCAATTTGTCCTTTATATGACCAAATACTTCCTCATCCGGATCATCGAGTAAACTAATCAGTGCTTGTATCTCAGTTTTGTTCATACCTTTTGCGGAAGATGTTCTGCAAAAGTACAGGGTGTTGAAATTTGTTTCGGGTAGGATACTGCAAAGATTTCAACAATTAAGATGTTAATCTTTGTAAACATTGGCGTATCAATTTCTTTACATAAAGGGGATAATTAGTGCTGAAAGTGCCATTTACCCTGTTAGCAACTACCAAACAAATGGTACACGTGTTATGTCCCATTATTTTCCCTAAAGCGTATATCGCCGAAGTTTCCATCTCAAAATTTGATAAACTGAAATTTTTGTATGAAAAGGTACTTAGTCTGTTTAAAAAAATTGGATCAGCTAATTCAATACGCAAAACCCTGCCTTGCGGTGCATAAAATCCTGTTGCGGTAATGGTGTTTCCGATGATGTTGTCTTTTCCGAGAAGTTTAATCAGAGTTGTATTTCCGCTCACAACATAGGGTGCGGGGAGTTTCTTATTCCACTTGCAATGTTTTTCAAAAGCTTTGGATACGGCGGTGTTGTTGATCGATTTGTGTTTATAGTAATACAAAAGTCCATCCAGACCCATTGCATGCTCGGTTACTACAAAAGAATTTACGGCAACATCATGTTGTATTGCGCCACAGGTACCAATACGTATGGTGCGTAATTTTTTTAGTTGTTTCTTCCTTTTTTTTAATTCAAGATCTACATTTACAAGCGCATCCAATTCATTCATTACAATATCAATGTTATCTGTGCCAATTCCGCTCGATATGACTGATATTTTTTTTTCGTTCAATATCCCGGTATGTGTTATAAACTCCCGGTTCTTTCTTTTGTATAATATTTGGTCAAAAAATGTCGAAACTTGTTTTACCCTCCCCGGATCACCTACAAGTAATACCGTATTGCCTATCTCTTCGGGTCTCAAATCAAGATGATAAACCGCACCACGCTTGTTCAATATCAATTCGGATGATTTTATAGACATATTTATAGACTTTATTAGGTGATTTTTGACCCTTAATGCCTTAAAAATATTAAATTTGTTTAGAACTTAAGCGGAAATACGTATGGGGTCTCATGTAAATAAAATTTTAGTTCCAATTGATTTTTCTGATCAGTCGGCCATTGCGCTTAGCCAATCTTTTAACCTGGCCAGGGAATATGGTGCAGATATAACTCTTTTACACGTTATTGAAGATGGAGGCACGATGGGAAGGATATTCTCGAAACAGCATGATGAGTCCTTGAGAAAGGAAATTCAGACACAATTAGATGAGCTGGCTTCAGGGGTAGAAAAAAAGACAAAGATAAAAGTAGATACTTTAATAGCCCGCGGAAAGGCATATGAGAAAATTGCCGAGGTAGCAGAAATGCTCGATGCAATATTTATCATTATGGGATGCAGTGGAGTACCTAACGGGATCAAAGGTCGTTTTATTGGTTCCAACGCACTTAGGGTTGTTAGGGAATCGCTTAGGCCTGTAATTACAGTTAAAGGTAAACATCACAGGGATGGTTGTAAAAATATTGTATTGCCACTTGATCTAACTAAGGAAACTAGGGAGAAGGTGACTAAAGCAATTGAGATCGCGAAACTTGGGACGGGTGCGGCTATAAGGGTTGTTTCTGTTTTATTTACTTCGGATGAGTTTGTAGTGAACAGATTGACAAGGCAGCTTTCGCAGGTGAAAAATTTTGTGGAGAAAGCCGGGATCGAGTGTACCGCTGAAATTATTAAAGGAGCAAAAGGAGAAGATTCTCTTTCGGAAAATATAATTGATTACTCAAGAAAAGTCGATGGTGATATTATTTTAATAATGACCCAGCAGGAAATTGATTTTACGGAATTTTTTATTGGATCATCGGCCCAGGAAATGATTTTGAATTCTGAAATACCCGTACTAAGCATCATACCTTCACCAAAAAAGGATATGTACCAGTTTACCCCATACTAATTAAAAACTTTGCTATGAAAAAATTTGAGATCAAAAAGATTCTTATTCCTATCGATTTTTCTGATACATCTAAATTGGCAATTTCCCATGGAGCATTCATGGCAAAATTGTTTAAGGCAGAGTTATTATTGCTTCATATAGTGGAAAAAAACTGGAACCCATTTGATATTGTTGTTCCTGAAGTAAAAGTAGAAGAACCTTCTGATCTTGCAAAAAAAATCCAGGAGAAATTGGATGAGTTAGCAGAGAATATGCGGGCGGAATACGGAGTTGTTATAAAAACATTAAGCACAACCGGAAATGTTTGTGATGAAGTGGTGAGTGTATCAAAAGAAAATAGCGTTGACCTGATCGTTATGGGTACACATGGTACTTCTGGTTTTGAAGAGTTTTTTGTTGGAAGTAATACATATAAGGTTGTCACACTTTCTGAAATTCCGGTTTTATCAGTACAGACAAATGCGAATCACATAGGTTTCAAAAATATTATTTTACCAATTGATAATTCAGATTATTCGCGCCAAAAAGTTAATCATGCGGTAGTACTTGCAAAACATTATGCATGCAAAGTAAGTGTACTTGGTTTACCTGATGGTGAGAGTGATGTTACGGAAGAAAATAAATTCAAAATAAAAATTGATCAGGTTAATGCTTACCTGGAAAAGTCGGGAGTGATCCATACCAGTAAAATTATTAAGGGGAAGAACCAGGCGAAACTCACCATGGATTATGCTGATTCTGTTAATGCGGATTTGTTGATGATTATGACTGACCAGGTGGAGGATGGAACCTTCCTAAGTTCATTTGCACAGCAAGTGGTTAACCATTCTAAGATACCTGTGTTTAGTATTCAGCCGGAAGAGCATAACGAAAATATTCCATGGGTACATCCGTATTAAGATGCTTCTAGCAATACTTTTTATTCTTGCATTGCTTGGTCTATGGCTATTACTGTTGTATGTCCTCGCAACTGGTGTTGAAGAATATAAAAAGAAAAAGGAAATGAGGCAAAATGCAGAAGAGGAGAGGAAATCCGCACTCGAAAAGAAGGGGCAGGCTTCGTAATCATAAAAACAAGGCGGTGTGTTTTTCACCGCCTTGTTTTTTTACAGCGTATAGTTTAAATTCAGGTAGAATCCTCGCCCTCTCGTATTATAACCTTTTATCTCTTCATATTTTACATTAAAGATATTTTCTATTCGTAAGGAAGCGAAGAAGTGTTTGTTAAAGCTATACTTTGCGCCAATGTCACACAATGTATAATCGGAAACTGAAGATGTGTTTAATGCTCCGTATGGGCCAAGTGTCGCATCATAAAAAATATCTTCCTTAGAACTTACGTAACGAATGTCACTTCGCAGTAATAGTTTTTTATTGGGTTTATAAATAAATGAAATGTTTGCGATGTTGGGCCTTCTTACTAATCCAATTGCTTCCACCTCTTTGTTTAAAAACGCTCCGTTATTATAAAGCTGAACATGATTGCCATGAGTATTTGATGTATCGATATTTCCGGGTTCAAAATCAACTCTTCCGTTTATTAATGAAACGTTAGTGCGCACTTCAAATTTCTCATTTAGTTTTGATGATACATTTATTTCTATTCCTTGGGTGGTTTGTTTTCCAATGTTTATGTAAGTGTCTCCCCGATAATCGTTTCGCATCCAATCATTGCCAAGTGTATCAATGCCTACGTTTTTATCCCAGAGGTAAACATAATCAATTGTATTCTCAACAACAGTTTTAAATAACGCAAATGAGAAAAACATATTTTTATTTATCTTTTGGCGAATTCCGGTTTCGAATGAAGATGAATTTTCTGCTTTAAGTTTGCTGTTGCCGCGTACAATGCCCGATACATAATCTTTCTCTGGTGTGTAAAGCTGATACAGTGATGGCGCATTGAATCCCGTTGAATACATAAAATATAAAATTCCATTTTCTGACATTTTTATGGAAGGATTAATTTCATATGTAAACGTATTTCCGAAATTGCTATGGTTATTGAACCTAAATCCAAGACCAAGATTTAGTGCTTTTATTTTTTCATTAACCAAGTCTCCTCCTAGATTAGTATGAAAAAACAAATTGTTGGTTGCCGCTTTAATATTGAAGGTATCCAGGTTGCTTTTGCTGGTATATGCTGGTAATCCAAATAGAGTTGAGTAGTAATCAGTTTCAATGTTCATTTTCTCGCTGTATTGTCCTGCTCCCAAAACAAAGTCTGCTTTTTTTAGTTTAAGATTTACCTGTACTTCATTATTGAGGATTCCTCCATCATAAATGGCTTTAAAATATGTTTTATCGGTCGCGCCAGTTGTACTTACAATGGATGAATCATCTGTATTCACACGTTCCATCATGGAATAACCGCCTGAATATTGAACTTTTAATTTTTCGGAAATATTATACGATACACCGTAAGTAAAAAGGTGCCTGTCAAATTGCAACGTGTAATTTCCATCTTCTTTGTAAGCTCCGTCGTCAATGTCAGCCACTTGTTGTGCTTTACGGTAAGATCCATAGGCATCCCATTTTTTATTTTTAAAACCCACCTTACCTGCTAAATCTGTTTTTTGAAAACCGTCTTTATCTCTTACATTATAAGTAGTTGGAATTGTAATGGTATCCTTGGCTGCATCTAACCCGCTTGAGTTTAAATTTAAGACCTCTCCATTTACATAAAATCCCTTTTCTGTAGTATAGTTAAGAAAGAGATTTTCTGAAAAAAGCGAAGTTCCTTTTCCGAAGGTTCCCGCTTTAACATCAGCAGTAGTATGAAAACCTTTTTCGCTATTTTTTTTTGTGATGATGTTTACCATTCCACCAACGGTTGATGATCCATACAAGGTGCTTTGTGTACCTCTGATAATTTCTATTCGCTCCACGTCCAGTAAGGAAAGTTCCGATAGGTCAATTGCATTATCAGGAGATGAGGGATCAGAAATCCTAACTCCATCAATATAAACGGAAGCATGTTTGGTATTGCTTCCTCTTAAATAGAGTCCCTGTAATGAGCCTGGATTTTGTCCGGTTCCAATAATATTAAATCCTTCTTGCTGCGAAAGTAATTCTGAAACACTATTGTAGACGGAATTTTTAAGATCATCGGCAGTAATTATTGTAACGCTTTTGCCTACATCTTCCAGTTGTTGTTCACTACGAGAAGCACTAATTACGACTTCATTTAATTGTTTTTCTAAAAGACTGTCAGTTTCTTGCGCATGAATTGCTGTTGAACTCAAGTTTAGTGACAGTCCCCACACGATAACAAGTATCGCGATGTTTTTTTTCTCCTTTTTCATTTTTAGTTTTTAAAATGTTAAACAAAAGGAGTAAAAAGGGGAACGGAAATTTAATGAACTTTTCCATTCTTGGCTTTTTACCCGAAAGCATTGAATTGTTTGTTATTGGCAGGTCTTCTGGCTTGCTCTCTTTGCTTTGTCTTCCCATCCGCCAGAAGCGGAAAGTGACAGTAGTTGCAAAGTGTTTACTGAGAGTTATCCTTTGGGGATTTACTCTCAGTTATGCCGAAGGAACCGTTAGGTGCATTCGGCAAATGAGCGTACAGCTACGGGAATAGCTCCTGAATTAAACAGGATTCCCTATTAATTCCGCAATGCGGAAACCATTAACGGTCGCGAAGGTATTAAATAATTTTGAATGCAAATGAATTTTTATCAAAGCTGAAATTTTTTCCGGAAAAAGCTTCATTAAATTCAGTGGTGTTTACAATAGATGTTGGTGTATTTTCAGCGATACGATTTTTATTCATCAACCATATTTTATCTGCTATTTGTAAGGCTAGACTTAAATCATGAGTGGAAATTATAATAGACTTGTTTTGTTCTTTTGCAATTTTTTTAAGTAAGAGAGTAATTTCAATTTTATTTACAGTGTCCAAATGCGCAGTAGGTTCATCAAGTAAAATAATAGGACAGTCTTGTGCAATAGCTCTTCCTATCATTACTTTTTGTTGTTCACCGTCACTTAACTTGTCTACAAATTTGTTCTCGAATTCTTTTAAGCCTGTAATGTCTATTGTTCTCTGTATAATTTCTACGTCATCTTTTCTTAATGTACCCAGTAAGCCGGTATAAGGATTTCTTCCTGTTGCTATCGCTGAATACACATCGAGGTTTTCAGCCTGAATTTTTTGTGTGAACACCACAGCCAATTGTTTAGCTCTTTCTGTTGCAGTAAATAATAAAATATTTTTATCATTTATTTTTATTTCTCCGGCTAATGGTGATAATAATCCCGCAATTGTTTTTAATAGGGTAGATTTTCCGGTACCATTGGGTCCGATGAGGCATACCAATTCACCGGGTGAAACAGACAAGTTAAGTTCCTTCGCAATTATTTTTTGCTGCGAATAACCTATAGATAAATTATGTATGCTAAGAGCCATTAAGAATACTTATTTTTTTTCCAAACCGCCCATATTACTATTGGGGCACCTATTAATGATGTAATTGCGTTAATGGGCATCACGGTATTATGTCCTGGTAGCTGCGTAATAATATCGCAAACAATAGCAAGTGCAATACCAATAAGTAACGTTGCCGGAATTAATATTTTATGATCTGATGTTTTGAAAAGGCTTCTTGCTAAATGTGGTACTGCCACACCCAGAAACGCAATTGGCCCACAGAAAGCAGTGATAGTGCCCGCGATCAACGCAGTGATCATAATTATGTATAATCTCGTTTGCTTTATGTTAATTCCCATACTCTTTGCATAATTATCTCCCCACAATAAAATATTCAATTGCTTTGAGAAAAAGAAAGTAATAACTGTCCCAACTAAAATTATTGGGATAAAATAAAAAAGGTCGTCCCATACTACATTGCTGAAATTTCCCATGCCCCATAAAACAAATACCTGCAGGCTTTCTGCGCTGCTCATGTACTGCAACACTCCTTCAATAGCACTGGCTAAGTGAGATACCATTAAGCCTATTATTAAAACGGTTACATCGTTGCTAATATTTTTTGAGAGAGTTATCACAAGCAATAGTGCCACTCCGGCCCCGACTGCCGCAGCGATAATAAATGATATTTTTCCTCCAATACCCAGCGTGGCTATACTTCCCGAAAATGCAAGTGTAAGTATAGCTACTCCAAGGCTGGCGCCAGAACTTATCCCCAATACAAAAGGTCCGGCAAGAGGATTACGAAACAATGTCTGCATCTGTAAGCCGCAAACAGCAAGACCTGCGCCTGTTAATACTGCAGTAATAGTTTTGGGTAAACGGATGTTATAAAGAATGTTATAGTTGAGTTCGTTTGATGGTGAAAATAATTCTGATGCAGCAATGCTCACGCTCCCCATTAAAATATCGAGGACAAAAAATAGTATACATAACGCAGTTAGCACTGTGAAGTATACGCTGTATTTTTTGTTGTTATTCATTTTGGAAACAAATGTGCTACTCCAACTTTTTATAATACTTCAATTGATAATCCGGTAATAATTCAGGATGAAAAATTTTAATGAGGTCTGATAAAACCAAGTCCGGTTGCAAAAGACCTGATCCCCAAAAATCATTACCACCAAACTCATTCACGCGGGCATTGTTGTTTATGATGTTTTTATTATTGTAAGCATCAAAGTAACTGTATCTTTTATCGTCGAGTACAACATCATCCATCTTTTTCCATTGGTAAACATTTAGCCAAACATCGGCATGTTGTGCCTGTTTTAATACATTTTCAAATGTAAGAGGCAGGCTACCTGTTGCGCTATCATTATTCCATAAGTAATTTCCACCGGCATCATTGATGAGTTGCGCCATATAACTTTTGCCGCCGGGCACGTACCATGCATCGCTTAATTTTGTGCCAACTAGCACACTCGGTTTTGTTTGAACGGTGTCTTTTAATTTGCTTAACCGCAGGTAATTTGCTTTTAATTCATTGAAAAAATCATTCGCATTTTTCTCTTCATTAAATAAGGCTGCCATTAATTTTATCCACTCAGCGCGGCCCAGTGGTGAAGTCTCCAAATGATCTATTACTAAAACTGGTTTAATATTTAATTCATTTAGTTTAGCGCTGCCAGATAGGCCTTGTTCCCAGTAGGTAAAAACAACATCAGGTGAAAGGGCGGCTAATTTTTCGAAGTTGATGGAGTTGTTACTGCCTATTTCACTTACTTTATTTTTAACAAGGGCTTCCTTAATGGTTTTATCGTAAATATATTGACTGTTGTCAACCGCACAAAGTCTATCAAGTAATTGTAATTGCGAAAGGTATGACACATAAATAGTGGATAAGCAGGCGATTTTTTTTAGCGGCACTCTTATGATCTCCGCATGCTTGTACTCATCCGGTATTGATGCGTTGTGCCGGATCAATACAAACGTATTGAGGGTGTCTTTTCTATGATCGTCTTTATAAATATGTACAAGCTTTAAGTCATTTTTGTATTCAATGCTAAAATGCTGAGAATATTCTATTGTTGTGGTATCAAAAGTCCGGATGATGTCACTTTCGATTGTAGTTTCCTTATGTGGCTGTTTACAGGAAAATAAAATTACAATAGTAAAAAAAATAACTAACGGAAGCCTTTTCATAAGGCTAAGATATAATTTCTTTCGTATTTATCGTTGAAACTTCTAACTTCTGAATCCCAACTTCTAGCTTCCCACTTCTAACGTCCTTGTTACCTCCTCATCTGTCTTGTGTCCTTGGTAAAAAGAAAGTAGTTTTCTTATGACTCCCTCTACAACTGCGTCAGGGCAGGATGCGCCACTGGTGATAATGATATTGGCAGGATTTGTTTGCGGTAAATAATTTTCTGTAGTAAGGTGTTCCTGTTTATGATAGTTAAAATGTTTTATTGTATTCGGAGAAACAATTTCTTCAGCCGAAGAAATAAAATAGGTTGGTAATTTTTCTTCGCACAATTCCACCAAGTGTGACGTGTTGGAACTGTTATAGCCTCCAACTACAATGGCGATATCTGCATTGCTTTTCAATAATGCGTAAGTGGCTTCCTGGTTTTCGTTGGTGGCGTAACACAAGGTGTCTCTTGTATCAGCAAAATGTTCTTTCAAAGAAGTCTCGCCATATTTTTGGATCATTATGTTTTTAAAATGATCGGCAATAGCTTGTGTCTCGGTAGCAAGCATGGTAGTTTGATTGATCACACCAACACTGTTAAAATGTTTTAATGGATCAAAACCTGCGGAATGCCTGTTGCTAAATAATTTGTTATACTCATCAATACTTAGTTTGCCCAATATAAAATCACCAAGTTTTTTTGCTTCATCCATATTTTTTATGATAATGGATGGAGCATGCGTTTCACTTCTTGAAAAAGTGGCTCGCGTTTCTTCATGATCGTGCTTGCCGTGAATGATAATGGTGTAATTATCTCCGCCTATTTTTTCTGATTTTTTCCAAACTCTTTCTACAAAGGGGCAGGTGGTATTGTATTTATATAATTCAACTCCGATCGCTTTTAATTTTTCTTCAATTACAAGTGTGGTTCCGAATGCTGGAATAATTACAATATCTTCTTTTTTTATTTTTTCCCAGGGAGTGATTGTATTTCCTGCGGTATCCATAATAAATTTTACTCCATAACTTTCAAGGTCGCTATTCACTCTGGGGTTATGGATCATCTGGCTGATGAGATAAATATTTTTTCCCGGGTTTTCCTGAACTGCTTTAAAGGAAATTTCAATGGCATTCTCAACACCATAACAAAAACCAAAATGGCGGGCCATGTAAAAACGTACTGGTCCAAAATCCAAAAGGGTAGGAGTGAAGTCTTTTTTCTTTGGATCGCTGAGTTTACGTATCTCTTTTATTTTTGAGATAAGCGGACTGCGGTAAAAATCAGGTATTTGAAAAGTTTTCAATATACAAAGTTACGAAAAAAGAGAAGTTAGAGGTTAGATTTTAGAAGTGAAATTTTAGACGATGCCTGTCTGTTCGAGTTTTTCCTGAAGGGAAAAGTATCTAGAACTGACAGCTTAATATCAATCACTTCTCGATAAATTCAGACTATAAACGTCTGAACACTCGAAGTGACATTATCCTACTTCTTCTCAAGCTCTCTTAATTCGGTTATAAATACATAGTTCCTCCTTAAATCAACCAATTTAGGCCATTGATTATTTTTCTGTTACTTTTTTGAACTGCCGGCGTTATTATTATAAAACAGATAAGTTTGTGGTAGTTACAAATCAAATAACCAAAATGCCCGGTATGCAAATTTCTTACGGACAAAAAGTATCTCAAAAGGATATGTTGGAAGAATTTGCAATCATTAATCGGGCTAAGCAGGATCCTGCACAATTCAAACCTTTGTATGAAAAATATTATGAGTCGATATATAGGTTTATATATAACAGAATAGAAGATGAGGATCAGGCACATGATATTACGGCCGATGTTTTTTTTAAAGCCATTACAAAATTATCCACTTATAAATATCAGCAGCTTCCTTTTTCTTCGTGGTTATATAGGATAGCAAGAAATGAGTTGATTGATTCCCTTAGGAAAAATAAGAGAAGCTGGGTAGTGAGTATTAATTCGGTCAAGCTCAATAATATGATGGACGAAATTGAAGTTGATCATAATGAAAAACATCACTCGAGACTGGTTGGTTTGATCGCAGGGTTAGAAGGAGATGATTTGTTCCTTATAGAGATGCGTTTTTTTGACAAGAAATCATTTAAAGAAATATCAGAAATATTATCTGTAACAGAGGCCGGCATAAAAATGAGATTGTACAGGTTGTTGGAAAAGATGAAAACTCAATTGTTAAGCTAAACACATTCGCTATGGAAAATAAAAAAATAATAATAGACAGGATCGAACCGAATTCCGCTGCAATAAGATCCGGTATGGATTTTAATAAAGTAATAGATCGTGTTGCTATGCCTGGAAAACCTTGGTATACAACAAAGAAGATATTCCTTGCAGGAGTAGCTGTGGTTGTAATAGCTGTTATAATGGTTGTGGTTTCATTATTATCAGAAAAAACTGTTGTTGTAACAAGGCCGACTAAACAAACCAATGAAGCGCTGAAAGCATTGTCTATAAATAAAAATCAAGAGGCGGTTGCAAAGAAAAATAATAATGAAGTAAAAAAAGATATTGGTCTTGCTGCTGCTGGAGCTGCGGGTCTTACAGCTTTTACGAGATCCAATACCGCAGGTAATTCCGCTATGAGAAACAATGCCGATCAACTTTTATTAAAAGAATACTATGAAAAGCAGTCGGTTAAAACTCAGCTGTTTTCAATTGATCAATCTCGTGATACCATTATAACCGGAGAGCAGGGGACGCGTTTAGCGATAAAGGCCAATTGTTTTGTTGATAGGGATAATAAAGCTGTACAAGGAATTGTAAATATAAAATTAAAGGAGTGTTATAGCATTGATGATATGCTGAAGGAAAATTTGAGTACGCTGGCGAATGATAAAGTGCTGGAGAGTGGAGGAATGATCTATTTGGCTGCAGAAAGTGCTGGAAAAGAATTGCAACTAAAGAAATATACGGAAATAGAAATGTCTAATCCGTCTTCTGAAATTATGCAGGATACAAGCATGATTGTTTTTTATGGAGAAAAAGACAGAATGGGAGAAATGAACTGGGTTGCCGATAATTATTCAAGAATGGCATATCCTGTTGCAACGCTGATAGAAGGTAAATATCATGACACACTATCGATAGAATATTTTGCAAAAGAATTTAGATTTAATAAGGCAGATATGATAAAGGTTGCGACTGACTCTGTTGTAATGGATTGGAAAGTCTCATTTAATGAAATGAGAAAACCTATTGGCTCCTCCGTGGGAAAGAAAGAGGAGGGGTTTCCTGAATTTATGCAGTTGTTTAAGGAGGGCAATGTTCCATCAATAGCGGCCGCTTCCTGGTCTACTCCTTTTCGCTTCAGAGTGATAGATAAAGAAAGTTATGATGAATACCTTGAACGATATAAAGAGTATTTAAAATTAGAAGACCTTTCCAAAGGCAATTATACTATGAAGGATGGCAAGCGTGTGTTTTATGCAAGACCAAATGCGCCTTTTTTCATTGGGAAAGTAGGGTGGATCAATTGCGATAAGTATAAAGGCCCAATGGTAACAGTAAATAATATTGCTGTGAAAATGAATTCGGAAAAAAATGAAAAAGTTAAATTGGTATTTAAAAATGGGAATAGACCTTCGATAATTAAACCAAGGAAAGAGGGCGAGCTATGGTTATTTCCTAATATACCTATCAAAGAGGAAGTAACAATTATTGGTACTTATTCAAAGAACGGAAAAATATATACATCCAGAAAAGTATTTAAGGTGGACCGTATGGAGTTTATTCATGAACTGGAATATAGTGTAGCAAAGGAAAGAACTTAAGAAGTATAATTTGAGAACTATTTCTTAATCAACCCTTCCAACTCTTTTATAAAAATGTCATCTACGGCCTGTCCCTTCTTTTTCGCATACTGCGCGTCTTTCAGCGCATCGGCATAGCGGCCAATGGATTTGAGAGCAACAGCGCGGTTCATGTATGAATTGTATGATTCGGGTTTTAACTGAATTGCTTTGTTAAAATCTTCCAATGCTTTGGGGACATTGCCGGATAGGCTATATGCAATACCTCTGTTACTGTATGCCTCTGCATAATCGGGCTTCAATGAAATTACTTTATCAAAATCGGCTATTGATTGCGGAAGCATATTGCTTCTTCCATATGATTCGCCGCGTGAGTAATAAGCATCAATATTGTTAGGGTCAATATTTATGATGGTAGTAAAATCAGTAATTGCCTCAGGATATTTATTCAACGCTTTATAACAATTTGCCCGGTTGTTATACGCGCTTATGTATTTTGGATTCATTTTTATTTCCGCGCTAAAATCAATTATCGCCTCTTCAAACATGTTTAGCTTTTGTAACGTGATTCCCCGGTTCTGGTGGCCGTTAGGGTAGCGAGGTTTTAACTTTAACACATTATTAAAATCCTGTAATGCTTCTTTATGTTTTTCTTCTTTTGCCAGGGCCGCACCTCGGTTGTTGTAAATAATAGCTGCCGGATATTTATCAAGTGATGAATTGTAAAGAGTAATGCTGTCTTTCCATTTGGCGGCTCGCATAAAAGAAAGTGATCCCAGTATCAAAATAATTCCTATACCTGCTGTTTTTATTATACTACTTTGTTTCTTGCGTTTTTCTAAGACCCTATTGTAATAATGTGCGGCTATAAAAAACAGGCCAATAAATGGAATATAAGTGTACCTGTCGGCCATTACGGCATCACCTACTGGTATCAGTTGCAATACAAGGGCTATGGTCAATAAAAAGAAAAATACTCCGAAAATTATTTCTCTTGAGGGGAGTTCTAAAAATAGAATGTTAAAAACAATCTAATAAAATCGTATCT
>CAZQIC010000093.1:0-19203 GCA_964593555.1 uncultured Bacteroidia bacterium | reverse complement strand
CATTATCTACAAAACCACAACCCGCACCGGCAACGTCAGGATTATTTATTACGGCCAATGAATCATTTCTCTGGTTGCCGTTCTTAGAGATGTAGATCTTTCCGTCAGGTGCATTCTGAAGTGTAGCCAGAGCCGTTCCCCTGCTGCTCCCTATCCATACTCTTGAGGCAGGTATGTTACCGGCATTTATATCCAGCTGGTATAAGTCAGAATCAAAATAATTTTCCGTGTAATAAACTTTGGATGAATTAGGAGAAAAAGAAACTCCTGCCAGGAATAAGGGAGAATTTAAGCTTGCTACAGGAATATCAATAAAATTGGAAACAACTCCGGTAGCAGAACAAAAATCAAACAAGTTAATTCCATGATACCCTGCGTTGTAATTTGTCTGGGTCACCATCAGCTTTTTTCCATCAGGTGAGAATTTCGCGAATCCCATTGCGGTGCTTGGTGCATTGATAGAAGGTCCAACAGAAGAAACAACCGGAGTTGTATTCAACCCTGCAGGGGTTAATGCATAAACATAAAAATTATTATTGTTATAACCGTGTACCAATACCCAATAATCCGTTCCATTGCAATTTACTACTGCCGTTAATTGTTCTGTTGCAGGGTTCAACAGCGATTGATTTTTAACCGTAATTGTATTCAGTGAAACATCGTAAATACTATAATTAAAACCGTGCACACCTGCTTCCGCATCCTGTGTAAAAATATAATACAGGTTAGGATTCAAGGGCTGCGGCATAATCAGGGCAGACTGACAGGTGGAAGAATGTCCAAACAAACCTGTACCATTGGTAACAACAGTATGGCTTGCATTCCACACCGTAATTCCATCTGTATAAATAAGTATATCTCCGTTTGCATCACAGGTAGCGCTCACTCCCTCATTATGCAGATCGTCTATCTTTCCGTCGAATAAAGGCTGCGGAGGATTACATTTAAAATCAATACCGGAAAATCCACCCATGTACCATACGTACGTAGCCGGAGGAGGCACATAGGCTAAAGCTCCTGATATACTTATACTCCCGATAGCATTACTGTTTACAACAGGGTAAACAACGGTGCTGAGTGTTACGTCTATACATTGCGCATCAATTGTGTTACCTGCCGTTGCTCCCGGAACAATGTCGAACGTGAGCCAGAAATAATGTACGTTTGTTGATACGACTGCCAGCGCCTGATTTCCATTAATCACAAAAGAAGCAGCCGGTATAGCGGAACCAAATAATGTAGTTGTGGCGAAAGTATTGCTATTAGCTGTATACCAAAGCTGTGCATTGGTAATGTCCCCAATATTCGTAGTACCTGCAATAGCAATGGTAAATTGTGTGGATTGCAAAGGATTTAGGGTTCCGGAGGTATGAATTTCTATACCTATTATCCTTTTGTTGCTTACCGGCGGTATTACACATCCTGTTGGAAACTGGCTCACCTGTATGGAGTCATACGCCATATTAGTCTGAACAATATTCAACGTATAATCCTCAATGTCTCCTTCTGCCTGCGTAGTAGTACAAGAAGTGGGCGTACCTCCGGCTTTTGAATCAGAAGCGACACGCATGCGGGTATTACCCAGGGCCGTTCCTATAGGCACATAAATATTATAATTTATTGTACCGGAAGGCAACTGACCTAAGCTGTATGCTTCGCCTGGATCGTTAAATGAAAAATTCTGGTTCCAGTCAATCCAGACCATAGTTGGCTGGCCTGCAGAATAAGTTGTAGTGATCTGTAAGATATATGATGCCCCGGTTGAGAGAGTAGTATTCAAAGCACTGTAATCTACATATCCCTGCTGATCAGGCGTAGTATTGTTTATTGTATTGAATGTTACGTTTGTAATGCCGATACCTGCAGTGTTCCCCACCACCGAGGGAACGCAGTATTGAGCATGGGTATAAAACGATAATAATAGAGTTGTGATAAATAAAAAAATACGAAGTTTTTTCATTTACTTAAATGTAATATTTTTCCAGGAAAGTTCTTAGTTTTTATTTAGCGGATATTTGCGACTACCTGTATAACACTTGACAACTATTACAAAAAAAACTAAGCCGGTTTGTTTTACCCACATATGTTCTTTTAAAAGATGTTTTACAAACCGGGCATATATTTTTTCTATAAATCTGCCAATGCTTTTTCAACTGAAATATTTTTTTCCATTTATAAAACAGCAGGCTGTAATCACGCGCATCCTTAACGAGCTCCTTTAGTTTCTTTTTAGGTAATGATCCTACATATGATTCGGGATGTATATTGGTCCTAAACAAAACCTCATTTTTTATAATATTCCCGACCCCCGCGAATATTTCCTGATCAAGTAATACATCGCACACCATTATTCTTTTTTTCAACTTCTTCAATGCTGCTTCTGCTTTCGATGCATTCCATTCAGGTGACATAATATCCTTTTCCCAGTCATACACTTCATTTACATCACCCTCCATAAGTTTAATGCTACAGGTATAAAAATTGACCTCCCCTTTATTAAAAACAAGGCTCATTCTCGGTGCCATTTCTTTTCTTTCATTAACGCGATATGTACCAAACATTAACATATGAATTCGCAAATAAAATCCATCGAAACAAATAAGGAAATGTTTCCCCCAGCTTTTAAAATCAATTATTTTCAAATTCGTGATTCGAGGCAAATCAATTTTAGCGTTGCCTGTTACTTTTAATACTTTTCTATTCTTAAAAGATTCGAGCTCTTCTTTTAATATTACTATGGAAGGACCTTCAGGCATATTATTTATTTTTTTACCATATTCATTAGCTGCGTGGCATTGGAATAAGCAGCTTCGTAAAAAGTATTATTAAAATAAATTGAATGCTTTTTAGCTGTTTTTGGAAAATCCTTATAAAAACCTTTGAGCTCAGCCTCACTATATGAAGATTTAAACAATACCGGATTTCCATGAAGTCTCAAATAAAAAAAATCGTTTGTATTTATAAAATGTGATTTCAGTCCGGGAAAATCGACATTACAGAATGTCAATTTTGCCTTTTTTAATTTTTTCTCAACTTCATCATTCCACCAGGAGATATGCCTGAATTCGATAACATTTTGTGAATGATGTGGAATATTGTCAATTATCCTTTCCATATTTTCTTCGTTGTAATGAAATGATGGCGGCAACTGAAACAAAAAGTGAGACAATTTATCATCAAGACCTAGCTTAATCAGGCCCTGGAATTCTCTGATAAGCTCGTTGCTGTCTTTTAACTTATGCACATGTGTAATATACCTGCTCATTTTTACGGAGAAACTAAAGCCGGGTGGAGTAACTCTTGCATATTTCTGGAGATCGGTAAGCTTCGGTGTTCTGTAAAAAGTTCCATTCAATTCTACCGTATTAAAAACTGTGCTGTAATATTCCAGCCAATTTTTGGGCTGTATTCCATTTGGATAAAATTTATTTTTCCAGGTTGGATAGTAATATCCCGAACACCCAATCAGAAAATTACTTTTCATATCATTAAATAATATACTAAGAGTATGCCAGCAGTTTAGGCATAGTTTTAATTACAAACACAAGCTATTTCCAATAGTTTTCCACTTCACTTATAAAGCCTAAAACAGGATCACTTGAAGGCAATGGTGTTTTTAAAATATTCTCATCGGCTTTAGGACGCTCTTCATCCAATCCATAATTCATATCGAACTTTTTCCCGTTAGGATAAGCGCCAACACATTTAATAGTATTTCCGGATTTTAAATTTTTGTGTGCCACGCCTGCAGGTATTATCAATACATCACCCCTGCCAATTATTAGAGATACACCTTCATCTCCCCCAAGCTGAATGGTGGTTTTCCCTTTGTAAACACCTAGTACTTCATAGGTATTACTATGATAGTGATGGTAATTATATATACCGCCTCTCCAGGCATTTAACCAGTTATTTCTTTTGAATAATCTTTTCACGGAACGTCCAGGAAGGATCAGGGGCAGATTTAATATTCTTTTATAGAGAATGATCGGCCTCGTCTCATTGTTTGGAAATTGCGCGTCACCTTTTAAGTAATATTTTTTTGAAAAGTAATCCTTTTTGATAATATCCATAACCGATTAAGCCTAAAATGATGCCACTCCATTTTTTAAACCGAGGATAAGAATCACGAGCTGCGGCTGTGTATTGCAATTCATATAACGAGGTGTATAATCCACAGTAATTAATTGATCCAAACAAAATACACCTTAATGCTGCAGGGCACATTATTTGCTCTTAACTTTTAAACTTAAAAAAACATTCTATGAAAACAACCAGTAAAAATCAAAAGGATCAGGAGAATTACAGCATTGAAGAATCAAAATTGATGAAATTATTCGAAGATGAATTAAAGGACATCTATTGGGCAGAAAAAGCGCTT
This sequence comes from uncultured Bacteroidia bacterium, assembly GCA_964593555.1. Classification (GTDB taxonomy): domain Bacteria; phylum Bacteroidota; class Bacteroidia; order JAFLBG01; family JAFLBG01; genus CAZQIC01. Next base: position 14,822 of record CAZQIC010000093.1, on the reverse strand, counting down.
GTAAAAGCTTTGCCTAAAATGATCAAGAATGCAACTTCAGAAGAACTGATTGAAGCGATCGAAGCTCATTTATCAGAAACTGAGGGTCAGACTAAAAAACTAGAAGAGGTATTTGAAGCAATCGGCAAAACACCTCAGGCTAAAAAATGTGAAGCAATGGCGGGTTTAATAAAAGAAGCCGAAGAATTGATGAAGGATAATGACAAAGGCGCAGTGCGTGATGCTGCAATTATTTCAGCTGCTCAAAAAGTTGAACATTACGAAATAGCTTCGTATGGTACGCTACGGACATTTGCTCAAATTCTTGGATTAGATGAAGCAGTGGTACTTCTTGAAGAAATTCTTGAAGAAGAAAAAGCGGCTGACGAAAAATTAACTCAAATAGCGGAATCAACGATTAATGTTGAGGCTGCTAATGAAGTTGAGTAAAGAGTAGAACAAATATCAAAGGCGGGATAAAATTCCGCCTTTGATATTCTCTAAATTAAATCTGTTAATCATGTTTACTGTAACCGAAAATAAAATTCTGTTCGATAAAGGACTTATAATTGAGGAAGGCAAAATTAAGAGCAGCGTACATCAAAAAACATTTACCCGCCAGCGGATAAAAAGGGATGACGCCTCAGCAGTTTTAATGCTAAATACAGATACTAACAATATAATACTTACACGACAATTCCGGTATGCAACTGAATCAAAAATATCAGGACAGCTCTTTGAAATTGTTGCGGGAAAAGTAGACTACAACGAACAACCGCTTGAGACCGCTATACGGGAAGCTAAGGAAGAGACAGGTTATAACATCAGCCCGAATAACATTCAATTACTACTCTCCTGCTTTTCATCGCCTGGATATAGCTCGGAGCGTTTCTTTATTTATTTCGCTACCGTTAAAAATTCAGATAAAGCAGGATCAGGGGGCGGTAACGCTGAAGAAAATGAATTTATCGAAGTAATTGATATGAGTATAGATGAATTTAGAATGCACATTAAGAACAGGACCATAAATGACTCAAAAACATACCTCTCTGGTTTATACATGGATCTTTACTTAAAATTTTGAAAATAAATGAGCAAACAAAGTAACAGTAAGAGCAATAAAATACACAGTTCAAATTCAAGAATTTTAAATTTTCGATAAATTAACATTGGTATATTTTTTGGGCGACAAAGCGGTATAACTTAAAACAAAAAACATGGCAACAAGAAAACCACAAAAAACTTCTCGCTTAAAAGACAAAAAAGACAATCGCACTGAAAGTCAAAATGGCCGCGACCGTCAGCCAAATTACAATGATGTTAACGATAATGATCAACCCCGTACTCAAAGATGGGGAAACCAGTATGATGGCAACGAAAGTGGACGCAGACCGATAAACGCTAACGAAAACACTTATAACAATGGCCGTCGTTCGGAAGATCGTAACGAATACAATGGAAACGGAAACCGTAACGAGTACAATGGAAACGGGAATCGTAACGAAGACAATGGAAACAGAAATCGTAACGACTACAATGAAAACGACCGCAGACAAAATAATTGGAATAACGGTGAATCACAAAACCGTGAACAAGGATACAGAAACAACGAAAATCGCAGGAGCGAAACGAATTTAAACGGAGACCGCTCACAAAATTACAGAAGAGAAGACAGAGAGGATAATTCCCGTGAACAAAGAAATGGTTACGGATATTCTTCTCAGAAAGACTCTCAAGATAGAAACAGAAACTATCCATCACAATCCGAAAGAAATCAAAGATCAGACCGCAGAGAGAACCAATATGCTGAAAATGATTCAGATTACAGAAGGGATTCAGAAAGAAGAGATCAGAATTCAAACAGCCGCAACCGGAATACTACAGAACAAAGGAATGGTAATCACTCAAATTATAGAGATGTAGAAACAGATTACAGGGATGAAGATCGTTCTTCTGACCGTTACAACAGAAGAGACAATTACTAAATAAAAAGGCGGAACGCAAATGTGTTCCGCCTTTTTTAATTCAGATAATAAACATGAGACCAATTTGGACAGGTGCCATAGGATTTGGCTTAGTGAACATACCGGTAAAATTGTATAGCGCTACAGAAAGCAGTTCGCTTGATCTTGATATGCTGGACAGTAAAGATCAGTCTAACATTCACTTTTCAAGGGTCAACGCTAAATCCGGCAAAGAAGTTCCCTGGGAAAAAATAGTAAAGGGATATAAAATGCCCAATGATGAATACGTTATTTTAACAAAAAAAGATTTTGAACTCGCAAGCGCTAAAAAAAGCAAAACCATTGAGATCAGTGATTTTGTGAATGAAAAAGAAATAGAGAGTTTATATTATGAAACACCCTACTACCTGGAACCAGATAAATCAGGTGTCCGGGCTTACGCATTATTGAGGGAAGCGTTGGTAAAAACAGGAAAAGTAGGCATTGCAAGTTTTGTTATGCGGAACAAGGAAGCGCTCGCCATCCTAAGAGCGAATGAAAAAGTAATTATCCTCAATCGTATCCGCTTCGAAGAAGAGATACGCGACCCAAATGAATTAAGCTTACCGGGAAAGGTTCAAGTGAAATCCAATGAGCTAAAAATGGCCACATCCTTGATCGATCAGCTCTCCGGAAAATTTAACATAAAAAGATATAAAAACACCTACACAGCAGAATTAATGAAGCTGATAAAGGCGAAAGCTAAAGGCGTTAAGATCAAAGAACCTAAACTAAAAGTTGTTCATAATAAAACCAAAGACCTTATGGAACAATTAAAAGCCAGTCTGACAACGACAAGAAGAAAAGCTTCATGAGATGAGCTTAACGAAATACAAGAGAAAAAGAAATTTTAGTCATACCTCTGAACCCAAGGGCAAAAGAACAAAGAACAAATCAAAATTATCCTTCGTTGTACAACGGCATAAAGCATCGCACCTTCATTACGATTTCAGGTTAGAACTTGGAGGAGTTCTTAAAAGCTGGGCCGTTCCTAAGGGACCGTCGTTAAATCCACAGGATAAACGACTCGCCATGATGGTTGAAGACCATCCATATGATTATAAAGATTTTGCAGGTATTATTCCTGAAGGAAATTATGGAGCCGGGATTGTTGAAATATGGGACAAAGGAACATATAACGGAATTGAAGGGTCAGAAAATGGAATAGAAGAAAAAAAAATAAGAGCGGGGTTACATGCAGGTAACTTAAAGTTCACATTGCATGGAAAAAAACTAAAAGGTGACTTTGCTCTTGTAAAATTAAAAGCGGCACAGGATAATGCATGGCTATTAATAAAACATAAAGATAAATACGCGGTAGATTCAGAGTACAGCAGCGAGACTGACACCGCAAAAAATTCACCTATCAACAAATGGCTGCAAAAAAATAAAAAAAAAGACCCGGTTAAAAAAAAAGTCAGCGTAAAAGCAGTAGAGGCAAATATATCCCATCTAAAAAAAGAATCAAAAAAATATCTCCCCGGAAAAACATCAAAGCTTAACAATTATATTAAGCCTATGCTGGCCAAGGAAATTGAAGAGCCGTTTGATGATAAAGACTGGATCTTTGAAATAAAATGGGACGGGTATCGTGCCGTGGCCGAGGTAGATAAGGGAAATGTAAGTATATATTCCCGTAAGGGAAATACTTTTAATGATTCGTATCCTGCTATAGCCGACGAATTAAAAAAATTAAACATTCACGCGACATTGGATGGTGAAGTTGTTGTCGTTGATGAAAATGGGAAAGCTAATTTTCAACTCCTGCAGCATTATGACAACGAAATTCATACTATTCGCTTTGAAGTATTTGATCTGATTTCTTTGAATGGGCAAGACACCTGTGACCTGCCATTGATTGACCGTAAAAAATTATTGAAACAATTACTAAATAAAAAAAATAAGATTATACAATACTCTGATCATATAAAAGAAAAAGGAGTTGATTTTTTTAAAGCCGCAGTAAAAAACAACCTTGAAGGTATAATAGCCAAGAAAGCAGACTCGCAATATTACCCTGGAATACGCATAAGTGAATGGTTAAAAATAAAACACCATAAAAGTCTGGAAGCAATAATTACAGGTTTTACAGAGCCCAGTGGTGAAAGAAAATATTTTGGTGCGTTGGTTTTGGGAATGAGATCCGGTAAAAAACTAAAGTACATTGGACACACGGGCTCAGGTTTCGATTCACAGGGATTAAAGGAAATGCATTTGTTGTTGCAGCCATTAATTCAGGAGCATTCTCCATTCGAAGAAGTAGTTAAAACCAATATGCCCGTAACCTGGGTAAAACCAACATTAGTATGCGAAATCAAATATACCGAGCGAACAAGGGATGGCAGACTACGGCATCCTATTTTTTTAAGATTGAGAGATGACAAAAACGCAAATGAAATTACAATAGAAGATATTATGCCGGTCAAAAAAAAGAAAACAGAAAAGTTAAACAAGGATGGAATTCTTTCATTTGGTAAAATAGAAGTCAAAACTTCTAATCTCAGTAAAGTATATTGGCCTGAAAAAAAACTAACAAAGGGAGACCTGATCAATTACTACCAAAGCATTTCAAAATTTATTCTGCCCTACTTAAAGGATCGTCCGCAATCGCTAAAGCGTAATCCGAATGGTATAATTGACAGTGGCTTTTTTCACAAAGACGCAGGCGACGAAGCACCATCATGGGTAAAGAGTAAAGCCTTATACTCAAAATCAACCAGCAAATACATTGACTATATTATTTGTAATGATGCCCCTACTCTTGCCTATTTAAATAACCTGGGATGTATAGAATTAAATCCATGGCACTCTACATTAGGAAAGTTAGATAACCCCGACTATCTCATCATTGATATTGATCCCTCAGAAAAAAACACATTCGACCAGGTAATTGAAACTGCACTTGTAATAAGAGATGTTTTAAAAAAAGCGGGTGCCGATTGTTATTGCAAAACATCCGGAGCCACAGGAATGCATGTATATATTCCCATTCAAAAAAAATACACCTATGAGCAGGTAAAAGATTTTGCATTGTTAATATGCATGCTCACCCGTGAAAAATTACCTGAGTTTACAAGCCTCGAGCGAAATCTTAAAAAGCGGGGAAACAAAATGATCTATCTTGATCATTTGCAAAACCGGAAAGGCCAGACTATCTCATGCGTGTACAGCCTTAGACCTACCGAAGAAGCCTCCGTCTCAACACCGTTATTATGGAAAGAGGTAAAGCCCGGCCTTGATCCTACAGATTTCAACATCCACAATACCTTAAAACGTCTGCAAAAAAAGAGAGATCTATTTTCTGCAATTTTAGGAAAAGGCATTGATCTGAAAAAATGCCTGACGTTACTCGACAAATAGTATCTTAAAAGATCCATATTATTTTTTGTAAATTACACTTCATTGCAAAAAAATAAAAATGATTGAAATTAGAAGGGCTACAATCGAAGATTGTGAAAAAATTCTTCCGCTGTGGATTTCACAAATGGAATTCCATTCAAAGCTCCACTTTATTTTTAAAACAGCACCCGACTTTAAAGAAATTGCAATTATCGATATCAAAAACCAAATTAAAAAAAATGATGTGGCGTTTTTTATTGCTTCGCAGGAAAATGAACTCGTGGGATATACAATAGCAGGTTTATCAGCAAGAATGCCTGTTTTTGAAAAAACGAAGAAAGGTTATATAGGAGATATTTTTGTTTACAATAAAGTCCGTAATCAAGGAGTTGGAACAAAATTAATTACTGCCTCTAAAAAGTGGTTAAAGGAGAATGGGCTTGATTATATTGATTTACAGGTGACCAAAGCAAATACTTCGGGAATAAAATTCCGGGAAAAGCATGGCTTTAAAACCGTGAATTATTATATGGTAAATAATATAAATGAGTAAGGTCAAGAGATATAAAACATATACCTTTATTGAGAAATTAAACCATAATCATGAGTACTACCTATAAAAATTGTCAGAGTTGCGGAATGCCTTTAAGCAAAGATCCCAATGGCGGAGGAAGCAATGTAGATGGCAGTAAAAGTAATATATATTGCGGATATTGTTACGTGAATGGAAAATTTACTCAACCCGACATAACTGTTACTCAAATGCAGGAATTTGTAAAAGGAAAAATGAAGGAGATGGGTTTCCCCAGATTTTTAGCCGGATTTTTCACAAGAGGAATTCCTAAACTGGAACGCTGGAAAAAATAATCGGTAACGTAATTATATTAATCACCCCAGGAGCCGCAACGGTTCTTAAAGGCCTCTTGAAATTTTTCTTTTTCTTCTTCACTCATGCCTTCCATGCGTGAATTCATTTTGCCTTTCCAATAACTTCCGCCGCCGCAATAACATGAACCGCCCCAGCCTCTTCCACCTTTGAATCCTCCAAATAATATTTTGGAAAGCAACAACAACCCAAGCGCCTGAATAAAATTAATCACCGGGCCGTTGAATAAAGTAGGTACAAGCCAGTTCCATAATGAAAGTACTACATAACCCGCTAAAAAGACAAGCAAGGGGAATAGCAGAATCATTAACATCCATTTTTTTTGCATTGTAAATATTTTAATTGTGAAACATTTCGTTATAAAGTGAGCGCAGCTCTTCGCGTAAAAAATTGACCGCGTACCTCTTTCTCGACAGTAAGGTATTTAAACCAATACCGGTTTGGTCCGATATCTCATTAAAACTAAGTCCGTCAATTTCATGCATCACAAATACTTCCCGCTGTGCCTTAGGTAATTTATCAAGAGAGTCTGTAAGCATTTCCATAATTAAGGTGTTGGCCATCTTAGCTTCAGCAGTTTCCTGGTTTTGCGGAATAAGTTCGGCTAATAACAATTCTTCACCATTTTCATCGCTCTTTGAAACAAATGCTTTATCAAGACTTACAGTTTTCTTTTTCCTGAAAAGGTCGGTTATTTTATTCCTGGTAACCGTATAAAGCCAGGCTGTAACCTGCTCAATAGGCTTCATTAATCTATACGACTGGGTAAGTTGGTAAAATACATCTTGTAATACATCCTGGGCGTCTTCCTCATTAGGAATGCGTTTGCGGATAAAATCGAGCAGGCGGCCGCTCTCTTTTTTTACGATATTACTTATTTGTTCGTTTTGACTAGGCAAAATTGACAATTGTATAGCTATTTCCCGTTTCAATGTTTCGATCGTTTGTTATTATGACGAACACAAGGGAAATATATTTTAACTTTTATAATTTTTCTTAAAAACTTTACATTTTTATGGCTTCCCAGTATTCCTGCTGGTAATCTACAAATATCTCCTCCCCGGCTTTTATACTCCGGGTAGCCACAATGTAGGGCTTCCTCTTAATAATGTCATATTCGGCATTATTTTTTAGGCCTTTTAGCTTTTTAAAACCTTCTGCATCATTCGCATAGCGGGCCAGGGCTAAAGGAGTGCGATCGGCATCTATCACCCTTTTACTTGAAATGAAAAAGATGTACTTGGCTTTGTCAATGTTTTTGCCATAACGTCTTTCGCATTGGGCCCATGTTAATGTTTCCCCTTCGTATTCAACAATTATATCTCCTTTACGTATAGGAGATGTGGTAAACAATCCTTTCCCAACGCCCTTCAGGCGCGACTTCTTAACTTTAAGCATAAATTATTTTAATTGTTTAACAAACGAAACTGTTTCAAATGATGTACACAATGTTTGTACAATAAGTGTACCCATTCAGTATAATTTAAATCACCAAAAATTGAATTATCAATTATTTTTCCCGGCTCCTTTTCAAAAACACTAAAAAAATCATTTACTTCTACTTCCAGCTCTTTAATCGCCTGTTGAATATCTTGATTTTTTAATGGAGATGGTTCAGGAGGCAAATTCCTGTTCTTTGTATTTTCTTTGAAAGCAATATCACCCATAATAAAAGCCTTCATTTTGGGAATATTTTCTACAGGCGTGTTAATTTTTGCTTTCACTTTACCGTTAGCCCCTCTGAATGCATCGCTCATATGCTCTATCATTTGCTGCGCATTCATAACACCCCAGGCCGGAGTTACAGCAGGATCAATTTTTCTTATCAGAGATATAAAATCCTCCTTAATAAATTGCAGTTTTTCCGGGTCCATAGTATTCAATCTATAACAAAGGTATTACAATATTTGTCATGGTTTTACTACATTTGGTTATACAGCGTAGCCTATGGTTTCCAGAATTAGAAATATAATTGCCTTTACCTTAGTGCTGGTGTGTGCTGCACCCTCCTACTCACAAAAAACAGCTAAAGCTTATATAAAAAAAGGTGATGCCTTAATGCTTGAAAAAAAGTACAACGATGCGCTGCTATGCTATATTCAAGCCATACAATTAAATACCGATGCGGAAGCATTTTGCAGAAGAGGAAAGGCATACTACTTTTTAAATAATACATCAGATTGTATATCGGACCTAAACCAAAGTATTACAATGGATCCAAACAATCCGGAAGCGTATTATTATAGAGGAAAAATGAAGGGTTCCATAAAACAACATAAAGAAAGTATAGAAGATTTTAATAGTGCCATTTTACTTGGGCTCATTACGCCTGATGTTTTTTTTGACAGGGGAATGGCAAATAACGCACTGAATGACGATGAGCATACCATGACCGACCTGACAAAAGTAATTGAGCTTTCTCCAAAATACGTTGAGGCATATTACCGTAGAGGTTTATTGTATATGAAGTTGAATGACAATGCAAATGCACTAAAAGATATTTCAACAACTATTGAATTAAAACCCGATTATGCTGAAGCATATCATAGCCGCGGTATTATTAAGGATCGAATGGAAGATGCTTCAGGTGCTATGGAAGATTACAGCAAAGCCATTAACTTAACTCCCGACTATTATGTTTATTATTCTAGAGGGACTGCAAAAGGAAAATCGGAAAATTATTCGGGCGCATTGGAAGATCTGAATAAGGCGATTGAATTAAACAAATCGGATCCGGAAGCATTTTATTACCGCGGGTCGGTGAAACTTGAACTACAAGACTTCGAAGGAGCAATAGTTGATTTTACAAATGCAATTGAATTAAAACTAAATTATACAAATGCTTATTACAACCGAGGCATTGCTTACGGAAAAATTAAAAATGATGTTGCAGCCATTGATGATTTTTCGAAAGTTATTGAATTAAACCCCAATGATGCTGAAGCATATTTTAACCGCGGCGGCGCATGGTTTAACCGCTGGGAATATGAACCGGCATGTGCAGATTTTAAAAAGGCCGTAGATATGGGCATTGAAGACGCACGTAAATATTATCCTAAATATTGTGTGGGAACAAGCAGATAAAAAAATGATGTCAATTTCTAACCGTACACTTTTTCTCAATCACCTGGCACAGACAAGCCCCTCGCCTCTTGCATTGGAAATAGAAAGCGCAGAAGGTATTTGCCTTTTTGATATACATGGTAAAAAGTATATTGATCTTATTTCAGGTATTTCTGTAAGTAATGTCGGGCACCGCCACCCCACTGTTGTAAAAGCCATTGAAGAACAATTAAAAAAATACATGCATGTAATGGTGTATGGAGAATATGTTTTATCTCCACAGGTAAAATTGGCGGAAGCATTAAGCAAATTATTGCCACCAACATTAAACAGTACTTATATTGTAAATTCTGGCGCTGAAGCCATTGAAGGCAGCATGAAATTGGCCAAACGTTATACAGGCCGTACAGAAATTATTTCTTTTAAAAATGCTTATCATGGAAGCACACAAGGCGCCCTAAGCATTATGGGTGACGAATTTTTCAAGAATTCATTTCGTCCCTTGCTGCCCGATGTAAAAATTTTAGAGTTTAATAGTAGTGAAGCGTTAAAGAACATAAGCAATAGAACTGCCTGCATTATTATGGAACCCATACAAGGCGAAGCAGGAATTGTTCCCGGTAAACAAGATTTTTTAAATGCGCTAAGGAAAAGATGCGACGAGACAGGTGCTTTATTAGTTTTTGATGAGATACAAACAGGCTGCGGACGAACAGGAACCATGTTTGCCTTTGAAAAATACAATGTTGTGCCTGATGTATTGGTATTAGCAAAAGGACTTGGAGGTGGAATGCCTATAGGTACATTTACTTCTTCTAAAGAGATCCTGAGTTGCTTAACAAATAATCCTGTGTTAGGACATATCACCACCTTTGGGGGACACCCGGTTTCATGTGTCGCTGCATTAGCAACGCTGAATGTTTTGCAAAGTGAAAATTTAACAGCCTCTGTTCCCGAAAATGAAAAATTATTTCATTCTTTATTACAACATTCCGCAATAAAACAAATAAGAAGTGCCGGATTACTTTTTGCTGTTGAGTTTGAAAGTGAAGAGATGAACAAAAAAGTAATTGAGGCTTGTATATCAAATGGCATTATTACCGACTGGTTTTTATTTAATTCCACCAGCATGCGCATTGCACCGCCATTAACTATAAATACAGAGGAAATAAAATTAGCCTGTGAATTAATATTAAAAAGCATACAGCAGGTAGTTTCATAATTTAGTACCCATAAGCATAATTCTTATAACAGATAGCAAATTACATGAACAATAAAAGAAGAACCCTTACCCTATTTACCATAAGCATTATAAGCGTTTTGATAATCGACTCCTGCAAAAAAGAAAAGGCGGAAACGGATAATGAGCTATTTAATATGGCAAAAGAAACATCAGGTTTTGTGTGGTTCAAAAACTCATCTGCTTTATTAAACAAAAGTTCAGGCAGCGGACATTCACAGCCATTTTTACGGACACGATACAATTCCATTGCAGCCTCGAAATTAGATACCAATGAAAAAGTGATGCCCGGAGCAACTTTTCATGAAGGTTCAGTAATAGTCAAAGAACTCCATGACAATTCAACCACCATCGGTCGATACGCCATCCTTTACAAAAAATCTGACCATGACTATGCCGATGCAAAAGGCTGGGTTTGGGGATATGTTAATGCAGATGGCAGCGTAGTGACACCCGCTTCAAAAAAGGGTGAATCCTGTATCAACTGCCATTCACAGGCAGATAATATTGATTACATGCTGATGAATAAATATTTTCCGTAATGTATTTTTGCCTTTAAGTAATTCTTAATTTTAAGGGTTAAATAAACAGATGGAAGACTTAAAAGAATTTATTCAGACTGAGGTTTCAAACCTGGCTTTCGTTAAGGTGGGGTATGATGAATCAATAATAAAGTCAAAATTATTAGATTCCATTTCAAGCATGGACCTGATCGTATCCATTGAAGAAAAAATTGGCAAACAAATTCCACAACATTTAATTAACGACGACAATTTTGACAGTATCAATAAAATAGTCAGCACAATTAGTCAAATCTGATTGATGAGAAAAATAGTTCTTCTCTGTTTTTTCCCTTTCGCTTTATCATTGCTCTCCATCTATTTAATTGCATTCGATCCACAAATTACCCAATCGATTTTTGGCCAATTAAAAAAAGAGCCGGTTTTTACCCCCTCACCTTTCATAACTAATTTCAACGATGCGCCTGGTTACGAAAAATATTTCTTATCACCGGAACTTTCAGATACTATAATATATTTATTAGGCTCATCCGAACTCACTGCAGGTGGGGAAGCGATCCCATATAATTTTATTAATAATAAATTCAGCACAAAGGTACAGGCGATAGGACATTCAGGCAACCAATGCTTTTCCATTTTTTCACAGTTGTTAGCTAATCATCAGCGATTGAAGAATTCAAGAATTGTTATTATTCTCTCTCCCGGCTGGTTTGAAGGAAAGGGATCAAGAGGTACTTCTTCTGATATTTTCCTTGAATTTAATTCGGAACATTTTCTGAAAAACATTTTGACTGATGACGAGAATATTGATTTTCAGGCATACGAAGGAAAACGTATTTCTGAATTGTACAGCGAATTTAACTCACCTTCCCTACCCCTGAGAATGCTAAACTTTAAAGGAAGGGCGAATCAAAGTATATTTCACAAAATCGCCTACAGCCCCCTATTGTATTGCGATGAACTATTATTAGAAGAAACATACCCGGAAATCGTTTCTGAAATAAATAAAGATCGCGTTGTAATTTCTGATTCAGTGTTTATTAACTGGGACAGCTTATTGATGGCGAGCAAGGCAACAGTAATTGCTAACGCAACCAACAATAGCATGGGCATTTCTAATGATTACTTCTCTCGCTACATAAATAATAACAAAGGACGGGTTGGGCCTGTACCTGAAGCATTAAACCAGGAACTTGAAGATTTTAAAATACTCATGAAATTATTAAAAGAAAAACAAGTGAATGTATCCTTTATTATCTCTCCATTGAACGCGTTGTATTTTCAAAATCTTAGGGAGATAGAATCTACGATTCACATCGTTCAGCAGGAAATAAAAGCCAATGGATTTACCGCCTTAAATTTATTTGAAACAGAGAGTACAAAATACGAAAAGGCGCTGCTGACAGATGTTATGCATATGTCGGATTACGGCTGGTACAAAGTAGATAAATTCATAATTGAAACTTATCATTTAACTAAATGAACACAAAACTAACAAGGCGTTTTTTTATTAATACTATTTTATATACTACAATAGCAATAGCGATATACTTATTGTATTCACCACAGAACAAACATCCGAACAACAAAACAAGTTCCGCAACACAATTTGTATATCAACAATTTTAACTATGCTTCCATTTAATTCATACGAGTTTTTTATACTGATGGCAATTTTCATTGGTATTTTAACTGTATGTAAATATATATTCACAAATGAAAAGTATAAATATGTTCTGGGCTTTTTAAATCTTGTTTTCATTACCCTTATTTATCCGAAGCCTTACCATTTTTTATTCCTCATTGTATTTTCATACATAACAACTTACCTGATCACAGAAAAGATCTGGTTCAATAAAAAAATATGGGGAGTTCTTATCCTGCTTATACCTATGTTACTGGTAAAACTGGATATCCGCTTTCATTTTTATCCTTTTGAAGTTAACTACCTTATATCTTTTGCTGGACTATCATATGCCAGTTTTCGCATCGTTGGTTATTACATGGACAAATCGCCAAATGATAAAATGACTGACTTTACCACTTACTTTAATTTTCTTTCCTTCTCACCTACGCTATTGATAGGTCCTATAGATAAACACATACGATTCAAAGCCTCCCAGGATATTGGTTTTACAGCTATCAATTCAGAAAATTTCATCATTGGCTGGAACACTGTTATTAAGGGAATTGCATTCAAATATGTGATCGCCGAAATTATTGACCGCTACTGGTTGAATATTTTTGATCATTCAAGCAAAGAGTATCTTCACATGGCAAACACTATGTATGCGTACTATATCTATTTGTTTTTCGACTTTGCAGGTTATTCCTGGATGGCTTTGGGATTAGGAAAAATGATGGGAATAAATGTACCAGTGAATTTCAGCAATCCTTTTATTGCTATTAACCCACAGGATTTCTGGAAACGGTTTCACATTAGTTTAGGTGATTGGTTAAAAGATTATTTTTTCAATCCGCTGTATCTTTTTTTTAGCAGGGAAAAAAGTCTAAAAAAATATCCTCTTCTAAGGCAAAATCTTGCCTTGCTGCTTACCTTTTTGTTGATGGGCTGCTGGAATGGATTTAAATTCAATTACGTGTTGAGTGGTTTGTTATTCGGAATTTATTCGGCCGTTCACAATACGTACATGGTTGAATGCAAAAAGAAGAACAAAGATGTTGTTTTCGGAAACTTACATCCAGCAGTAGTTAAAGTAATAAGCATTTTTATTATGTTTAATCTTGCCGCATTGGCGATATATATTTTTAGCGGAAATTGTCCAATATTGTAAATAGTATATGAAATACGATTTTCATAAAAAAGGATTTATTGAACAGGAAATTACTCCTGAGAAAATTGCAATTGCAGGAAGTGATAAAGACATCAGCTGGAACATGTTGAAATCAAAGGTGGAAACACTTTACAATGAATTTAAAAAACATAACATACCGGCCGGCCATCCAATAATAATTCACGGTCACAAAGAACATCTTTTCCCGGTTGCCATTTTAGCTTGTATGCATGCCGGCTTAACTTACGTTCCAATTGACAAAATTTATCCCCTGGACCGCATTAAAAAAATTTCAGAAAAAACAGGTGCACAAATAATAATTAATTGTTCCAGTGATATTCTTGAATTAGAGTTTGCCATTACAATAAACTCCGGATTGGAATCAAACATAAATTACATTCCTGATTATTCTAATAAAACATATAACGTTGATGGAGATCTTTTACAATACATCATGTTTACCTCCGGTTCTACAGGCGAACCAAAAGGCGTTCAGATTGCCAGGAAGTCGGTCCTTAAATTTTTAGATTGGGCCATAAAGGATTTTAGTTTCGATCCATCAGATGTTTTTATGAACCAGGCACCTTTTACTTTCGATGTCTCACTTTGTGATATTTTAAATGCATTTGCACGTGGCGGAACACTCGTATTAAATTCATCAGAGGTATTAAAGGATCAACAAAAATTTATTGAACGTATTGCAAAATACAATTGCACAATATGGACATCTACCCCATCCTTTGCATTTTTATTTTTACGGCATCCGAATTTTAACAAGAATATATTATCATCGCTTAGCACATTTTTATTTATGGGTGAGGAGTTACCTGGCAGGACATGCAGTATATTAAAAACAAACTTCGACACAGCAAAAATTCTCAATGCATACGGACCAACCGAAGCTACCATTGTAACCACATTGGTAGAAATAACTGAAGACGTAATTAAGGGGAGTTCTAAAAATCAAATTGTTAATAAATAACGATATAACTAATT
>CAZQIC010000092.1:0-19387 GCA_964593555.1 uncultured Bacteroidia bacterium | reverse complement strand
CTGTGAATCTCTTAGATAAAAACACACCGCGCTGGATCATTTTTTTTATCGATATGGGCATATGCACAGCGTCGCTCGTTGTTGCCTATTTATTACGCTTTAATTTTTCAATACCGGAACAGGAAGTAAGCCGATTCCCGATTGCCTTTTCTTATGTTCTCGGATTGAGGTGGTTAAGTTTCCTGATCAGCAAAACTTATAAGGGATTAATCAGGTATACCGGCTCTAGGGATGCGGGGAGAATTTTTCTTGTAAATACTTGTTGCAGCGCTGCCATTTTCATTGGAAATTTTGTTTCTGTTTCTGTTTTTAAAACAGAGCAATATCCTGTTCCTAATTCAGTGGTGATCATTGATTACATGGCCACCACTTTTTTAATGATCAGCTTAAGAATAATTTTCAAATCAGTATACTTCGAATTAAAAAACCCAACACGTGATAAAAGAAGCATTATCATTTTTGGCGCCGGAGAATCGGGAATAATCACCAAACGTACCTTGGACAGGGACGCGGGAACAAAATATAAAATACTTGCTTTTGTGGATGACAATAAAAATAAAGTAGATAAAAGCCTGGAGGGTGTAAAAATTCACAATACAAATGACTTGGCTAAATTATTGGATCAAAACGACGTCGCACATGTGATCATTTCAGTTTCGTCACTTCCTTCAGCAAGAAAAGAAGAGTTAGTTGACATCTGTCTTCCTTACAAAACAAAAGTATTGAATGTGCCACCGGTGAAGAATTGGATAAATGGCGAACTAAGTTTTAAACAGATCCGTAAGATCAATATTGAAGAATTATTGGAAAGAGATCCGATCAAACTAGACGAAGAAAATATAAGCAAACAATTAAAGGGAAAAGTTGTGTTGATCACCGGGGCTGCAGGATCCATTGGCAGTGAATTGGCAAGGCAAATTATTAATTACGGTCCTCAAAAAACCATCTTACTCGATCAGGCTGAATCACCATTATATGATATTGAAATGGAGCTGGCCGACAAATACGACAACACTCTCTTCGAAGTAGTAATGGCCGATGTAAGAAACAAGGAAAGAATGGAAAATGTTTTCAGGACATTTAAACCTCACATTGTTTTTCATGCAGCTGCATACAAACACGTGCCTATGATGGAGAATAATCCTTCGGAGGCAATTCTTACAAATGTATATGGCACCAAGGTACAGGCCGACCTGTCTGTGCAATATTCCGTTGAAAAATTTGTAATGGTATCAACAGACAAGGCAGTTAACCCAACGGGTATTATGGGAGCATCTAAACGCATTGCTGAAATTTATACTCAATCATTGAATAAAAATTCGGGCACTAAATTTATTACAACACGTTTTGGAAATGTGTTGGGATCAAACGGTTCTGTTATACCACGCTTCAGGCAACAAATTGAAAAAGGAGGCCCGGTAACTATTACCGATCCTGAGATAACAAGATATTTTATGACCATACCCGAAGCCTGCCAATTAGTGCTGGAAGCCGGTGCTATGGGTAAGGGAGGAGAGATATTTATTTTTGATATGGGCAAATCAGTGAAGATCATTGATCTCGCAAAAAAAATGATACAGTTATCGGGCTTAACATTGGATAAGGATATTAAAATAATTTTTACAGGATTAAGGCCCGGTGAAAAATTGTATGAAGAACTTTTAAATAACAGTGAGAATACGATGGCCACACATCATCCGCAAATAATGATAGCAAAGGTTCGAGAGTATGACCACGAAACAGTTTCGAAAGAAATACACCTTCTGCTCGAGCTTTTTGGCAAACAGGATAATAAAAATATTGTTTTAAAAATGAAGGCGATAGTTCCGGAATATAAAAGCAATAATTCGGTTTATGAAAAACTTGATGTTAACTGATTTATGAAACACATCACTGAAATACAAATACGTTTTAAGGATACCGATAAAATGGGGCACATCAACAATGCTAACCATGTTTCTTACCTGGAACTAGCAAGAGTAAAATATTTTAATGATGTAATAAATGAAAAGATTGATTGGGTAAAAACAGGATTAATACTCGCAAAGATTGTAATAGATTATAAACAGCCTATTTACCTCGAAGACAAAGTTATTGTACGCTCAACAACATCCAGGTTGGGAAATAAAAGTTTTGACATCAGCCATCAGATCATTCGCATTGTGGACAACAAAGAGATCATAGCTGCTGAAGGATTATCTGTGATCGTTTGTTTTAATTATGAAAAAAACGAAACGATTAATATTCCAGCCGAATGGATAAGTAAAATGAAGTTGTTCGAAAATTAATTAGTAAAATTTGCACAATAATCTATCCCCTATTGCGTTTAGAATCCCAAACGCTTATAATGGAATTAGAAATTACCCCTTCTCAAATCCAAAACGGAACCATTCATTTGACATTCCGTGAAATGGAAGTTCTAAGGTATATAGTCAAAGGCTACAGCAATAAAGAGATTTCCAACGAGATGAATCGATCAGCCAACACCATTAAAACACATATTAAAAATATTTATTCCAAACTTCAGATCAACCGTAGAGTCCACGCATTAATAAAAGCGAAAGAATTAAATATCACCTGAAATAAATCTAAGGGAGTGATTGAATGAAATTATTGAACGCTAATTTTTAGCCGTGAATGGTTTCTTTTTTACCGTAGCCTGAAATTATTTTGGCTTCATAATCCAGCCATTCTTTCCAACGTTTATCTACATCGATATTGCCTCCATATTTACGGGCAAAACCAATGAATGTTGTATAGTGGTTCGCTTCACTGACCATAAGTTCACGGTAAAAATCCGCGAGTTCTTTGTCCGAAATATTTTCCGACAATACCTTGAAACGTTCGCAGCTTCTTGCCTCTATGAGTGCGGAGAATAAAAGTCTGTCAACAAAACTCATTAACCTTCCATCTCCCTTCTTCATGAACTTGTAAAGTTCATTTACATAATCATCCTTTTGTTCTCTGCCTAAAACTTTTCCGCGCGCTTTAATTTTTTCATGCACCATTTCAAAATGAGATAATTCTTCCTGGGCCAGTTTTATTAAAGCGTCCACCATATCGGAGTGTTCAGGGTTCTGAATTATTATTGATATAGCATTTGTAGCAGCTTTCTGTTCGCACCATGCATGGTCCACTAATATCTCATCGATATTTCCTTCAACAATGTTCACCCATCGCGGGTCAGTAGGAAGTTTAAGCCCTAACATAATTCAATAGCATTTATTAATTTAAAAATCTTCGCATCAAAGGACCGCTGATCATACTTGTCAGTAATGCCATAATTACAAGTGCCACAAACATTTTAGAGTCGATCAATCCAACATTAAGTGCTAAAGAGCCCAATATAATTTCCATTGCTCCTCTGGCATTAAGTCCGAAACCAACTGCCAATGATTCTCTGCGAGTTAATCCGCCCAGGTAGCCACCTAGGGCAGCTCCGAATATTTTACATACCATAGCAAGAAAGAGTACAATAAGTACCAATGGCAGATCGAAATTTGTTATAAAATTTACTTTAAAACCTATCGCTACAAAAAACAATGGCGCAAATACATTGGTAACAAACTGGTGTATTATTTCTCGCGCCTTCTCATGCAAATGAACAGAATCACCAAATGCAATTCCCATGATAAAAGCGCCGAGTATAGCATGCAAACCGATTGACTCTGTAAAAGCAGCACCTAAAAAACAAAAACCTAAACAAATCGAGAGTACACCTCCCGGCCATGATAATTTCGTTTGTATCCATGGCAGCATTTTATTTATAAGGTATTTGCCAATGATAAGCATGAACAAACCAAAACCCAATATCATTCCTATTGTGTACCAAATATTTGTTATCTCTCCCTCTTGTCCCATTAAACTCAACACAAACGAAAATACAAGCCAGCCCGTAAGGTCATCAAAAATAGCGGCGGCAATAATGATCATTCCAATTTTAGTTTTGAAAATATTCAGGTCCATTAATATCCTTGTTATAACAGGCAATGCAGATACAGCCATGGCAGTACCAAAAAATAATGCATAAGCTAATTTTCTATCAGGAGTAAAATTGAACATATTTGGAAAGAACCATACTGCTGCAAACCCGAGCATAAAAGGGATAATCATGCTAGTGAAGCTTGTGTAGATCGCAGTCTTACCCTGCTTTAATATAATCTGCAGCTGCACTTCTAGGCCTGCTACAAAAAGCAGCATTACCACAGCAAGGTTTGTAATTCCATCCATAGCTATTTTAACTGCACCCTCTTTAGGAAAATAATGAGAAAACAAATCCGGGCAAAGGGAACCAAAAATAGTTGGACCTAAAATTATTCCCAACATAATCTCGCCCATTACCACCGGCATTTTTATTTTTTTGCCAAGCTCAGCAAAAAGTCTCGCAAGTATCAGCAGAACACCAATACTTGTAAAAAAAACGATCAGGTCGCTATGTAATAATTTAATCATGCTTCCTGTACCCTGGAATGAACTATTAATACATTGCAAGGCAAATCTGCCAACACGTATTCAATATCATGCGTAAATATTCTATCGAGCAAATTAAGATGTATATCTGTGGAATTAACCACTAAAAGATCAGCTTTTTTCTCTCTGGAATATTTACTTATAGCATAACCCGGCTTACCGGCCACGATCTTTTCTTTTATTTTAATATTTTCCTTTTCACATTTTTTTATAACCTCAATGAGTTGCTGTGAAGCTTCTTCCGTAAGGCTTTTCCTTAGCTTGCTTTTTTCCGGAGCAGTACTTTCATCTGCAATAGTCATGGCAAGAGCGGGTACGTGCGTTTCTTTAACCACTGTTATCTCTTTTACTTTATACTGTTTGGAAATATAAAGCGCAGTATTTATTGTATTTATTGTTTTAGGATTTTCTACGCCGTTCACAATTATTTTGTGCGGTTGATTTGATTCAATAGAGGGTTCTGTCAGAAGCAACACAGAGCATTTTGCTTTGCGGCTTATTTTTCGTGCCACTGAGCCAAGATAATATTTTAAAATATTTTCCTTTTTCAAAGCGCCGAGTATTAACAGATCTACAATATTAAGTTTACAAAGTTTTAATATTGTTTCAACAGGTTCACCATCCATCCATATAACCCTGTATTTATGCTCGTTTATCGCGAGTTTTTTCATCAAATTTTCCAGAATAGTTTCTTTCTGAGAAGTTTTGTCACCAATATGCATCAATAATAAATTAGCATTAAGCTTATCAGATAGCCTTTTCGCCTCTGACAATACCGCCTCAATACGGGGAGAGAAACTAACAGCAACGGCAATAGTTTCAAAAGGGTATGCGGGTCGACTTTTAAGTTTACTTAAATCCATATTTATTGAATTAGTAAGGTAAATATACTCAATAATTACTGCTTATTTTTAGGGCTGCGCGACAAAAAGCACGTTCACATTGGTTTCTCGCAGAGACGCTAAGTTCGCAGAGAAAAAGAACTGAAAATAAAAGCCTTTGCGCTCTCTGCGCCTCTGCGTGAAATATTAATAATTTATTGTACACCCATTTTTAAGTAGCTTTAAAGCCAAATTCACCAATCACATCCCATTTTTGTTTAATGTGTTTCAACAAGTAAATGCTTCCTGCCGTAAATGAATATTTAAAGAATTCATGCTCAAACACCTTCCAGGCTTCATCAAATGCCTTAGCACTAAGATCTCTATAAGCAACCGTAATGTGGGGATGGAATTTCGGATAAGGAGGCGAAATGGGAAAACAATTTTTCAGGGCCAAATGTTGCTGTAAGTCTGAATAAGCTTTGTTCAACAAATCATTTTCAGATGGCTTTATATAAATTACATCCTTCCTGAAATGTCCGTAACCATTCAAATCAACATTAAAAGACTTATGATCATTTGCAAAAGTGGTAAGTGAATTGGATAATTCTTCTTCTCTTTCTTTAAACATCTTAAATGGAGGCCGCAACGTAATATGTGATGGTGATTTAAGAGCACGACTGCTTTGATGATGTATTGAAAAACGTTTTTTGACAGCTGTAATAATTTCACAAACATTTGCCGGAGGTACAATAGCGATAAAATACAGCTGCATATGGCTGTCCTTAATTTTTTTCTACAGGTGATTCTCTTTTCTTTACTAAAAAGAAATAATCATTTTCGAGAGGCAGATAACCAAGATCGTAACAAAAAATATAAGTGGCTCCTTTTTTTGTTGTATATGTATCCGTATGATAATTAAAATTAAAGCCTTTATCCTGCAATTTGTTTCTTGTGGTCTTCGCTGTATCAGCATTGTTCATTGATTCTTCAAGCGCCCTGCGATTCCTCCTTAATATATTATTTATATTCCTCACGTAATTATTTGAACTGCTGTTGAGCCGGTTATTGAAACTGTTCCGACACATATCGGAACAAAACTTTTTATCTGTTCTGCCTTTTATTTGTTCTCCACATTCAGGACACTTAGCTACTTTTTCCATCGGCTTATTTAACAAGATCAAATTTAATTAATCTATTTTATCCTGAAAATATTATTTGATTTTAATAATGTCAATGAGTTTATTGAAAGTAATACGCTATAAATTCCCTAAATAAAGAAAATACATCTCTAAGTTCAAAGTACATAGGGCTTGCACTGCTGATATTATCAAAGTACCGTTTTCTAAATAGCATTTTCGTTCTTGTTACATGAAAATATTGAGAAACGACAATTAGGCTTTTGAAATCCAAGCTATCTTTCAATTTTATGGTATTTTCAACTGTTGCAATTGTATTGTTTCCCTTATTGTCAACAATAATATCTTTACCAGAAATACCTTTATTCAGCAAAAAATATTTCATTTTATCACCTTCACAAAATCCTTCCTCCCCAAGTCCTCCGCTAACAATTATTTTTTTAACACGTCCTGCTTTATAAAGATCACTCCCACATTCTAATCTTTTTATAAGTCTTTCCGAAAGTGTTCCGTCTTTATTTACTTTACTACCAAGAATCACTGCAACATCTGCTATTTTTCCATTGTCATTCAGACCATCAGTTATTGTATAAGCTAAATGACCACATGCCCACAAAATCAAAATAAAGAATATGATTTTTAGTCGAGTACGCTTTTTCATAAATCCTTCTAACTTAAATCATTCTCTACTTCTTCGATTTTTTCCAGGTCTTATATTCTTCCTGTTGTGACGGGGAAAAAGCATCAGGAAAACTCAGCGGCTCACACTCTTTTAAAGTATTGATACATTCTGCAGGCAATTGCTGATATAATTTTGTTCCTTCCGTTTTCCATTTTAACATTTCTTCACTTACGGCTTTTACAATCTTCGCCGGGTTCCCTACTACTACTTTTCGTTTGGGGATGTCCATTCCTTCCGGTACAAAAGATAAAGCACCAATAATACATTCATCTCCTACGGATACATTATCCATAACAACAGCATTCATTCCTACTAACACATTTTTACCAATAGTACTTCCATGAATAATAGCACCATGGCCAATATGAGCACCTTCCTGCAATACAACTGTTGTTCCCGGGAACATATGAATGGTGCAATTTTCCTGTACATTACAGCCATCTTCAATAATTATTTGTCCCCAATCGCCGCGAATAGCAGCACCGGGGCCAATGTAAACATCTTTACCAATTATTACATTACCAGTAACAGCGGCCAATGGATGAACAAAAGAACTTTGGTGTACTACAGGTTTATATCCGTTGAATTCGTATGTCATTTGAGAAGTTTGAAGTTAGGAGCACAAAGCTCGAAGTTAAATTTATTTTGGGTTAATAATCAAGACCTAAGATTAACATAAGAGTACTCACAATTAAACTTATAAATGGAACCATATTGAAACAGTAACTTAAAATCATCACCTAATTATTTAAAAAAATCCACTCACTCCCAGCTTCTGACTTCCAACTTCAAACTTTTTCAATCACCACCGCATACCCTTGCCCTACTCCAATACACATAGTTACCAATGCATATTTTTTATTTTGTTCGTGTAATTCAATTGCTGCAGAATTTAAAATGCGAGCACCACTCATCCCTAGCGGATGCCCCAATGCAATTGCACCTCCATTTGGATTAATGCGAGGATCATTATCAGCTAAGCCCCATGAGCGTGTGCATGCCAGTGATTGTGCAGCAAATGCTTCATTGAGTTCTATGATATCAATATCTTTCATAGTTAATCCTGCTTTTGCCAATGCTTTGTTACTCGCGCCAACAGGGCCAATCCCCATAATGCGTGGCTCTACACCAACAACCGCACTTGATACAATACGCGCTTTGGGTTTTAGGTTATATTTTTTAATTGCAACTTCTGAAGCCAATAATAAAGCTGCAGCACCATCATTTAATCCTGAAGCATTACCTGCCGTAACAGTTCCCGCCTTATTGAAAGCAGGCTTTAGTTTAGATAAAATATCCAATGAAGTATCCGGTTTAATAAACTCATCTGCACTGAAAATTTTAGGTTCACCCCCGCCTGCCGGACGGGCAGGCTTACGCTGTGGTATTTCAACAGCAATTATTTCTTTGTTAAAGCGTCCTTTATCCCTTGCTGCTGCTGCCTTTTGATGGCTCCATACAGCAAACTTATCCTGATCTTCACGATTAACACTATCCCGTTGTGCAAGATTCTCTGCTGTTTCTCCCATCCCATCTACACCAAACATTTCCTTCATTTTAGGATTAACAAAACGCCATCCAAAACTGCTGTCAAACATTTGTGCATCGCGGCCATAAGGTGTTGATGTTTTTGAAATAACCCAAGGTCCTCTTGTCATATTCTCTACTCCACCCGCTATCATTAGTTCTGCATCACCCACCATAATAGTACGAGCGGCCGCTACAGAAGCGGATAAGCCAGAAGCACAAAGTCTGTTCACCGTTTCTCCGGGTACCGAATAAGGCAATCCAGCTAACAATGACGCCATACGCGCAACATTACGATTATCTTCACCGGCCTGGTTGGCACAACCCATAATCACATCAGTGATTTCATTCACATCAATAGATGGATTACGTTTAATAAGTTCTTTCAATACAATTGCAGCCAGATCATCAGTACGCACCGGAGCTAATGAACCACCAAAATTTCCAACAGCAGTTCTTATACCATCAATTATATATGCTTGTTTCATAAACGGTTATTTTATTGTTGGTTGCCTGTTATTAGAACAGATAATTTTTAATAGACAAAGTTACTAATAAGAATTTAGGTCTCATAAATGGGGAATTTTGCGCATTCCCTGCGCCTTAACACAAAAGCCGTCCCGGTATTCCGCGACGGCTTTTGCCTTGTAAATACCTATGATTATTTTATGAAAGTACCTTCTTCACCAAGTCCGCTGCTTCCTGCAATTGTATTGCAGAGAAAACTTTTAAACCAGATTCGTCAATTATTTTCTTTGCTTCAACAGCATTAGTTCCTTGCAACCTAACTATTATTGGAATATTTATAGACCCCATATTTTTATATGCATCTACAATTCCCTGCGCAACACGATCGCAGCGTACTATACCTCCAAAAATATTTACCAGAATTGCTTTCACGTTAGGATCGCGTGTAATTATTCGAAATGCCTGCTCCACCCTTGCTGCATTTGCAGTCCCACCCACATCCAGGAAGTTAGCAGGATCACCTCCCGATAATTTAATAATATCCATAGTTGCCATCGCAAGTCCGGCACCATTTACCATACAACCCACATTTCCATCCAGCTTTACATAATTCAATTCATGATCTTTAGCTTCTACTTCGGTTGGATCTTCCTCTGTAACATCTCTCAACACTTCATACTCCGGGTGACGGAACAATCCATTTCCATCCAATGTAACTTTAGCATCAACAGCAATTATTTTATCATCTGATGTTTTTAACAATGGATTTATTTCAAACAAAGAAGCATCAATACCTTCGTAAGCCTTATACAAGGAGGCAATCAGCTTGGTCATTTCTTTAAATGCCTTTCCACCTAAGCCAAGGTTAAACGCAATTTTACGAGATTGAAAATCTCTTAAACCAACCTTAGGATCAATTTCTTCTTTATAAATTAAGTGCGGTGTTTTCGCTGCTACTTCTTCAATATCCATTCCTCCTTCAGTAGAATACATAATGATATTACGTCCTGTTTGCCTGTTCAGCAGTACACTCATATAAAATTCTTTGGTCGGATTTTCGCCAGGATAATATACGTCTTGTGCAATCAAAACTTTATTTACTTTTTTTCCTTGCGGCCCCGTTTGTCTTGATATCAAAGTCATCCCAATGATCTCACCCGACTTTGTTTTTACTTCATCAAGAGTTTTAGCCAATTTTATTCCACCGCCTTTACCACGACCACCTGCATGGATCTGTCCTTTTATAACCCACCATCCTGTGCCGGTTTTCTCCTGCAGTTCCTTAGCTGCTTTAACAGCTTGATCCGGAGTATCAGCAACAATACCTTCCTGTATAGCTACACCATAGCTCTTTAAAATTTCTTTCCCTTGATATTCGTGTAAGTTCATAAAATCGGTTTATTGTTGGGTTTTAATCAATCCTCAAATTTAAACTTTTACCAATATAAATCACTTTATTTCACTAAGAATAAATGCTAATAGTATTATTATTAGTAATACAAGCAAAACCTTTGCATTCCTAGTCTTGTAAAGGGGTGTTTTATAAATGGGTCTTGTTAAATGCTGATAATTGTGCATAAGTTTTTTAAAGTCCTTATGACCGGCAATTCGCTCTTCATTTAGATCCTTTTTGGAGCCTATTTTAAACCTATACTTTGCCATTACTATTTCTTCAATTTTAACATAATTACTTTCAACTTCTCCAACAAGCGATACATTTTTGTTTTGGCATTATTTTCCGATATACCCATAATGTCTGCTATCTCACCGAACTGTCTTTTTTCAAAAAATCTCATCTCGATAAATTCTATAGACTCAGCAGGTAATTCACTCAGCGCCTTCAGCAATAATTTATTGTCTTCATTTTTATTCATGCTAATATGAGGGTCTTCCATCATATTAGTAAGATCGGCCTCTTCCATACCCACTATCCTTTCCTTTTTACTGTTTCTGAAATATTCATTTATTCCATTGAACGCTATCCTGAAAAGCCATGCGGAAAACGGAACTCCTTTTGGTTTAAATTTTTCAAGGTTAGAAAGAGCAATTAAAAAAACATGAGAAGTAATATCTGCCGTTAATTGCTCATCCTCTGTTCTCCTATATACAAAGGTAAATATCTGGTTGTAGTATTTATTATATAAAACGCTGAATTTCTCCGGATCTTTCTTCGCAGCCTCAACCTGGAGCATTTCCTCCTCAATGTCCTTTACGCTTTTATGATGGCTGTTCATTATTACGCAGCAATTTACCTCATATTGTGATTATTTCAAAAAGCTACACTTATACTCAAAATATTTTTTTTGTAGCTTTTTTAATAGCCGTCCATATGAATACATAACCAAAACTCATAAAAATGGCCGGAGGAAGAGAAACACCAAGACAAAAGATGATAGGCATGATGTACTTAGTACTCACAGCCCTTCTCGCAATGAATGTATCCAAAGAGATATTGAATTCATTCGTAGTTATCAATGAAAGTCTCTATAAATCGAATGAGATATTTAAAGACAAGAATGACCTGCTGCTGGTTGATTTTAGAGCAGCAAAAGAAAAAGACCCAAAACGATTCACACCCTTTTATACACTCGCGCAGGAAGTAAATAAAAATGCTGATGAACTAAATAAATACATCGAAGATCTGAAGAAACATCTTGTCATGGCTACTGATGACAAAGAATCAGCTGCTGCTGATACATTAGTGGAACATATGGCAGGGATTGATTCTAAAGACAACTATGATATCCCAACTCATATTATGATAGGCAGCGAGCCGTCTCATCCCAAAGCGGCAACTGAAGAATGGTCGGCATTGATGCTAAAGAAAAAAATTGAAAATTTCAGAGATGTACTCGTATCATTTCTTATAGGAAAAGACGATGTTGGAAAAAACATTTTTACAGAAAGTACTCAAAAACAATTGGAGCATAAAATTGTAAAGGCACTTGAATTGCCTGCAGGCGTTGAAAATGGAATTAAAGCAGAATGGGAAATAATTAATTTTAATGGACTTCCTCTTGCTGCCGTGATCACTAACCTTTCTAAAATACAAACAGATATTAATAATGTACAGGCCGATATGGTAGGTACATTATTAAGCGAAGTAAAAAAGCGCATAGGTGCTTTTGATAATCTTAAAGCAAAGGTAAATGCACCTTCTAACTACGTTTTGCTTGGTGATAATTACAATGCAGAAATAATGCTTGTTGCTTCCAGCAGAACAAAGGATCCTAAAATATTTTTAGGAGAAATTGATACTACAATAAAGGATGAATTTAAAAACCCTCTTATTGGCGCAGGAACAGAATTGACTGATATAAATGGCGGCTCCGGACAATATTTAAAGAAAGCAGACCAGGAAGGATTACAGAGCTGGTCGGGCGTGATACAGTATGATTCGGAAGAAGGACAAAAATATTTTCCTTTCAGCGGTTCATACATTGTTGCAAAACCCGCAGCAAGTGTATCACCGGATAATTTAAATGTCTTGTACGTTGGTATTGACAATCCAATTTCCATTACATCAGCTGGTGTAACCAACAAAGACCTGGTCCCATCAATAAATGGCAACGGAGCAACAATAAAAGGAGCTGATGGCAAATATACCATTAGGGTAACCGGAGGAACCACAGCAACTGTAAATGTAAACGCAAGACTAAATGGTGAAATAAGGAATATGGGAAGTACTTCATTCAGGATAAAGTATATTCCAAGCCCGGTTTCTCAAATAGTTACTTATACAGGAAGTACAACACTTAAAAGATCAATGATAGTTGCAGCAAAAGGCATTACTCCAAAGGCTGATTTTGATTTCCCTGTTAGTTACGAGATTCTTTCGTATGATGTATTTGCTTATGTAAATGGCACACCTATAGCAGAACCTACGACTGGAAAATATTTCAGTCAGAAACAACTGGCTATAATTAATAATCCAAGAGTTAATAAAGTATCGATTGAAAACGTTAGATGCAAATTCCCAGACGGAAGAATTGCTCAAATTCCCGGGGTGAACGTGAAAATTCAATGATCTTTATTTCTTGCAACAAATGATTACCTTAGTAACAATGATTATTGGAAAAGGTATAACCAAATCATACAACGGACTTAATGTACTTAAGGGTGTTGATGTGAATATTAATAAAGGCGAAGTGGTTTCTATCGTGGGTCCATCAGGCGCCGGTAAAACCACTTTGCTTCATATAATCGGTACACTTGATAAAGCGAATACGGGTACTGTCGAGATCAAAGATCAACGCATAAACACCCTGAGTGAAAAAAAACTTTCACGCTTTCGCAATAAAGAAATAGGTTTTGTTTTCCAGTTCCATCATTTGCTTCCTGAGTTTACAGCAATAGAGAATGTTTGTATACCGGCATACATTGCAGGCACATCAACTACAGAAGCCACCGAAAAAGCAAGAGAATTATTATCATTCCTTGGATTATCACAGCGTATAGATCATAAACCAAGTGAATTATCAGGCGGTGAACAGCAGCGTGTTGCTGTTGCAAGAGCGCTTATAAATAATCCTGCTGTTGTATTGGCTGATGAGCCTTCTGGAAATCTCGATTCTGCCAGTGCAAAAGAATTGCACAAGTTGTTTTTTACACTTCGTGAAAAATTCAATCAGACTTTTGTGATTGTTACCCACAACGAAGAATTAGCAAATATGGCTGACAGGAAACTTACGATGAAGGATGGGTTGATAGTCCTGTAATTATTATTCCTAAAAACGAGCGCAGATATTTCGACAAGCTGAATATGACCTACCCACTAACTGTCAGCCTGAGCCTTGGGCTTGTCGAAGAACCGAAGACTACTTACTCATCTGATCATTTAATCTTTGCACATCATTAATCCGTCCTTGCAAAATACTCATATAAGATGCTCCCTTAAAATTTTCGAATTGTTTATATGATTTAGTAGCCCATTCCATAGCAGCATCCAGGTTACCATTAACTTCAGCGGCAACAGCCATATTATAGCAAGCCATGCCCGCAATTTTTTTATCTGGATTCAACGCTTCTTTCTTCCATATTTCTGCGGCACCATCCCAATCTTTGTATTGAACTTTTTTCTTCGCTAGTTTAAAATTATCATTGATCTTCGAGTAATATCCTCTTGAAACAGTTATCCATGAAGGAGAAATTCTGTTTCCATATAACTGACCAGCACGATATCCTGTTTTCTTAGCTGCATCACGTTTTGCAGGCAAACCGGCAGTTGCAACAATTGCATTTGCCCCTTTTGAATTAAATCCCAGATCATCAACTGACCTGAACTCATCAATAACTCTTCTTTCCTTAGGATCATACACACTCCATCCGGTTGTTACGTTCATTTTTAAATAAGCGTTATGCTCGGTAATTGTAATTGGATTTCCTTTAGCATCCTTTGTATTTACAGGTCCGGAAGATAAATCTATTCTTGAATCAGAATCAAAAGCATCAAGTGCTATTACCGCATCAACGGAGTTTTCAGTACAGATCCGCTGGATGTCTTCCCACGTCATTGGAGACGCCAATACCCCTGTACCAGTTCCTTTAAGATTAAGGCCGGCAGGCTGATAAACCGAAAAGCGATTTGTGCGCGTAAGCGATTCGCGTAAACCTAGCAAACAATCTTCCGCTCCTTCCCTATCTGCATAAATTCCTTCACCGGTTATAACACTTTCAATTATACCAAGTGTTTTATTTTCTTTAGAGGCTAGAGTTCTATTTACTACAGCCACTTTTTGAATATGGTTAGGAATAAAAATAGGCGCCGGCTTCATTACCTGCATGCTAACTGAATTCATTCCGGATTTACAACTTGTAAGACCAGAAATTGCAACAAGAAATAAAAAGGAAACAATGGAAATGTTACGCATAGGGCATGTATTTAACGCCCAATTTACAAAGAGTATGCCAAAATGCAAATTGAATTACTTAAATCCAAGGTATATAAGTACTGCAGGAACAGTAACAGTAAGAAGAGTAAGGAGCTTATTAAAATCTATCTTCAGTTCTTTTTCATTAATTTTTTCGCAATCACTACAGGACTCTATGTAGGTTACTTTTCCTTCTTTTGAAAATGTTATAAAAAGATCAACATACTTTCCTGTAACCGACATTCCATTATTAGGCTTCATTAAAAACGGAACAGTTTTCCGGTCAGTTACACGGTATTTATAAATAAGTATCTCCGATGTATCTGAAACAGATTTAAGATCGTATGGCACTGTACCAAGCGTTTTTGAAACGTCTTCCTTAGTCATACCCAAATGTAAGACCAATACCTGCTCTACTCTTGCATAACGAGGCCCCTGCACAATACAGGAAGATGCAAAAATTAAAGACAACAAGTACAGGTAAATTTTATTCATACATTAAAGTACAAAAATTAATATTGTACATCCAAATCATTACTCAATAAACTTTCTGCGCCATTATTAAAAACAGCCTTGATCCTGTAGGTATATGTATTATTAATTTTCAGGTCTTTATCTTCAAATAATTTATTAACGCCGCTAATTGTTTTATATACCCTCAGGGTTTCTCCCTTTTTAGCTTTATAAACTGTGAAGGAATAAATGTTATCGTAATCATACCTCCATGTAATATTGATAATACGTTTATCATAATCGGCTTTGCACGAAATTTCTTTTATCATTGGCCTGACTCCAGGTTCAAACAAAAATGGAAATGAAACCACAGAGGACGAATTGCGCGAATCATCAAATACCGTTAATGTATAGAAATACATTTTTCCAAAATTAATCTTCTTGTCCCGAAAAAACTCAATATTGTCTTTCATGTTCCAATAACTCACCGTGTCAATTTTATCAGAACCTTGTTCTTTTTTTGTAAGGAAATATTTCTCCACATCATCACTCGAACTATTTATCCATTTAATTAGAATACAGGAATCTGTTCCTGACATAGAAATAATCACAGGTGCTACAGGAGCAATAAGATCAGGACGTTTTATCAATAAGGGTTTTGCGTAGTCTGAATTGTTAAACATCATATCAACGGCAGTAATTGAATAAAAGATATCCTTACTCAGGACTTTTATAACGATCGAATCCCTGAAAACCGTATCTGTTAAAATTTGTTTGGTTACTTCCGTCAATTCTTCCGAAAGACTATTACACCTGAAAATCCTGTATCCTTTCAGATCAGCCTCATTGTTTTTTCTCCAATGAAGTTTTACGACTCCTAACGTATCAATGCTTCCGTTTAAACCCATTGGTACAGCAGGTGGTTCTTTATCCTCTAATTGTACCAACCATGAGAAAGAATAAGAAGTATCATTATCCTTATTTATGGCCAGTACTTTGTAGTAATTGGTAAAGAGAGGAAAACTATCTACATACACCGGTTCGGCAGCAGCAATTTGTTTTTTATTAATGACTATATAAGGGCCATTATCTTTTAATCCCCTCGCGATCGCATAACATTTTAATTCGTTGTAATTAAAACCCTGCGGCATTCTCCATTCAATAAACACCGATCTGTTTTTAATAGTATATACAGTATCTATTATAGGGTAAGAGGTTAGCTTACTTTTACCCATTCCCTTTATAACATTACTCGCTGGTCCCATTGCTCCAAAATGAGTAAGCCCTTTTACTCGATAGAAATAATATTTTCCGTTTTGTGGCAATGAATCTTTATAGGAAGCCTCATTCTTGTTTTTTTCGTATTGACTGTAAAGCTGGACATAGGGAGCCGTGTTTACCCGTTGAAACGTAACACTGTCTTCAGAACGTTCGATAATATAAGAAGCATATGTGTTTTTATTATTAGATACGTTCCATGACAGATCAGCCTTTTTATCAGAAAATTTTCCTGACAAGTTATTTATTACCGACAATGCAGGAATTTTTGATGCGTCAACAAATATTTTTTCTTCATACATTTTTAATTGCGCGGGTGCGTCATAAAAGGATATTCGATAAATATATTTTTCATTATTTTTAATTGTCGCATCTTCAAAATAAAATCCGCATGCTTTTGCAATTTCAACATCCAGGTCGCAGCTAAGTAAAAACAATCCAAAACCAATTTCCCCGCCCTTCTTAGTATTTTGTACTTGTTGATATAAAATGCTTTTAGCCAAAGCAGCTGCTGGATTTTTTTTAATTAAGGTATTCCATAAACTATCCAATGAGGCTAATGGTTTTATCGGAGCTTTATTCAATACGGTTTCAAATACAGGCATTGAAAAACTATCAGCTACAAGCGCTCTTTCAATTTTGTATCCATACTTTATCGAATAATTTAACAAAGTCTGATCGGTAGGCACCCACCTTAACAGAACAGCATTCTCTGTCACAAAAGCTTTTCCTTTTATTGAAACCTCCTGAGAAAAAATAATTTGCCCACCAAAGAGAAAGAGAATTAAAAAATATTTCGGGAATGAAAACATGTTAATTTACTACTGCGCAATAATTACCCAATGAAAAATCGAAATTAAAATTTCCTTTAATGAGACTTAAAATATCATACTGGCAGCCCACTTCCCCCTGAAAATAATATGGTTTTGGCAATTGTGCATATAAAACTGCTGCGACAGATCCCGATAAAATTGTAATGTCAAAATCCTGCCTTGCAATAGTACCTTTAACGCCAACATTTCCCTGCATGGCAGTATAAACCTGGCCTGTTGTATACCAGCCATCGATACCGGGTTTTGTTGTGGTACCAGCGCACGTTGCATTTTTTCCATAGTCCAACAGCATCATATCAAATCCTATTGTCATAGCAAAACCTCCATAAGCACTTATTGCATCCGTAATTTTAAAATCTTTATATGCGGATGTATTTATACTTGCACCAAAAACAAAACCTTTGCCGGTAGCTAATTGCTCCTGACTTCTTAAATTATCCAATCCAGTACTTCCTACAAGCGAGGCCACTAAAGAAGGAACAGGCGGCATTGATTCTAACTGATTACCCATCATAAAGTACGCTTGTACAGAAGCAATATTGCCAAGACTCACCTTAAATCGCGATGAAGGTTTTCCAATACATATATATTTTACTTCAGGATCAAAATGAGCCACACACTGCCCCGCTCCTTTTATTCCATTTGTATTAATAAGTGCATTTAAAACCGAGTGAAATGAATTGTTGGAATGATCATAATTCATAACCATTGTTGCGCTCACCGGTATACTGGTCACAGGTTTTGTTAAACGATCTTTAATACTGATCATAGAATATACAGCGCCCGCCAATTTAACATTACTAAGACCCCCATTTGAATTAAATGAAATCTCGAATGCAACATCTCCATTTAATGTTTTATCATTGGCTGAAGGCGCAAGTGTTACACCGGCTAAAAAAGAAACGCCTGCTGTATTATCCGGATAATAATTAAATCCTGAAGCGGTAGAAGAATAAAGTATCGATGGCAATTGATCTTCCTTGTATTGTCTCATATGATAACGCAAGCCTCCAAGTAGCCTGTAAATAGAGAGTCCTGAACCAACCGGTATTTTAGTGGGTACAGCAACATTTACGAACCAATATTTATAATCATCTTTTTTACCAAAACAAACATTCGCAGAAACAGGCGACTCAATAAATTTATCAAAGGCTAATACAATTCCACCATAAAAACCACTTCCATAAACCGGATCATTGTTTTTTAAACATATTGTTCCATTCAATTTAAAAAAAGTTGTCTGTGCTTTAAGTGATATGCTGTCAACAGCTATTCCTGCAAACTCCATATCCAAGCCAGACGAACTGTTGTCTATTTTTGCTATCACTCTCACTCTGGTAGCCGCGGAAAAACCTTTATCCTCCTTGTTCATAAAATTAAGGGTCACATCAAATCCAATTGCAGGATTAACCGGATTTACGAATAGAAAAAAATTATTAATACTTATAGGGAATTTACCTACTCTATTTGAATTCGAATCTCCGGATGAAACCAAACCAAATACTCCATTAGTGATATATGGTTTTTGTGTAATCAATACCAACTGCTCAAATGAAATTCCCTTCACTGCTGCCGTTTCATGATCAATAGATATTTTTCCATTTAAAATTGCTTCGGGTTTAAAATGTCCCATTTCCTTTTTTACAATTATTCTTGAGGTATTATACAGATCGGCTTTGGCAGAAAAAGCTGAGAGTGAAACATTGTTTTTTGCGTTCACTGTAAATATATAATCTGCTTCCTTAATTACCGGATTATAAAAAACTGAGGCGGAATATATAAGAGGATTTTCTTTAGGGAGGTTCTATTAATTGATTTTAACAAATGTAACCGTATTTTTTTTTAG
>CAZQIC010000091.1:0-19520 GCA_964593555.1 uncultured Bacteroidia bacterium | reverse complement strand
CTTAAATTAAGTGAAGAAAAATAATTTATCTAAGCAGAAAGGTCATCACTAAAATAAATTAGAGATAATGTTGTTTTAATTTTTTATTTCTTAAACGCTTTGAAAAGCCATAGTGCAACAAACAATAAAAGAAAAGAAATACCAACCAACCATAATAATGTATAACCCTTTGGCTTTATAAGCTCATGCTGTAACTGAGTATTACTTTCTGTTTTCAGAGTTTTAATTCCTAATGTGCTTTTTAGTTGTTCTTCTTCATCTGCAAAGGTCAATATATGAGTAGCTACAAAATAATCCAGGCTATCATTTATAAATTTTTTCCTGCTCCTGCTGCAAAAATCCACTTCAGCAATTCCGTACTTTGCATAGTTAGTGTAAATGATCCATTGTTCTCCTTTAGTAAAGCTCATCTGGCAGGAAGAAGAGCAATCGAAATATACTTCTGTTATTTCAAATGATTTGCCCTGAAATAATTTTTCCACCTTAAAGATAGCTTTTGCCTGTTTGTCGCAGGGAGAAACAGAATCCACCGTTCCGATAAAAATCAAATCGAATTCATCGGTATATGATTTATCCAATGGTTTTAACGGTGGACATTCACAAGCTGATAAAGTTAGAAAGTTGAAAAGCGGAAAAGTTAAAAGGAAAAAAAATATTCTCATTAAAGGGAATAATTACGAATAAAATTGATTGTCTTCTCTATTTCCGGGTACATCACCTTATCTGACTGAATAAAAGGAACAACCTTTCTATAATCGGTATTTAGTTTTTCGATTTGCTGTGATGACTTAAGTGGTTTCCTGAATTGCAATGCCTGCACTGCCGTAATTAATTCTATCGCAATAATTTTCTCCAGGTTATCAACTACCTGTTTACATTTTACAGCCGCGTTTGCGCCCATACTTACATGATCTTCCTGTCCATTTGAAGAAACAATAGAATCTACCGAAGCAGGAGTACAAAGCTGTTTATTTTGACTTACAATGGAAGCTGCAGTGTACTGCGGAATCATAAATCCGGAATTTAAACCAGGGTTAGCCACCAAAAATTGTGGAAGTCCACGCTGACCGGATATCAATAAATATGTCCTGCGTTCAGAAATACTTCCCAGTTCGGCAACAGCAATAGAAAGAAAATCGAGTGCCAGTGCCAATGGCTGTCCATGAAAATTACCTCCCGAAATAATTTTATTTTCTTCCGGAAAAATTGTTGGGTTATCAGAAACAGAATTTATTTCTGTAGTTATTACTTTCTCCGCATATTGAATTGTATCCCTTGATGCGCCATGGACCTGCGGAACACAACGAAACGAATATGGGTCTTGCACATGTTGTTTTTTCTGAGAAATTATTTTACTTCCTTTTAAAATTGCGCGAATATTTTTTGCAACAGCAATTTGCCCGGCATGCGGCCTTATGTTATGGATCAATTCATCAAATGGATCAATACGGCCATCAAATGCGTCAAGAGAAATTGAAGCGACAACATCTGTCCATTCAGCAAGTTTTTTTGCTTTGATCAAATTGTAAACACCATAAGCGCTCATGAACTGAGTACCATTCAATAGAGCAAGAGCTTCTTTTGATTTAAATTTTAATGGTTTCCAGCCAAACTGTTTTGATACAATTGCCGACTTTTGTTTTTTTCCTTTGTAATAAACTTCACCCTCTCCTATCAAAGGCAAGGATAAATGTGCAAGCGGTGCAAGATCACCGGAAGCCCCTAAAGAACCTTGAGTATAAATAACAGGATAAACACCTTCATTATATAAATCCATCAATCTAATAACAGTTTCCAGCTGTACTCCCGAATGGCCATAACTCAATGCCTGAATTTTGAGAAGCAGCATAATTCTTACAATTTCATGCGGCACCTCTTCACCTACTCCGCAAGCATGTGAACGGACAAGATTTTCCTGCAACGTTCCAAGGTCATTTGCAGAAATACTTTTATTATACAATGAGCCAAAACCCGTATTAATACCATATATAGGATTCTTAGAACTACTTAACTTTTTATCAAGGTATTCGCGGCATATTAATATTTTCTTTTTTGAGTCAACGGATAATTCAATGGATCTTCCCGAGTTGATAATTTCCTCAACAATATCCAAGGTTAATTCTTTTGAAGAAACAATGTGGCTGCTCTTACTCATAAGGACAAATCTAATAAAAGTTAAAAATACTTCAATTTTAGATAAAAATGCTCAGCATAAAGGCTTTTTAACCCGAACTATGCATTAGAAAAAATTCTAATACATAGCTATTAAGAAAATCAACCATTTTGCCTGAACTTTGTTTCACCAAAATGGTGTTTTTCTAAAACGGGATAAACCCAAAAAATGCAGATAATTCGGCTTCCCGAAAATCGGACACTATTCTTCGCCTTCTACTGCATAAGTTGGGTTAAACGTAACTAATACTGTTTAGCAACCGTATATAATACTAACTCGTATCAAGATGATTAAAGAAAACCTGGCTTGTGATATAGTTTACCCCGCACTTTCGAGCGGAGCTTATTATTTTACCACCCCATCAAACCTACAATACGAAGTGCGTTTTGCAAAAAAAATCCAAAACATGTTTTCCGTAACCATGGCTTTTGGAGTTGTAAATGATGAATTTGAGGGCAATGAATACATCGCTACTAACAAAGGTGAAATTTATAAAGTAATGCAAACCGTAGTAGCCATAACAAATGATTATATTGCGAAATATAAAGGCATAAGCAGTCTTGAATTTTTCTGCGAAGGAGCCGACGAAAAAAAGAGAAACCAGAGACTATTGTTATACAAAAGGTTTCTCAGTAAGATAACTAATGGAAAATGGGATATTAATTACATAGATAAATCCGGAGTGCGTTTACAAAGGATACTTAACTAACCGGCTTATATAGCGTCTCCGCCCCCCAGCCATGGAGAATTACCAATTAACTTTTCATTTTTAAATTTTTCTGCCTGCCAATCAGCTGATTAACTATACTTTTAGCATTACAACTAATATTTTAGTTGACAAACTAAGTTTTTAGTTGTATGTTTGTTCTGTCAATAGAAAAACAAAAAAATGAAGGAACTAACAAAAGCAGAAGAACAAGTAATGCAGGTACTTTGGGACTTAAAGAAAGGCTTTATAAAAGACATCATTGCCAAGTTGCCCAAACCAGAGCCTGCATATACCACGGTATCTACAATTGTAAGGATTTTGGAAGAAAAAGGATTCATCGGCCATAAGGCTTATGGTAAAACGCATGAGTACCATCCCTTGGTGCCTAAAAAGGAGTATAGGAGTTTCGCCTTTAAAAATATTTTCAAAAATTATTTTAACGGATCAACCGAAAACCTGATATCATATTTCGTAAAGGAAAATGATATTGACATTAAAGATCTTAATGAAATTTTAAAAACGATAAATAAAAAGAAGACAAATGAATAATAACTTTCTCGTTTACCTGGCCCAGGCAAGTATTTGTCAGCTTTTCTTTTATATTGTTTACCGAATCTTTCTAAAAAAAGAAACCTATTTCAATATCAATAGGATATACCTTCTATGTTCTGTTATATTATCCCTTGCGATTCCTTCCATTAAAATTAAATCGGAGACGCCGATGGAAACAGTTACCACCATCTATAAATCAATGGAAACAATTATTACACCAATAAAATCAACAAAACATTTTATCGAACATAAAGTGGAAAGCAATTTTGATATTAATTCCATTTTGTTGGTCATGTACCTTTTAGGTGCGGTAGTGCTACTAACAAAATTCGCTTATCAATTCTTTCGTTTATCCTACTTTATTAAGAAAGGGGAGATTGTTGTGTTAAGCAGGCATTACATTATATGTACGAATGGCCAATACCCTACATCATCCTTTTTCAAATATATTCTATGGGACAACACTGTAAAACTTTCAGAACAAGAAATTAATCAGATTATCAATCATGAAATGGCACACATTAATCACTTTCATACCATTGACAATTTATTGATGGAAATGCTTGGAATAGTTTTCTGGTTTAACCCATTAGTTTATTTATTCAATAAAGAGTTGAAAGAAGTTCATGAATATATTGCAGACAGCGCAGTACTCAATCATGAAAAAAATATAAAAGATGATTATGAAGTGCT
This sequence comes from uncultured Bacteroidia bacterium, assembly GCA_964593555.1. Lineage (GTDB taxonomy): Bacteria > Bacteroidota > Bacteroidia > JAFLBG01 > JAFLBG01 > CAZQIC01. The sequence continues at coordinate 15,393 of CAZQIC010000091.1, read as the reverse complement.
CATCAATAAACAGATATTAAACAATATCGGTTTTCAGTTGAGCAATAATTTTAATATGTCTAATCTTAAAACCCGTATTGCTATGATAACAAAACCAAAGTCCGGAAAGGCCTCAATACTGAAAATATTAATTGCGCTTCCTATTGCGACATTAATGGTGCTTGCCTTTTCATTTAAACAAATGTCCGCCACAAAAAATGTAATTAATTCAATAGATGTAGAAAAAAACTACCCTCTTATAAAAGCCCCTACAACATCAAACTATAGAATTCCGCCGAATGGAACCTTCATTAAAAATATGATAGTTACAGGAATACAGGAGGGGAAAATATCGGTAGAAAAATTACTTGAAGCAGATGAATTGAAGATCAATACTGAAAAATATTACATAATATCTTTCGATATGACGGCTAAAATAGGAAATGAGACTCCCCTCGTTACTTATTCATCGCTACAAGGAGGATTTACTTTCGACATGAGAAGAATGATTAAGAAGCTAAGTCCAGGAGATAAATTATATTTTGAAAACGTCAGCGCAAGAAATAATGATCTTAATGACCCTGATTATACCTCGGTTTCAAAAATCCCCGGTCTGTCTATAACAATTGTAAATACAGACGAAACAGGATCAATTATCAACAAGCCTGTAGAGACCGGAGTACTTAATTCAGCAATAGAAACAATGAGAATTGAAGGAACATACGCTGGCAAAAACCTTTATATTGCCAATTCCTTTTTAAATGATGCAAGTGAATTTGTAATACAAAAAGTACTTATAAACGGAGTACAAAATTCGGTCGACGTAAAAGCGGCCGCCTTTGAAATTGATCTAAAAAAACTAAAGATTGGAGAAAAAGTATATATCGAAATTGAATATAAAAAAGATTTGAAGAAATTTAAAATATTGAATCCGGAAGCAATCTCGGCAACAACGGAAATAATCAAGGGTTCTGAATGAAATACTAATACGAAGCGTCATATTTAGCTTGTCGAAATACAGACGCCATGTATTTTACTTTACGGTAGCAATAATATTTCCAATCGGCAATTTCTCCTGAGTTCCTTTTGTCATGTCCTTTAAAGTGAGTGCTCCACTCTGCATCTCATCGCTACCTACAACAATTACAAATGGAATTTGTTTTTTGTTGGCGTAATCGAATTGTTTTTTGATCTTAGCATGGTCAGGATAGATCTCCGAATTGATTCCTTCCTTACGCAATTGAGAAAGCAATGGCAGACAATATTTTTCTTCGGCAGGACCAAAATTCACAAACATCACTTTGGTTGTTGATTTTGTATAATCAATTTTTTCAAAGAGACTCAATTCGTTCATTACATCAAAAATCCTATCGATACCAAATGAAATTCCTACACCCGAAACATTGGGCAGACCAAAAATTCCAGTAAGATTATCATAACGGCCACCACCGGTGATACTACTAGTTAATGTTCCTTCATTGGCTTTTACTTCGAAGATCGCGCCGGTATAGTAATTTAATCCGCGGGCGAGAGTAATGTCCAACTCGATTTGAGATTTGAGATTTGAGATTTGAGAAGAAAAAATGTATTCGAGTTCTTCAATGCCTTTTCTTCCACTTTCTGATGAAGACAATATTTGTTTAAGCAATTCTAATTTTTCATTATTACTACCTACAAAATTGATCAAGGGTTGAAGTTGTTCAATAGCCTTATCGGAAATATTTTTTTCTTTCAGTTCTTTATTCACCCCTTCTACTCCTATTTTATCAAGCTTATCAATAGCAACAGTTATATCTACAATTTTATCCTGTTCGCCAACAACTTCCGCAATCCCCATTAACACTTTACGGTTATTCATTTTAATGGTAACAGGAATATCAAGTTTTGTAAATACATCATCCATCAATTGAATCAACTCTACTTCATTCAGTAGTGAATCGCTTCCAATTACATCGGCATCGCATTGGTAAAACTCTCTATATCTTCCCTTCTGAGGCCTATCAGCACGCCACACGGGTTGCATCTGATAACGTTTAAAGGGAAAGGCAATTTCATTTTGATGTTGTACTACATAACGCGCAAAGGGAACTGTTAGATCGTAACGGAGAGCTTTTTCTGTTAAGTAAGAAGAATTTACATTTTGCTCAAGCATCCGTTCAAAATCTTCTTTTGATTTTTCCTTTGTCTTAGACTCATGCAAACGAGAATTCAAAATTCTGAACAATAACTGATCGGCCTCTTCCCCCGATTTACCAGTTAGAGTCTCTAAATTTTCCAGTGCCGGAGTTTCAATGGGTAAATAACCATACAACTGGAAAACTGATCTTATACTATCAAAAATAAAATTCCGTCTCACCATTTCAATGGGAGAAAAATCGCGAGTGCCTTTTGGTACGGAGGGTTTCAAAATTATTTTTTTATTTCTTCTAAAATAGAAACACTTGTTAGTTTACCATCTTCTTTATAACTCTCCGATTTTACCATGCCTGCTTCAATATTATACCATTGTATAGTCTTCCCGCTAATTTTCATCGGTGTCGGCAGCATCGACATCTTTGTTTCTGATTTATAATCCATAGATATTTTATAGCATACAAAAGTACCCGCAGGTGTTGTAATGGTTTCCTTCGCATCCACTTTTCTGTTTACAATTTCAAATTCTGTTGTTGAAAATGTAGTTCCGGCATTCACCATTTCCATTTGCATTTTACCGCTTTTCAATGTTTCCCCAACTGTAAATGTAGCGGGATATTCCAGGTCATCTCCTTTCATCTTCATTTCCATTCCTCTCATCGCTCCGGCTGTTCCGGCAGAAGGCATCATTTTACTCATGTCCATACTTATTAACCCCTTCTCACACTTCATTGTAAATTCCGAAGTGCTTTGAGCTTTTCCATCTTTATCAAAATATTCCGCCTTAATTGTGCTCACCACTTTTTCGCCTCCGCTGGTTACTTTCAAAAATGTTTGTTTGTGACTTCCAAGCAATTTTTGTTTATCATCATAATTCTTATAAGTAATGGATGTTCCCTGGTGAAAGGGCAGCATTTTTTCACAACTTTGCGAAAATACAAATGCCGAAAATAAAATTGATCCAAATAGTAATATCGATTTTTTCATTCTATTATATGTTTATTAAACTACTAATTTTTTATAACGTACACGCTTAGGCTCAACATTTCCCAAACGTTTCTTTTTATTTTCCTCATATTCAGTGTAACCTCCTTCAAAATAATATACAGTTGAATCCCCTTCAAATGCGAGTATATGGGTACAAACCCTGTCTAAAAACCACCTGTCGTGAGATATAATCACAGCACATCCTGCAAAATTTTCCATTGCTTCTTCCAAGGCGCGTAATGTATTTACATCAAGATCATTTGTTGGCTCATCGAGCAACAATACATTAGCCTCTTGTTTTAATGTCATTGCTAAGTGTAAACGATTACGTTCACCACCAGAAAGCACACCACATTTTTTTCCCTGATCAGGTCCATGAAAGTTAAAACGGGAAATATAAGTACGTGAGTTAATATCGTTTCCACCAATCTTAACTACCTCATTCCCTCCTGCCAAAACTTCGTAAATAGTTTTATTCGGATCAACATCAGTATGTGCCTGATCTACATAAGCAATTTTAACTGTTGGCCCTACTTTAAACTCTCCCTTGTCAGCCTTTTCCTGAGCCATGATCATGCGGAACAATGTAGTTTTACCAGCGCCATTCGGGCCAATGATACCAACGATTCCTGCAGGTGGTAATTTAAAATTTAAATGCTCGTACAACAACTTGTCTCCAAATCCTTTTGAAACATCTATAGCCTCAATTACTTCATTACCTAAGCGCGGACCGTTCGGAATAAAAAGTTCCAGTTTTTCTTCTTTTTCCTTCACACTTTCGCTTTGCATTTTTTCATAGTTCTGCAAACGCGCTTTTTGTTTTGCCTGACGACCCTTTGCACCCTGGCGCACCCAATCCAACTCTCGTTTTAAATTTTTCTGACGTTTACTTTCTGTTTTTTCTTCCTGCGCTAAACGTTTTTGTTTTTGATCCAGCCACTCAGAATAATTTCCTTTCCACGGAATGCCTTCTCCCCTATCCAACTCTAATATCCAACCTGCTACGTTATCAAGGAAATATCTATCGTGTGTAACAGCAATTACTGTTCCCTTATATGCATGTAAATGTTGTTCTAACCAATCAACCGATTCAGCATCCAGGTGATTCGTTGGCTCATCCAATAATAAAATATCAGGCTCTTGTATCAATAGTCTGCAAAGCGCCACACGTCTTCTTTCACCACCAGAAAGATTTTTCACAGGAGCATCGCTCTCCGGACAGCGTAGTGCATCCATAGCCATTTCCAACCTGTTATCTAAATTCCAAAGATCGTGCTGTTCAATAAGATCATTCAACCTCGCCTGCTTCTCAACAAGCTTTGTCATTTCATCATCACTCATTGGTTCAGCAAACTTGTTATTTACATCTTCGTACTGTTTAAGTATATCAACAAATTCCTGCGCACCCTCCCGAACAATTTCAATAACAGTTTTGGTGTCGTCGAGTTGCGGCTCTTGCTCAAGCATACCAATGGAATAACCTGGAGAAAAATGCAATTCACCTTGATAGGACTTATCCATCCCTGCAATAATTTTCATCAGGGTTGATTTTCCAGATCCATTTAATCCAAGTACACCAATCTTCGCACCATAATAAAATGAGAGATAAATATCTTTAAGTATTTGCTTACCGGTGTTAAGTGTTTTACTCACTTTCACCATCGAAAAAATAATTTGTCTTCCTTCTGACATGTTCCTGAAATTAAAAATTAAGAATGTAAAATTAAGAATTATAAGGGAAGGCAAATATACCAAACCAAACAGGTTTTAAAAAAATTAAAACCACCCCCGAATATTAAATGGTAAATATGTTTCGTTTTTTCAAAACTCGACCACTTTCCCTATAAATCCTAAATGTTAATGAAATAGCCATATAAACCGTTAACTCAGAAACCGTGAAAAGTACCTGAACTACCCTCTTTCGTCCTATCCTAAAATGCCATAAAGAGGATAACTTTACCGTATACTTAATTCAAGAGCGGTTAACAATGGCTCGCCAAAATGATTAAAATTTGGTATATTAGCATGAATTCATCCCCGTAGTTTATTAAAGGATAAAAATGAAACCTACGCTTATTCCTACTCATGAATTTTACGATAAGCTGGAAAGATCAATTCCATTTGAAATTTTAGAGTTAAAAGAGAAAAACACATACGACCCTACCAGGTATCACAGGCATGCCTACTATGAAATATTTTTTATTTCAAAAGGCGGCGGGGCACATTATATAGACTTTGAGACCTTTCCAATAAAAAACAACTCACTACATTTTGTTTCACCTGGACAAGTGCATTTATTACAAAGAGCATTAGACTCCAATGGATATGTGATTATGTTTTCGAGAGAATTTTATCAACTGGGCCTCAAGAATAGAGACACTTTATATGAAATGCCATTTTTGAACAACAATACAACAATGCCCATTATTGAAGTTCCGAAAGAACAAATAGAATATTTTAAAAATTTATTTTCAAGAATTAAGGATGAATACAACTCACCAAATGAAGATAAGGAGGAAGTTTTGCGGGCTTGTTTAAACATGTTGCTACTCGATTCCAAACGATTTTTTTTATCACAAACTTCATCTTCAGAGAAAAGTAAAAGTCCACAGGCTGAGCTGACCAGAAAATTCAGAATACTTATAGAAAAGAATTTTATCCAGATGCATAAGCCAAATGAATATGCCGAAATTTTATGCGTTTCACCCGGGCATTTGAATGATGTGGTGTATGACAACCTGGGTATTTCAGCCAGCGCCCTCATACAGGAAAGATTAATTCTTGAAATAAAAAGAATGTTATTACACTCCGATGAAAGTGTAAACGAGATAGCACAAATATTAAATTTTGAGGACCCTTCTTACTTCACCAGGTTTTTTAAAAAACAAACCGGTCTTTCTCCGAAGGAATTCCGGGAATCGAGCCGGAAACTTATTGAGAAATAAAAACTACTTTTTCTTTTTAATAACAGGAGGCACAGGGACACTTACCGGAACAGGTACGGGAATTTCCTGATCAAACTTTATTTTGAGCGCATCTTCAATGTAATATGTTGGAATTGCAAAACCAACACCTTCCACCCCAACGCCAATAAGCTTAGCAGAAACAACTCCGATCAATGCTCCATCCTTATTTGTCATCGCTCCACCGCTGTTCCCTCTGTTCACGCTCACATCCGATTGAAGAAATATTTTATTTTCAATAGTCCTTTTGCCGGATATAATTCCTTTTGAAATGGATTGTCCTAATGCAATATCACTTGGTGTACCAATTGCATAAACATCGGAGCCCAACTTAATCGCTTTATTCAGATCTACTTTCAAAATTGAACTTACTGTAGTATCTATTTTCAATAAGGCCAGATCATAGAAAGGGTTGGACCTTATTACTTTACATTTCTTTTTATTTCCCTCGTTAAATATTGCTTCTATATTATTAGAATCTGCTCCTTCAATAACATGGTAATTAGTAATAATATATCCATCCTTAGAAACAACACAACCACTTCCATGACCTTTTTTTAATTTTATCGTTACTACTGATTCAGCTGCCGTTTCAATACTCGGTGCTTCGGTAACCTTATTCACAACATTTATCACGTTCCATTTTGCAGAAGTTTCCAGCATACTTTTTTCCATATTTACAAACCGGGGCCTTAAATCTGGATCAACCATTACATCGCATAAAAGATTTTCCAAGGCATTCGATATCATCCTTTTATGAGTTTCAAAACTTGAAACTGAAAAACCAATATTGCTTTTAACACTGAACTGTTTTTCGTAAGAAGATTTATTACCCCATGCATCCAGCAATTTAACTTTTACATTCAACTCAATTGCCATAAATCCCCCAAACAAATGTTCAAATATCTTATCAACTTCAAAATCGAGTTTTACCAGTGCAGTATTTCCAAAAGTTATCTTATCAGTTGTGTCGACATAACCATTGATGGTTAAAAATTTATTAAGTGTGTCGTAGAAAATTGTGTTTTCGAATTTCAGACCCTCTGTTTCTTTAGCTACTCCTTCTACCCTTCCAGCCACGTAATCATCATAGCTTTCATAATTTTTTTTTACATAATTTTTAGCATCCACACTAAAGGAAACCTTTTCAACCTGTATATATTGATCGTTTTTTGTTTTAGCAGGCAAAGGTTTAAGTGGCTGCAATTTAAATGAGGTTTTGCTTCTCATTATATCCGACCGTCTAACCAGCTCCGTAGTATTTCTACAATCAACTTTTTGAATATAGAAAAGAAGAAATTCTGAATTTGCTTTACACACCGCCTTGTCAAGACCTAAAAATAATGTATCCGGCTTATTCAAACCCATCCAATTAGTTTCGAACTTTTCATAAGAGATGATACTGATATAATTTCCTGTATCTGCACTACGAATAGCAACTTTTTGCGCGGCGAGACCAGACACAAAAGATAAAAAAATGATGAGAAAAGATTTTGAAAAAGAATTCATAATTAAATCTGTTTCAAAAATAAGAAAAGATATGAGAAACAGATTTTAAAAAGGCACCATGCCCAAGTAGATTTTACTTGATCAGGTTAACGTGACCCACATATTTGTGTTTAACACCGAGTACGTCTTTGAGCTTGATCAGCCATACATACGTATCCTGCTGAGCTACTTCGCCGCTTCTGCCGCCTTGTACACGTCCATCCCAGCCCAAGCTCGGATCTTCAGATTCAAAGATCATATTGCCCCAACGGTCAAAAATCCAGAACTCATACTTCTCAATATCAATTCCAATACCCAGTGGTAAGAAGATATCATTCAGTCCATCGCCGTTTGGTGTAAAAGTATTAGGTACATACAACACATAATCCGGTAAGATGATAATATTGCCATATGTAGTATCGGCACAGCCAAACTGGTTGGTAACGATCAGTCTTACTTCATACGTGCCGGTGTCCTTGTTCGGATAAGTATATTTTGGGTTCTGTTCTGTTGAGCCGCTCATTGGCACATCGCCAAAACTCCAATCCCAGGTGATGGCTTGTTTGGATTGATCTGTAAACTGGATCACCGTATTGAGTACTGTTGTTGGCTGTGGTACTGCCGTAAACGATGCCACCGGATCCGGATAAACCGTAATGTAATTGTTTATTGTCTGGCTATTGCTGCAGCCGTTCATGTCTGTTAATGTCAGTGTTACATTGTAACTGCCTGTATCTATATAACAATGGTATGGGTTAGCATTGTTTTGTGAGGTACTGTCATTGTCTCCAAAATTCCAGTGCTGGCTTTGGCTGTTTGCTGTGTTGTTGGTAAAGTTTACACACAGTGGTGAGCAGCCTGCTCTTAGGTCTACAGTGAAGCTTACTACCGGCAAGGCGTGTACTGTTACTTCTGTTACTGCCTGCGCTGTACAGCCATTGTTATCTGTCACCGTTAAGGTATAGCTCGTGTTTTGTGTTGGTGTTGGCAATGGTTGTATGTTCGGACTGTTCTGACCTGTGTTCCATAAGTATCCGTAACCTGGTGTTCCGCCATTGGCATTTGATGTGATGCTTGGTTGTTGTCCGTAACATACTGCTGCCGGTGGTGCTATCACTGCTACCAATAGCGGAGGGTCTGTTATTTGTACTGTGGCCGTGGCTACACAGTTATGACTGTCTGTTACCGTTACGGTGTATATGCCTGATGCAAGGTTAGTGATGTTTTGTGTTGCCTCTGTATTGCTCCAGCTATAAGTATATGCCGGGGTTCCGCCGGATACTGTTGTGCTTATTGAGCCATTGCTGTCTGCGAAGCAGCGTGTATTGGTTGGCGTAAGGGTGATAGTAATTGGTGCCGGTTCTGTTATGGTTACACTCATTACATCTTTACATCCATTTACATCTTGTACTGTGCATGTATATACTCCTGCGCACAGTGCTGTAGCAGTGAGTGTGTTTTGTGCTGGTGCTGTGCTCCATGTATAGTTGTATGGTGCGTAATTATTCGCACTCATTTGCAGTGTCGCTATTCCATCGCAAGCGGTGTTACAGCTTGTGTTGGTGATCGAGTTGAGTTGTAGTGTGTCTGCTACTTCAGGTAATACTGCTCCTGTTATTTGCTGTGTACAGTTATTGTTATCGGTGATCGTTACTGTATATGCTCCTGCTGTAAGGCCTGTTACTGTGCTTGTGGTTTGTGTTGTATTGCTCCAGCTATAACTATAGTTTGGTGTGCCGCCGCCTGCCTGTACTGTGGCTGTTCCGTCTGACAGGTTACAGTGATCCGCTGTGCTGGTAACTGTTAATGTAATTGCTGTTGGTTGTGTGAGCAATGTTGCTTCCTGTACCGTACATCCGTTATTATCCGTTACTGTTAATGTGTAGCCTCCGGCTGCAAGGTTGTTGATGTTGGCTGTTGCCTGGGCATTACTCCAGCTATAAGTGTATGCGCCTGTACCGCCTGCTACATTGCTTGTAATTTGGCCCGTGGAGATATTGTTACAGAGTAGATCTGTTGGTGTTATGGTTAATGTTAATGCCGGCGGCTCTGTAATGGTAGCTGTTGTTTGCGCGGTACATCCATTATTATCTGTTACCGTTACTGTATAGGTATTGGCGATTAAGCCTGTTGCTGTCGGGTTGGTTTGTGCATTGTTCCAGCTATAGGTATACGCCGGTGTTCCACCGCCTGCTGATACCGTTGCTGCTCCATTCGTATTGCCATTACACAACAAGTCAACATGGGCACTGATGCTCGAAGTTAATATAGAAGGCGAAGTGATGGTGACACTCATAAAATCTTTACAACCATTTACATCTTGTACTGTACAAGTATATACTCCTGCGCATAATGATGTAGCTGTGAGTGTGTTTTGTGCAGGTGCTGTGCTCCATGTGTAATTGTATGGCGCGTAGTTATTCGCACTCATTTGCAGTGTCGCTATTCCATCGCAAACACCGTTACAACTTGTGTTGGTGATGCTTACTAATTGTAATGTGTCTGCTACTTCAGGTAATACTGCTCCTGTTATTTGCTGTGTACAGTTATTGTTATCGGTGATCGTTACTGTATATGCTCCTGCTGTAAGGCCTGTTACTGTGCTTGTGGTTTGTGTTGTATTGCTCCAGCTATAACTATAGTTTGGTGTGCCGCCGCCTGCCTGTACTGTGGCTGTTCCGTCTGACAGGTTACAGTGATCCGCTGTGCTGGTAACTGTTAATGTAATTGCTGTTGGTTGTGTGAGCAATGTTGCTTCCTGTACCGTACATCCGTTATTATCCGTTACTGTTAATGTGTAGCCTCCGGCTGCAAGGTTGTTGATGTTGGCTGTTGCCTGGGCATTACTCCAGCTATAAGTGTATGCGCCTGTACCGCCTGCTACATTGCTTGTAATTTGGCCCGTGGAGATATTGTTACAGAGTAGATCTGTCGGTGTTATTGTAACTGTTAGTGGTGGTGGCTCTGTAATGGTCGCCGTTGTTCGTGTGGTACATCCGTTATTATCAGTAACTGTTACATTATATAAACCGGCAATCAAGCCTGTTGATACAGTTGTTGTTTGACCATTGCCCCATATATAGGTATAAGCCGGGGTACCACCACCGGCAAGCACTGTAGCATTTCCATTGTTGCCGGCATAACATAAAATATTTGTTTGTGCAGAAATAGTCGCTGTCAACAAAGGCGGCTCTGTAATAACTGCCACAGCCGTAACAGCACAAATCCCATTCGCATCGCTTACAGTAACTGTATAGGACCCGGCTGTTAATAATATCGCAGTTGGTGTAACCTGTGCATTGTTCCAACTATATGTGTAAGGCAACACACCACCAGATGCTGTTACAGTGGCCGAACCATTATTTCCTCCTGTACACAATATGTTTGTTGTTGCTGTTATGCTTGTTGTAAACAACGTTGGCTGAGTTAACGTAACTGTATCCGTTGTAACACAACCATTGGAATCAGTTACAGTTAATGAGTAAACTCCCGCAACAACATTTGTAATATTTGGAGTTGTAGCACTGTTACTCCATGAGTAAGTATAAGGAGCAAGGCCGCCAACCACATTGCTAACTGCACTACCATCACTTCCATTAAAACATTTTATATTGGTACCCGTTAGTCCAACACTAAAAATTATACTTGGCTGAGTAATTGTTGCCGAATCAATTTGCGTACAATTATTCGCATCCGTAACAGTTAAGGTATAACTTCCTGCAGGCAGACTACTTATATTAGCTATCGTAGAACCAAACGCATCAACCCAGGTATAACTATACGGACCAACACCACCAACTACATTCGCATTTAAAGTACCGTTTGTTCCAAGAGCACAACTCACACTGCTTGTGGTTATAGAAATATTAATCAGAGGCGGCTCTGTAATATTTGTTGCAGCCACAGCAATACATCCGTTTGCATCGGTCACTGTAACAGAGTACACTCCCGCCACAAGCCCCGTTGATGCTATTGTAGTTTGGCCGTTACTCCAGCTGTAAGTATAAGCCCCGGTTCCTCCGCCAGGTGTAACCGTTGCAGTTCCATTATTACCGCCGTTACAACTAATGTAAGTTGGTGTGATGGTCGCAGTCACTGCAGAAGGAGATGTGATTGTAAAGCTTCCAATTGCCGCACAGCCATAAGTATCTGTAACAGTTAAAGAATAAACACCACTGCATAAATTACTTGCGGTTGCAGCAGCACCACCGCCACTCCACTGATAAGTGAAAGGCATAGTGCCTCCGGCAATTACCGGACTCGCTGTTCCATCACAGGAAAGTTTACAGAGTGTTGGAGTTGTATTGATGTTTATTATTGTAGGCGAAGCATTATTTCCAACATTGGCAATATCTATTGCGGTACAACCATTAACATCTGTTACAGTAATTGTGTAAGAGCCACTCATTAAATTCGAAATCCCCGCGGTTACACCTCCGGTCGACCAACTATAAGTATATGCTCCCGTACCACCGCCAACTGCTACTGAAGCCGAACCATTTGCTAAACTGCAATTAGATTTTACTGCTGATGCTGTAGCTGTTAAAAGCGCCGGCTGAATTACATTCCCCGAAGCGGTTTGCGTACACCCGTTATTATCAGTAACAGTAAGAGTGTATCCTCCTGCAGTCAAGCCACTGATATTCTGAGTAGTTCCTGTATTACTCCAACTATATGTATACGCTCCTGTACCACCCGAAACGCTTGATGATACTTTACCGTTTGAACCACCAAAACAAGTTACGCTTGTTGTTGTGATCGTTATTGTTATTATAGACGGCTGAGTGATATTAGTAGTGGCCTGAACAGTACATCCGTTCGCATCCCTGACAGTTACAGAATATCCCGCGGCAACAAGTCCGGTAGCTGTCGAAGTAGTTTGACCGTTATTCCATAAATAAGTATAGCTTCCCGTACCTCCGGCAGCAGCGACCGATGCACTTCCATTGCTTCCCGTATTACAACTAACATTGACAGGTGTAACTGTCGCAGTTAACGCCGGTGGCGATGTGATAGTATAATTTGCTAATGCCTGACAAGAGTTAGCATCAGTTACTGTTAATGAATGCACCCCGCTGCATAGCCCTGTTGTATTGATGTTTGTACTTCCGTTGCTCCAACGATAAGTATATGGAGTAGCTCCGCCTGCAACAACAGCACTCGCTGTTCCATCGCAGGAAGTATTACAGAATGTTAATGTGGTATTGATATTATTGATCGTCGCAGAAGATGTGTTCGTTACCGTAGTTATCGCAGTGACACTGCAATTGTTCGCATCGCGCACTATCACTGTATAGGTATTGGCCAATATATTACTTATGCTGCTTGTTGTAGCTCCAGTATTCCAAATGTATGTATATGATGGGGTTCCTCCGCCCGCTACTACGCCTGCTGAGCCATTACTCAAGCCGCAGCTCGATGGGTTCGCTGATGGATTCGCTGTTAGCAGTGGTGGTTCGGTGATCGTTACTGTCGCTGTTTTTGTACATCCATAATAATCCGTAACCGTGACCGTATAACCACCGGGGCCTAAGATCGCTGCCGTGGCACTTGTGGTGCCGCCCGTTGCTGCCCATGAATAACTGAACGATGGTGTTCCACCTGCTACTGTTACGGTGGCGCTGCCGTTTGCTGCCGCATTACATTTCACATTCGTTGATGTGGCATTCAATGTCATATCAGGATATACATATACCGTGACTGTATCATAAGTGGTCATCGTATAGGTGTCTACTACCGTCAATGTATATACTGTCGTTTGGGTCGGACAAACATTATGCGGTCCTACTCCTGTGTTACCGCTGCTCCATGAATACGTATATGGTGGTGTTCCGGTACCGGGAGATAATGTGGTACTTAATACTCCACAGCTTCCTTTACATATTGAATCGTTTGAACTTTGCACTATAGGCCAGTTACAGTTCTTCAAATTAACCAGCACCGAATCTTTATCCTTACAACCGTATTTATCTGTGATCTCTAACTCATAGCCTACTCCTGTATACATCGCTCCGCCGGGTGTTGCTATCGGATTAAATATACTGCTGCTGCTCAGTGAACCTGAGGGTGTCCATTGGATTATGATCGCCCCTGGGCCACTGCCATGCAATTGCGCCTGGTCGCCTGGACAAATCATCGTATCGATACCCGCATTCGCTACAGGGTTGGGGACGATTGTCATGGTCAATTCCTGCGAAGAGTCGCGACAACCAAAGGCCGTACCCAACACCAGGTAATATGTTCCACTCTGTGTAATAGTAATATTCTGCGCGTTGGAAAACAAAGCACCATTGCGTCTCCAGGTATAACTTGAATAACCCGAAGGCCCTAAAACAACTTCAGATACACACTTAGTATAACAACCAACCGGGACTGAACTCAGATCCGGCATTGGCCAATCATCAACTTGTTGGTTAGCATGCCCCCAACAACCATTGGCATCCTGAACACTTAGTGAATATGCGTCTCCCTGAAAAATATTTATCTTATTTGTGATTTGGCCCCCACCCCAATAATAACTATATGGAGAAGTTCCACTCACAACATTCGCTGTAAGTATAGCCTTTTCTCCTGTGCATAAACCGCTGGGACCAAGTATTGAAACACCAGGTGATGGGACCCCGGTAACCGTTGTTGTTTTGGAATATGTACACCCGCTAAGAGTTGTAACCAATGTGTAACTTCCTGCAGCAGTTGCATAATACCAGCTATTTGTAGCAAACGCAATAGCACCTGCAGAATTATACCAACGATAAGTAGGTGCGCCAGAAATATTATTTCCATATAATTGAACATTAGAACCTGAACAAAGTTTTGGATTTGTTGGGTTCATACTAAACGTTGGCAAGGGTCTTAATATGACATCAACAGAAGGCGTATTGGATAAACAAACTCCTGTACTAAATGTATTAACCGCATAAGTACCTGCCAGTTTTACTTTTACAGATTGAGTAGTAGCTCCTGTTGACCACAGCCATGTTGTGGCATTAGGGCCTGTTAATGTTACACTATCACCTTCACAAAAAGTAATCTGATTGTTGACTATCGCTTTGTTCGCTGTTATAGTACCTGTTGTTGTTGTGTTCCCAATAGTGAGCGACTTTGATATCACCGCTGTACACCCGCTGGCATTCATTACCCAAAGTGAGACAGTATAAGTACCCGGCGCATATGTGCGTAACGGGTTCTGTAAAACAGATCCGGAGCCATCTCCAAAATTCCAGCTCCATTGAACAATATTTGTACCGCCCCCACCCCCATTGGAAAGATCGGTAAACTGTGTGGGTGTTCCGGCACAAGCTACATTTGGGAATGAAAAATTAGCAGTAGGTGTATAAGGAACCGTTACATCCCTGACTCTATAAAATGTACATCCTCCGGCTGTAATTGTTAGAGTAACAGAATAAGTACCACCTGTAGGATATGTATGAACAGGATTTTGTGCTGTAGAGGTAGTAGCATCTCCAAAGGCCCAGTTCCAGCTGGTAATAGGCGTACCGGGTGTATAGAGAGAACGGTCGTAGAAAGTTGCTGTACTTGGACAGCTGGTGCTAAAATCAAACCTTGAGAAAGCGGGTATTAAAATTGGTATAGTATCCCACACCCAATTATTAGGAGGGTATTTAACCCATAATAAAGCCGTGTAATATCCAGGATAATTATATGCATGTGTTGGATTTTGAAGTGTAGATGTATCTGCAGTACCACTACTTGGCTCTCCGAAACTCCAATACCATGCAACTGGTGCCGGAGGTGAAAGGTCGATATAGTTTATTATCCTTGAACAAATTGTTTGGGCAGATAAAATGCCAGGCATGTGAGTACCAATACCACTTGACAATGT
>CAZQIC010000090.1:0-19941 GCA_964593555.1 uncultured Bacteroidia bacterium | reverse complement strand
CCATAGCTTTTTCCTTGCCTTCAAATGTTTTAACAGTGATCATTTGATTGTCGGTGCCTAATAGGTTATTGGTAATGCCCAGGTTCGCCAGACTATAATATTTTGTGTTGTAATCTGAAAGTTTGATCTTGAATTTATCGAGATTACCCGTTTTGTTTTTCACAAGAATGATCCACATATAGCTTCCGTCCTTTTCAAAGGTATATTTCTTGGTAGAGTCGGTCGCAGCAACAGAATTTGATTTTTGCTTTTTAACAAGATCGAGCATTTCCTGCGCTTTGGTAGTTATTTCGTGTTTAGGATATTTAATGACTATTTGTGTAAGCGCTTTTTCAAAATTATTTATAGGCTGTGTACGCCCGATGGAAAGAGCGCCAAGGTAATCGAAGCTAGGCGACAAAAAACTTTTGGCGTAAAGTGAGTCGGCAATGCGACTCCGTTCTATGACTTCAATGTATTTCCCCTCGCGGTAAAGCTCAAATGTTTGTGTATAAAAATTCTCCACCACGTTCCTGCTTGCCATTATTTGCTTATTGTAATCAGGGTTTTTAATTATGCGGGCATATTCCGTGTCGGGATAATCATTCAGCAATATGTTTTTATAGTAATCAGCCTTTGCATTATTATTTGATGCGAGATAAATGCGATAGAGTAAATAATAAGAAGACAACTCATATTTATTTTTAGGATATTTCTTAAGCAATTCTTCAAGTGTCTCGGCGGCCTTTGCATTATCACTAAAGCGTTCTTTGTAAAGTGTCCCTACTGTATAATATGAATTAACAATTCGTTGATTTGATTTTTCTTTTGCTTTTTCGGTAAAGGGAATATCTTTTAAATAAAATTCTTTTGTTTTGCGTTGGTTAATAGTAACCACTTTGGATGATTTTTCATTCACCGTGGTGTCTTCGCCTTCCTGGTTTGGGTCGAAGAAGCTGATCGTGGATTCTTTATTTGATCTTCTCCAGTTGTCTTCCAGTTTTCTTTGTCCCCAGTTTTTAGTAAAATCACTGATTCCAAAACTTACTGTGGATGGATTATAAAAGTACCATTGTGTACTTGTAGCGTTGTTTTGAGCAATTGTTTTATTGGTCGTAAAAGTATTGTTCAGCAGTTCTTGCTCTTCTTCTTCTTTTTTCTTTTTTTCTTCCACTTCAACTGCCGCAATTAATTTTTCTATTACCTTATTCCGGTCTTGCTCACTCATTGCGGCCAGTTTCAGTAAGCTGTCTTCCAGTTGAATAATATTGAGATTTGCAATGAGTTCGCCAAGACTGTTTTTGCGTTCTTTAATAGTTTCGTAGTCGGGAAAATCGCTTGCTAAAAAAAGCATAGTACTGTCAAAATAAGCGCCTGCATTTTTATAATCCGGTTTTGAGAAATAAATTTCGCCAAGTTTCAGGTATGATAATGCTTTCTGATTATTATTACTTACACTTTTTTCCACAGAGGTTTTTAAATATGCAATGGCCTTTGGAGTATTGTTCTCTTTCAGTTCTATCTCGGCCATGGCATAATAAATCTGGTCGCGGTATTCTTTATTCTTTTCGTCTTTAAGCATTTTAGAAAGGATCTTTTTGATCTCTTTACTCTCACCCGATTTTACATCGTATAATTTTGCAAGCTTAATCTTTGAATTAAAAGTCATTTCGTAGGCAGGGTGTAAGGAAATAACACGGTTGTAATAAGCGCTTGCATTTTTTGAGTCGCCAGCTTTTTCATAAAGCTGTGCAAGTATGTATGTATATCTTGTTCTCTTTTTTTTATTTTTTGTGAGGACGGCTGCTTTTGCAATGTTTTTAATTGCAGATTCGTAGTTCTCCCGTTTGATATAATAATCAGCCAGAACAGCTGAATATTCAGCATTAAAATTCTTTGGAAATTCCTTATCGGTATTTAACTGATCAATGATGGGCTGTGACATAGAGAAACTTCCTATTTCATTATAGGAGCGGATCATCCACATCATGGCAAGATAACGGGTAGGGCTTGTTTTGTAGGCCTTGGAAACATAATCAAATGATTCGATGGCGGAGAAAAAATCGTGTTTATAAAAATGAGATTTGCCAATGGCCATGTAATTTTCATCGGTCCATTTAACCGCTCCGGGAATTTCTCTTTCTTTTCTGTCTGTAATGGTATGACGTTGAATAACAGTAGAAGCTTTTTTTATTGCCCTGTCCATTTCCGGATAAATATTCTTTGCGTCCTTCGCATCTATATAAATAAAAACAGGTAAAATTTTGGTGTAATCTTCTTTGTGGGCCTTTTCAATTTTCATAACCCCGTCCTTTATACTTTCTTCAGCATAAAAATATCCGTTGTAACGTGCGGTAAGGTTATGGAATGCCCGGTTAATGAGCTTATTTTTCTTGGTGGAACAACCATAGAAAAACAATCCCAAAAGGGTGAATAAAAAAAGTATGTTCTTTAACTTCAACACAATAATTTCGCCATTTATTTAACTCCCGAATCCGGTATTAATTCATTTTCTTTAAGGGTTTGCAATTTACTACATTTATGCATATTCTAAGCCGGGTTAGGGGTTTTAAATACATGCTATATACTTGACGATGGCAGTGGGTAAAGTTGCCTTAAATGCTTTGAGTACAATAAAAACTAACCTCTTAGGGTTAAGGAAATGACTCATTTGGGTTAATTTCAGATATTTGTGAGTTATTGGTATGCAGGAAGGGTAAAAATGAAAGAAAAAAAAGAAAATGTATTTTTCAAAAGACTTAAAAATAAGTACCGTTTGGTGGTGCTTAACGATAGTTCTTTCGAAGAAAAAATATCCATAAAACTTACGCCCCTTAATTTATTTGTATTGGCGGGCTCTGTTATGATTTTACTTATCGTAATTGTTACCAGCCTTATCGCATTTACTCCTTTGCGTGAATATATTCCCGGATATGCTGATGTAGGTATGCGCCGTGAATTGATAAGTGTTTTGCTTCGTACGGACTCGCTTGAGTACGAAGCACAGCTGAAAGCGAATTATATTCAGAATATGTATAATATAATAAGTGATAGCATTCCCAAAGAAAATACTGAACAATTAGTGACTGATACTTCACGTAACTATAAGGCCATTAAGATAACACCGTCTAAGGAAGATTCGTTGTTGCGTGCAGAAGTTGAATCGAAGGACCCATACACACTTTCATTGAATGAGAATGAAAACAATAAAAATAACATCAGCAGCTTTTTGTTTTTTACCCCGCTCAATGGTTTAATAAGCAGCTCGTTTAATTTAACCGATGAGCATTACGGTGTTGACATTGTCTCGAAAGAAAACGAAGCGATAAAAGCAACCTTGGATGGAACGGTTCTTTCTGCGGGCTGGACATTAGAAACAGGGCATACGATTCAGGTACAGCATTCCAATAATCTTGTTTCTATATATAAACACAATTCTGCATTGCTAAAACGAACCGGGCAATTTGTTAGTGCAGGTGAAGTAATCGCAATAATTGGTAATAGCGGGGAACAAACCACGGGTCCGCATTTACATTTTGAATTGTGGTATGATGGCAAGCCAATTGATCCGCAGGATTACATAGTTTTTTAAATGAAAACACGGAAACATATCGCGATACTTGGATCAACGGGATCCATTGGCCAGCAAGCTTTAGAGGTGATCGAGTCACAGCCAGATCATTTTGTGGTAGAGGTATTGACTGCAAATGGTAATGCTGATCTGTTGATTAAGCAGGCTATCCATTTTAAACCCAATGCCGTTGTTATTGCGGATGAAAAAAAGTACCAGCATGTAAAAAACTTGTTGTCCAAGTATGATATAAAAGTTTTTGCCGGAAATGAATCCATTTCACAAGTTGTTCAAATGGCGAGTATCGACTTGGTTGTTACTGCCATTGTTGGTTATGCGGGGCTACAAAGCACGTTGAGTGCTATAAATGCGGGAAAACAAATTGCATTGGCAAACAAAGAAACGCTGGTGGTAGCAGGAGAATTGGTTACCACACTCGCAAAAGAAAAAGGTGTCAACATTTATCCTGTTGATTCGGAACATTCAGCAATATTCCAATGTCTTGCTGGAGAATTTCATAATCCTATTGAGAAAATCTATCTCACCGCTTCCGGTGGCCCATTCAGAGGCAAGGACAGTAACTTCCTGGCTTCGGTAACAAAGGAGCAGGCACTGAAACATCCTAACTGGAGTATGGGTGCAAAAATTACGGTGGACTCTGCAACGCTTATGAATAAAGGGCTTGAGGTGATTGAAGCAAAGTGGTTATTTGGGCTTGATCCTAAACAGATAGATGTTGTAATTCATCCGCAGTCAATCATACATTCAATTGTGCAATTTAAAGACGGCAGCATGAAGGCTCAAATGGGGTTGCCCGATATGAAGCTGCCTATACAATATGCAATGGCATATCCGCACAGGCTTGCGAGTTCATTCCCCCGGTTTAATTTTTTAGATCATCCTCAGTTAACATTTGAGCAGCCTGATAAAAAAACGTTTAGGAATTTATCGCTTGCATTTGAAGCAATGAAAGTGGCTGGTAATATGCCATGCATCATGAATGCAGCCAATGAAGAGGCAGTGTCAGCATTTCTCAGTGATAAAATAAAATTTTTGCAAATATCAGATATGGTGGAGAAGTGTATGAAGAAAATATCTTTTATTAATAAACCCAGTTATGAAGATTATGTTGCGACCGATCGTGAAACAAGGGTTATCGCTCAGGAGTTTTTAAGTTAAGGTTCAGCCTTTTGTTTTCTATAACAACCCTTCATCAAAAAAAAGAATCTTGAGCCCTAAAAACATTAACTTTACTGAATTGATTTAATTTTATGGAAATAGTAATACAATTTGGTCAGCTTCTTCTAAGTCTCTCGATACTTATCCTGTTACATGAGATGGGCCATTTTATACCCGCCAAACTATTTAAAACTAAGGTGGAAAAGTTCTATCTTTTTTTTGATCCTTGGTTCTCATTATTTAAAGTAAAAAAAGGGGAGACAGAATACGGAATCGGATGGTTACCACTGGGAGGTTATGTAAAGATTTCGGGGATGATTGATGAGTCAATGGACAAGGAGCAAATGAAACAGCCTCCTCAACCATGGGAGTTCCGTTCCAAGCCGGCATGGCAGCGTTTAATAATAATGGCAGGTGGTGTAACAGTAAATGTAATATTGGGGGTGATCATTTATTCCATGGTGTTGTTTGTGTGGGGAGAAAAATATTTACCAGCAGAGAATGCAAAATATGGAATTGCGGCAGACTCGCTTGCTATGAAAATGGGATTGCAGGATGAAGATAAGATTGTTGCTATTGATAATATTCGCGTTACCGAATTTAATAAAATACCTATTGATATTATTCTGAATAATACACAAGCCATCCAAGTTGAAAGAAACGGAGAAAAAATTTCTATTCCTGTCAAAGAAGAAATATTGTCGCAGTTGATAAAAGGAAAAAATTCTTTTATTGAGCCGTTGATCCCGTGTGATGTGGATACTGTGCTTGTTGGCAGCGAAGCAGAAAAAGCAGGATTAAAGAAAGGAGACAAGTTTGTTTCTATCAATGGAGTGGAGACGCCTTTTTACCAGCAAGTGGTAAGAGCGTTAAGAAATTTTAAAGATGAGCCGCTTACTATTGTTGTTGCCAGAGGCGACTCTGCACAAACACTAAATGCAAAACTTGACGATAAAGGAAAGCTGGGTTTTGGACCGAAGAGTATCGATCAACATTTTGAATACAAAACAAGAGAGTACGGTTTTTTTGAATCGTTCCCTGCGGGATTAAAAAAAGGAGCAGAGACCCTGGAAAATTATTTGAAACAAATAAAATTTATTTTCACTGTTAAAGATGCTCATGAATCTATAGGAGGTTTTTATACGATAAGCAAAGCTTTTGGGCCGCAGTGGGACTGGCACCACTTTTGGTCACTCACTGCATTTATATCCATAGTACTTGCATTTATGAATTTGCTTCCAATTCCGGCGCTCGACGGTGGATATATCATGTTCCTTCTTTTCGAAATGATAACCCGGATAAAAGTTCCGGACAAGGTGATCGAATACGCCAACTATGTTGGGTTTTTCCTTTTGATGTCGCTGTTGCTTTACGCAAATACAGATTTTTTGAGACATTAATTGGCATTGTTATTGTGCTGATAATGTTAGCGATCAGGGATCTGAGAGTGTTACATTATCACATCCCGACAGTGAAGCGCATCGGGATAAAATAAATAATATGACTGTACAGATGAATATTATTCAAAAAAAAATTCATTTTACTTTCCTGGTATTGATCATTTCTGTGGCTTTGCAAGCGCAGAACACTACGATCGATAACGAAAAAAAAACAGAATCTATGTTGAGTGCAGAAGCTTTGCTACGCAAACAAAAAGTACTCATTATTCCTTTCGACCCAAAAATGTACATGTCGGAAATTGATAAAAAAGTAAATGCAGAAACGAAACTAACCGGTCCGCAGATAATGACCGCGTTCAGGGAGGGTTTGGATGAAATGATTTTTCTTGCTGTTAAACAAAAAACTAGTGTATATTCTTTTTTGAATGACTCCGCAAAATGTGCAAAGGATATGGCGCATACTTATGTATCTACTGCTTATAGTTATGAGCCGGTGCCTGCGGATAATGCATCAATAAAAGATCTGAACAAACCTGTCGATAAAAGGAGCGATCCTAAAATCGTGAATGGGCAATTGACTGTGTTGCCAAACATGGAAAAAAAATTTATGAATAAGAAGGTCTCTGATCCTAAGTTGTTGTCATATCTTGGCCAAAAGTACGGCAGTTCTGTTTTTATTTTTGTGAATCAAATAGACATTAAAAATAATCCTGAGAGTTATGATGTTGTGGCTGATACTTATAAGCGTGATGTAATGGTTCATTATACAATAATGGATAAGGATGGAAAGTACCTTGCATATGGAATATCCACATCAAGTTTCTCATCATCAATCAACGATCCTAAAAAAATTACGAATACTTATTTCATGCCGATAGCAAATACAATTGCAAACAAACTTGTAATGTCTATGGCTCCGGAGGTTAAGTACATTGATAAGCCAAAGAACAAGCCAAAGTTCGAATAGTTTTTATTTTATCAGCGTAACGCTCCCTTCTTTGGTAATTGATCCGCCATCGTTTAATTCTCCGATCAGTTTGTAAACAAATACATCGCTGTTTAGGTCTTTAGTTTTGTAAGTTCCGTCCCATCCCAGGAGTTGGTTATCACTGGTAAATATTATTTCTCCCCAACGATCAAAAATATCTAAATGAAATGAAGAGAAACAATTTCCTTTTACCGCGAACACATCATTTTGTCCATCGTTGTTTGGTGAAAATGCATTTGGAATAAAAAGATCACCACAAAGCAGTTCAATATTTATCATTACCGTATCAGAAGAAGAGCAACCATTACTATTTGTAACAGTAAGAATATACATTGTTGTGGTTTCAGGCTTTACTATGGGATTAGCACAAGTATTACAGCTTAATCCCGTTGATGGGGACCACAGGTAATTGGGTCCACTGCTTCCGTTGAGAACAACTGTGCCTCCCGAAACAATGGTTTTGTCGATACCTGCATTTGCTACAGGTGTTGGGTTTACTGTGATATTTACTGAGGCAATATCAATGCAGTTTCCATTCGATACCGATACGGTATATATTGATAAGCCGATTCCCGGACTAATATTATTGGTAGAAGTTAGAGCGCCATCATTCCAAATATAATTTGATCCACCGGATGAGGTTAGGGACAAATTATTTCCTTCACATATTGCTGTGTCATTACTAACTAAGGCAACCGGGATTTGATTAACTGTAATAGTGATAAGTGCGGTGCCCGGACAATTGGAAAGGTTAGCAACCAATGAATAAGACATCGTTGAAGTTGGGCCCACCTTAATAGAAGTAAAAGTACTGCCATTGCTCCATAAATAATTTGTTCCTCCCGCCGCGTTCAGCAGTACACTATCGCCTATGCATATTGAGTTACTGCCATTGATCTGAGCGTTTGCATTTTGGTTTACCACCATATTTAGGAAAGCGGTATCGGCGCATGAACCATTGTAAGCTACAAGTGAGAATGTTGTATTGCTCGTTGGTGCAACTGTTATATTATTTGTATTTGCTGATGTGTTCCAGGCATAAGTATTTCCTCCAGTTGCTGATAACTGCACATTGGTTCCGCTGCAGGTAACTGTTGGTCCTGCAATTGCTGCAACGGGATACGGCGATGCAGTAACGTTTACATAAGCAGTATCGGAGCATTGATTATTTGTTACGACTACTGAGTAAGTTGTATTTCCTATTGGCGGAATAACGTTCATGGAACTTGTTGTTGTCCCATTGCTCCAATTGTAAAATAATCCTCCCGAGGCAGTTAATGCAACATTACTTCCCACACATACAGAAACGGAGTTGGTGGCAACAGCAATTGGCTTTGGCGAAAATTTTAAAATTATTGCATCATAATCTCCATTGTTGGCAGACTGAAAATATGCTCCGTTCCCCGGATCGAAAGTAGGGCAGCTCTGATCCATGAAAAGAGTTGTCAGATACAAATTTCCTAAACCATCAATGGACATATTATTATCCATATTTAAATTGTGTCTTCCAATTCCCCCATAATAAGTTGACCATTTTACAGTTAATGCGGGGGAAAATTGCAAAATAAATTCCTGCCCATTTGTGATGTCCTGTGAAGCATTTGTCGATTGTAAAAAGCCACACGCGCTGCTAACAATAGGAAAATCGGAAGCGTCCGTTGAGCCCGTAACATAAATATTGCCAATTGCATCAACATTGATTCCGCCGCCAACTGTAATAGGAGAAGAAGTTCCGTTATATAATGTAACCCAGTTCCGTACCCCGTTTGGATCGAACTTGAGAATTGCTAAATCTAACCCGGATTGCGCTGTGCCATTATAATAAGCCCCGCCGCCTGGATTATAAGTTGGAAAAGTATTGGGCGAAGCGCTAACGCCAGTATAGCCTGTCATGTAAATATTATTTTGTAAATCAGTACATACAGCGTAGCATTCATCTTGTCCGTTGCTGCCGTAATAAGTACTCCAGAATGGAACTCCATTTGCATCGAATTTAGCAGCAAACATATCAAATATGACTCCTCCTCCAGGAGCTACTAATGTGTTATCAAAATATGCGCCTCCTCCGGGATTATACATTGGTAAGTCAGGAGAATCGGTTGTCCCTGCTATAATTAAATTATCATTTTGGTCAACAGCGCTGCAAATGGTATGTACTCCTATTGCTGTTCCTCCCCAATGTGTTGACCATGTTAGCTGATTTCCCGGATTAAATTTTGCGATAAATACATTTACAGCCGTATTGCTCATGTATGCTCCTCCACCTGGGTTTACAATGGGTAGATCCGAAGATTGAGTCCTACCAATTAAATAAACATTATCATTATTGTCAACATTAAGGTCATAACACCAGTCTGCAGCGCTGCCACCGTAAAAGGTTGCCCATTTTCTAACTCCAGCATTATCAAAACGTAAAATAAAAGTTTCTGCGTCTAGCTGGGCTAAAACAGGATTGCGGAAATATGAACCCGCAACATTTTGTAAAGGGAAATTATGTGGTGGAGGTAAAGGATTAGGCCTAATTGCGGCGTTATGTCCGTAACCACCGCCAACATATATATCACCAGTTGAATTATATCCCATAGAGAAAAATCCTTCTTGTCCGGTTGAGCCTCCGTAATAAGTACACCAAATTAATTTTCCATCAGTATCAAACTTTGCTAAAAAAGCTTCTGTATCAACGCCGCCGCTTATTGGGCCTCCGTTTCCTCCCTGGTGTGTTCCCTGGTAATAGTTGCCTGCGGCAGGATTTGTTGAGGGCAGATTTACGGATCCTGCTCCACCTATCACATATACATTTCCGTCTGCATCTACCATAGTTTCCTGAGGAAAATCAATTAAACTTCCTCCAAAATATGTTCCCCAAACAAGGTCAGGATCAATAACCATGGTTTGATTATGATCATAATTCCCGAATGAAAAACCAATTTCACCCGCTTTGTTATCGAGAGAAAAGGCGGAGCTTATTTTTTTTCCTGAGCTTTGTTCAAAACAATAAAGATTGTTTTCCTGTACTTCACCGATTGGAGTTTTGATAAGAATATTTCCATTCTCCAACGCGGTAATTTTTTCTGCGCCGTTGTAATCAATTTTTATAAGCGATGCATTCGCTCCGGGATGAACGATAAAATCGTATTTAAGTGATTTATTTTCTTTTGTATATATGTGCCAGTCGATACCGGGATAAACATCCTTTATAATTATTTTTCCGTAGCTGTGTACATTGGTAATTCCATCAGGGCAGTGCCCTAAATAATAATTGTAATAAGTGAGTTGTTGATTTTCCGTGATTACATTTTCTTTTTTTATGCTTGCATTTTTTAATATCATGTCCAATCTGTTCCAGTGAACAGTTGGCATCTCCGGGAATTTTTGTTCTGCAGACACGGTAATTTTTTTGTCATCAAGATCTTTTGGCGTTTCTGTTTTGGTGAACATATAGCTGATTCCGGAAGTAGTAATGTATATGTCAACTCCCGGTGTTTGTGTTTTAAAAAGAACTTCGTTAAGAATTTCGCCGGAGTTATTTACAATCTGCCCCTTATTTTCAATAAATGCAACTGATTGAAAAGTAGAATGATTTGTTTCTGCGGTTCGTATTATCTGGGTGAACAATAAGCAAAAGAGGAGGAGGTATACTTTCTTCATAACTGAATTTACTCAGGATGGGTCTTGATACTGCCGACAAGTAAGCATTATTCATACATTTCTATTATAAAAGAATGGATATAATTATTGCGTTATAATCTCTATATTGTTCATATATTCATACGTTTCTAAATGACACCCTCATCTGACCTTTTTGACCTCATTATATCTCTTTCCAAATCACAGAAGAGATATTTTAAGCTGTTTTCTAAAATTCACTCAGGAAACAAGGCGTATTTAAAACTGTTTGAAGTGATAGAGAAGCAGGTTGAATACAATGAGGAAGAAATAAAACGGATTTTTAAAGGGGAGGTTTTTGTTAAACAGCTTACGCGAACAAAATATTATCTCTATCAGCTTATTTTAAAAAGCATCAGATCGTACCGGACTCAGCAAACCTCTCTGAAAAAATTAAGGGAGCTGTTGGACGATATTGATTTTTTATTCAGTATAAGACTATATGATCAATGCCGGAAATTAGTTAGCAGAGCAAAGGAGATGGCAAAGCAATATGAACAAACAACATATTTACTGGAAATAATGCAGTGGGAACTTGTGCTTGCCAAATACCTTAAACATCCTGTTGCAGGGTTTATAAAACAGCACTATTCTGATAAAACCGAGATCACTTTTGATATGTATAACAATGGAAGGTTTAGGGAGATATATTATAGCGCGACTGCGCAAATACCCAAAAGGGGATTTACCCGGAGCAAGCAAGAGTTTGAAAGGCTGAAGAGCTATTTTAAGCATCCGTTATTCCATGACGAATCATTAGCTACTTCCTATAGATCGAGGCTGGATTTTTATGGAGCGAAGGCAACATATTTTTTTTATACGAACGATTTTTATAATGCACTGACGGTAAATAAAAAAATAATTGAAATTTTAGAAAGCAGACCGGTGCTAAATAAGGAAAGGCCTGCTACTTATACTTCTGCAATTCAAAATGCGGTGACAAGTCTTATACATTCAAAACAATTTGAAGAATGGCCGTTTTTTCTGGAGAAGTTGGATCGATTTAAGAAAGAGGTAGAGTTATCGGATGGACTATTTATTGAGGTGTTTAATATTGAGGTCGCATATTATATTTTGCCAGGGAAATTTGAAAATGCAATTGGCCACTACAATTCAAGCCGATCAAGATTGGATACAATTAATTATGTTGACATTGATGCGCAGCAACGAAAAATATTTTATCTCACCATGTCGAAAATTTATTTTGGTATTGCTGATTTTAAATCTGCAAATACTTGGGCGAATAAACTGCTTAATGATAGTAATGTAGATATGAGAGAGGATATTTATTGCATAACGCGCATGTACAGTCTTATTATTAATCTTGAATTGAATAAGCAGGACCTGCTTGAATATTCAGTCAAGTCAACTTTGCGTTTTCTGAGCCGCAGGAATCGTTTGTATAAACTGGAGTCGGTTATACTTTCTTTCCTGAAAAAATATCCTTTCCAGCTAGGCTTAAATTCCCAGGACATAACTCCTTTTAAGGAATTAAAAGTACAAATGGTGCAGTTGTCGAAGGATCCGTACGAGGCAAAAGCCTTTGTCTTTTTTGATTTCCCAGCTTGGGTGGAAAGTAAAATTCAGAAAAAACCTTTTGCTGAAATTGTTAGGCAAAAAACAAATTAGATCCTTTATAATTTGAATAAAATTTGCGAAATGACAGCTTGCATTTGGTAAATTAATTATTGTTATTAATTCCCTGTACCACACTTAGTGGAACTAAAAAATTTTCGCATTTTAGTGGTATAAACGCTTCTTAATGAAAACAGCTTCGGATGAGCTTTTTCAGTAACAAATCACTTGATACTCTTGAAAAGAGCTTTTTTAAAATATACGCTTCAAAAAATGCTGACGAAAATGGAAGCACCAATTATGTAAGGCTATTTGATTTAATTGACGGCCAGGACCTGTATAATGAGTCCGATATAATGAGTAAACTTCAGCACAAATCAAAGTCAACAAATTTAGTGGTGGCGGCTAGGGGGTAGAAATCCTGTTCTTGGTTGAAATACCCACGTAAGTTGTAGTTTTTTCGAACTTTATGCCCTGAGCGTGGGGTTAATCACAAATTATTTTTTTATCACTTCACCTTTGTCAGTACAAAGTTTCAGAAAGTAGATCCCGGTGAACGATCTATTTCCCAATTAAGCTGTTGAATATTTTCAGCCTCAGATCCAATCGTAAATTCATCGAGTTTGTTCCCCAATAAGTCATACAGCCCCTTATGGCGGACTCACTCTTTAGGGGCGTATGATAATTAATTGTAATGGTTCCCCTGAATGGATTAGGGTATACATCAAGAAAAACATCTTTATTTTCGGTTAGGGAAATTCCTGTGTACTGTGGA
Source organism: uncultured Bacteroidia bacterium (assembly GCA_964593555.1). Lineage (GTDB taxonomy): Bacteria > Bacteroidota > Bacteroidia > JAFLBG01 > JAFLBG01 > CAZQIC01. Next base: position 6,808 of record CAZQIC010000090.1, on the reverse strand, counting down.
ACCGTAATAGAATCACATACATTACATGAGCCAAATACAGAATCAGTGGCCACCATACAAACTTTATATTTCCTATTTGTACTATAAATGTGAATTGGATTTTGAAGTATAGAACTGTCTCCATCGCCAAACGTCCATTTAAAGCTTCCGGTTGAGTAACCTGTAAACGAAACTGAATCTCCATAAATGGTATAGGTAAAACCACAAGGCGGTTGTGCTGAGGTATTAAAAGTTAATAAGAGATTTATTAAAACGGCCATCAATAATAAATTACAATGTTTCATAGCGGTTGGTCTATAATGATTTGTTTTTTTCTATCCATTCTTTCATACCTATCCATGAGTCAGGAATATCTTCTTTTTTAAAATCACCCAAATAAAGTTTCGTTAATTTTTGCGTAGGCTCAATTGTAATCTGGTATTTTCCAAAGGGACAATACCTGCTTTCTGCGTTCACCCACTCTACTATTTGGGGATAGAGTTCGACAGGGAAATAAAATTCATAGCCCTTTTCTAATTCCACAATTCTTGTATATGCTTTCTCCAGTTCTGTTTTAATTTCCTGGGATCTTTTCATTTGTGATTTAGACAACTTGTTACAAGAGCCTTGTCCATAATTAAGTAGGTAGACAATACATAGTACGCCTACAATAATTGATTTTTCATTGGTTTAAGAGGGTATCTATAAGTTATTCCATTAATTTAATAATAGCCTAGTCGTGATGGAATAACGCTAACTACTAATTCTATAGGTCCGGCTCCTCCATAAATACTTCTGACTTCGGAATCGGACATGGCTTTATCGAAACATTTTTTCAATTTTGTTTAGATTTAATTTTTTGGTTTTCATTTAAAGTTGCTGTTAATTTATTTGATAAGATTAATATGCCCAACCAATGAGTGTCTTTTTTCTGTAACATCCTGATAGCGGATTTTCCAAACATAAGTATCTTCTTGCGCAACTGCTTTGCCCTCGTTTGCTACCCCATCCCATCCCATATAAGGATTGTTGGTGCTAAATATCAAGTTGCCCCAGCGGTCGTAAATAAGAAATTCATAATCGCCTGTATTGACCTCCAATAATTTGGGCAAAAAAACATCGTTAACATTATCGCCATTGGGTGTAAAAGTATTAGGAATAAAAAAAGAAGTTAGCGGAATAACAGTTAAATTTCTTTCAGCGAGGGATGTGCAACCGAATTCATTCGTTACATGCAGTTGTACCAAATAAGTGCTTGTGTTTTCATAAATAAATGCGGGGTTTTGTTCTGTAGACATTGTTGAGTGGGGATCACCAAAATTCCAATGCCAGGTAGTTGCTCCTTGTGAATCGTCTTTAAAAAGGACATTTGTTCCAGCAAAAATATTATTATCGGGAGAAAAAGAAAATGCTGCCACGGGAGAAGGAAAAACATGTATATAGTTATTTGCCTGCAAAGAATCAACACAGGCATTGTTGTCAGCAACTATTAATGAGATAGTGTAGTGTCCAGGTTGATCATAACAATGATATGTTAAATTATTCCCTGATGAAGAAGATCCATCACCAAAATTCCAGGTTGCGGAATTGCTGTTTAAGGTAGTATTATTTAAAGTGATACATAGGGGCCCGCAGCCTTCCTGTTTGTCCGATGTAAAATTTATTTGAGGCAATGCATTTACATTTACAGTTGTAGTGATTAAGGCAGTGCATCCATTTGCATCGGTGGCAGTGAGGTTATAATTGGTTGTTACCGATGGACTGGTATTTATAGATGATGTGTTTTGTCCGGTGTTCCAGAAATAGCTATAGTTAGGTGTTCCGCCTTGTAAAGATGCGGTTATAGTTGCTGCTTGTCCTTCACAAATGGAGGTTAATGCTGATGCCTGAATAGTAAGAGCCGGTGGTGCTGTTATATTCACAGTGGCAAAATCTGTACAGCCATTGGCATCCGTGATAACTATTGTGCTGGTTCCGGCACATAATCCTGAAACAGGTGTTGTGGTAGCTGTTGGGTTAGCATTCCATATATATATATAGGGAAGAGATCCTCCAACACCAATAGCGGAAGCTGATCCATCGCAGGAACCAAAACACTTTACAGGAGAAGAGGTTGTAATTTGCGCTGCGACACCATTTATGTTGCCAATTGCAAAACCAGAAAGTTGATCGCATCCATTTGCATCAGTTACAGTAATAGTGTAATTCCCTGGTGCCAGCCCTGTTTGAATATTAGATGTGTTTGTTGAGGTGTTGTTCCAAACATAAGTGTAATTGGGTGTTCCTCCCGATACGTTCACTAACGCAGTCCCATCATGGGAATTGCAATGCGATGGCGAAGGAACAACTGTTAAAGAAATTATTGTTGGCTGATTGATATTAATAGTTGTATTTGCAGTGCAGCCATTTGCATCGGTAATAATAACACTGTAGCTACCTGCCGAAAGTGCTGTTGCTAATGCTGTAGTTTGTACAGGAAATGTTGACCATATATAAGCGTATCCGGATGTTCCCCCGTTTGCTGCAATTGTTGCTGATCCGTCATTTTTTCCGGCACAGGTTGGGTTGGTTTGATTTACAATATTCCCATTCAGCAGCGGAGGCTCAGTAATTACCACTTGTAAAGTAATACTGCATCCGTAGGCGTCTGTTATCGTAGGAGTATAAACCCCTGCAGCCAATGAGCTGGCTGCCGCTGTTGCCTGCATTGGTATTGTTGGCCATAAATAAGTGTAACCGGGAGTTGCTCCGGATCCACCTATTGTTGCTGTTCCATTCGATAAGCCAAAACAAAGTGGGGAAGAAGTGCCTGTTACATTAGCCGTTAGTTTAGTTGGCTGGGTGATTAAAGTTGCAATGCGTGCCGAGCATCCATTCGCATCAGAAACGGTTAGTGAATAATTCCCTGAAGCGAGAGCAGAAATGTTTTGTAATGAAGAACCCGTTGACCAGTTGTAATTATAGGGCGCGACTCCGCCTATTGCTGCTCCATTTAATTCGCCAGAATTGTCGTTATAACAAAAAAGATTTTTTTGAATGGGAATGAATGCTCCTAATAGCGGGGGTTGTGTGATTGCAGTTGTTGCCATTGAAGTGCAGCCATTTGCATCAGTTACAGTTAAAGAATAATTTCCTGCAGACAAGGATGAAATATTTTGTGTGCTAAGTGCATTGGACCAAACAAAATTATATGGATTTACACCACCTGTTGAGTTTGTATTGATATATCCTTCATTCCCACCGAAACATCTAATATTATTTTTTGATGATATAGCTGTTGTTAGTAATGGCGGTTCATTTATAACCACAACACTATCAACTTTACAGCCTGCCGCATCAACAACATTAATAGTGTAAGTCCCGGCCGAGAGACCTGTAACGGAAGATCCTGTGGAAACTGCCGGATTCCAATTATAATTATACGCACCAATGCCATTTTGCAAATTAATTTGTATCGCTCCATCGTTTGATCCATTGCATGATATGCTGTTGGTTATAAGCGATAACAATGAAAATCCATCAACTGTGATATATGAGGTCTTGGTTATAGAATCATCCCCACATGGAGTTTTTATAACAAGTTTAACATCATAATTTCCTGGAATGTTATAAAGAATTCCATTCGGTTTTCGGTCGGTAGAGGAGGCCGGAACTCCACCCGGGAAACTCCATTCCCAAACTGATCCTATGGTATCACAGATGGAAGAAAGATCGTTAAAATTTATTGCAGTATTTTTACAGATTACTGTGTTGTTTGTTGCAAAGTTTGTTTGTAAAGCATTGTTGGCACTGCAACCTAAGCCGCAAATCATAGCTACAACCGCATCCTCTTGTCCGCCAAAAACAGTTTGTAAAGCATTGCTGGTTACTGGATAACCTCCGCTTGTACTTGAAACAATATAAACAAAACCATTGTACATTGTTATCATTGGGCCTGTTACCGGGAGTTTAAATCCGAAGGAATACTCATGATCATCATGAGATGTTCCACCCAAATAAGTCATGCAAAGTAATGAGCCATTCGGATCAAACTTTAATATCATATTATCTTCAGATGCTGTGCCTCCTGTTGATCCTTGTGTTAATGTTGCTTGGTATGCGCATGAAGAGGCGGGCATGGTAGAACTATAGGTGTCTCCCGCAATATAAATATTATCAAATGGATCAATGACCACACTTTGTGTTTCGTCCCTGTCGGGCCCTCCCACATAGGTACACCAAAGTGGAGTTCCTGCGGAATTTAATTTTAAAACAAAGCCCTCTTCATCAACACCGTTGTGTGAAGTTTGAAAAGCTCCGGTTGTGATTGGAAAATCTGAAGAAGCTGTTGTGCCGGTAATTACAATATTGTTTTTACTGTCGGTATCAACACCAATTCCCCGCTCCATAAAAGCTGCGCTGTTAAAATTTGTACCACCATAATAAGTGGACCATACAATTGCAGATCCTGATGAATTTATTTTAGCAATCATAACATCTTTACCCCCTGAGAGAACTGTTTGATATGCTCCTATGCTTGCTATTCCTACTGCGGACTGTGTTTCACCGGTTATAATTATCTCGTCATTTTTATCTATTGCAACAGCATAACCAATATCTGAACTTGATCCACCTAAATAGGTAGCCCATAATATATTTCCTGCCGCAGAATATTTCATCAAGAAAATATCCTCTGCCGTTCCGCCTCCATAATTTTGTTGCAATACCCCTGCGGTAGACAATCCTGATGTTGAAGTAGTGGAACCCGTTAGCACGATATTCCCTGTTGCATCAGTAGTAATTCCATATCCTCGTTCAATTAAATTACCTCCGGTATATTGTCCCCAAATTTGTGAACCCGAATTTCCATTTAGTTTAATTACAAACGCATCCATTGATCCGCTCAGGCCCCCTCCGATTGTTTTAGGGAAATTTGTAGATGAGGTGACACCAGTCAATACCACATTATTAAAAATATCTACTGCCAAACTTAATCCATCTTCGTTTCCATTGCCACCATAAAATGTTGACCATTTTAATGTTGTACCATCGGCGCTTAATTGTGAAATAAAAACATCATAATTAAGGGCTCCAATGTTTGCACTTTTTGCTTGCTGAAATGCTCCTGGTCGTACAGGAAAATTAGCAGATTGTGTAGTTCCAGAAATCGTCACATCACCATTATTATGGGAAGCGATTGCATATCCTTTGTCTTTTTTATCACTGCCTAAATAAGATACCCAAGGATCAATTATCAACGAATATGCTTTGTTGTATTTTCCAACTTTAAGGGAAACAACATCTCCTGTTAAAACGTACTCGCCTTTTATGTCTTTAATCTTGCCGGCGATCTCTTGATAAATTCTTGGCATTTGTTCATGCATAATACCAAGTTTTGTATTTACAATCAGATCGCCGTTTCCAATTCTTAATCCTTCAATTCCTTCATATTGAATTTTTATTTGTTCTGTGTTTGCCCCCGGCTTTACAACAAAATCATATTTTAAACTATTCTCCTTTATCCCATAGTAAACAATATCTACTCCATTATATATATCTTCAAAAGTTACCTCGCTAAATGAATTGACATTCAGTATCCCTCTATCACAATGCGATAAATAATAATTAAAATGTCCCGGTAACATTTTCGAAGCTTGAATATGGGCACTGCTATTGCAGCCAATAAAATTTACATCAATTCTTTGGCCAATGTTTGCTGGTTCCGGTTGTGATACCACACTTTCCTCGGTTTCGGCAGAGGGTTGCATCATTACATAACTTATGCCGGTTGCACGCAAATAAACTGCCATCCCGGAAGAGTTTCCTACAAATGAAATATCTGGCCGTGAATTTCCTTCAGTGTCAATTATTTGGCCTTTATTTTCGGTAAGCTTTAAGTTTTGGATAGATAAGTTATAATTTCCTTGTGAATTCCCCGCGACACCCATAAGGCTTATTGCGAAGCACAATCCAACCAGTTTCAAATTATAATTAAGGGATGCCATTTGTTTGTTTTTGATATACTAAAGATCGAATATGGCAGATCGCTTTTAAAGCTAAATTCGCTCAAAAGTTACCTCGCTTAACTGCTTTCCTCTGTCAACGCTAACAAGGTTGCCAGATTTTAGCGCTTTTTCATTTGAACTTTCGGGCTAAGTTTTTTATACTGTCATAGATTAGTTTTGAAATTTTTCAGTCACTTAATTCAGAAAACAGTTGCAATTGCTAATAGGAAAAACACAGCTGATAATAATGCTGATACTGTAATTAGGCCGTTTGAATTGTATAGCTTATTTGAAAATGTTACATGAGCTTTCATATCGTTTTTTTTATTGTGTAAAACCAAACCTACCTCTTGATTAGCTTTAAGGAAACTTATTTTAATTCAAAAGTTACCTCCCTTAAGGCGTGTATAGCAGTTAAATAAGAGGTATATAGCTAAACTTTTTGCATATTAGCATCTACTTTACCATGAAAACTCCATCTGAGGAACTGTTTCAACTAATAAAAGCGCTCGACACTTCTGAAAAAAGATTCTTTAAGATCTATGCTTCAAAAAATGCCGATGAAACGGGGAGAACAAATTATTTAAAATTGTTTGATGCAATTGATCAACAGGAAAAATATAACGAAGCAGATATAAAATTAAAATTGCGGAAGGAAAGCTTCGTCAAAAACTTTAAAAAATCAAAAAATTATCTTTTCGGGGCCATCATTACCAGCCTGGAACAATTTTATTCAGGAGACTCGGTTGACAGTCAATTACAACAACTGCTTCTTCAGGCGGAAATACTGTTTAGGGAGGTTCTATTAATTGATTTTAACAAATGTAACCGTATTTTTTTTTAGA
>CAZQIC010000089.1:0-19969 GCA_964593555.1 uncultured Bacteroidia bacterium | reverse complement strand
AGGTGTTGAATTAGAAGAAGGCGATGGAGCAGGATATAAGTATTAGTTCTGCCACTAATATATTTTCTTATTTAAGTATTTGCTTAAATAAGAAAATAAAAGTACCTTTGTTTTGTAATTTATTCAAAACACTAATTATGAAGAACAATACAACATGTATCAGAGTTTTTGCCGATCAAGTACAAATTAATACTTGTAAAGAAAAACTTAATAAAAACTTAAAATCTTTTGATCAGTTAAGTAGTTTGCTTGCTTTGGCAGGGAATGAAGTTAGACTTAAAATAATGTTTCTTTTGGGAGAAGAAGAAGAACTGTGCCCATGCGACCTTGCGGATATTTTAAGTATGAGTATTCCGGCCATTTCACAACATCTTCGTAAAATGAAGGATGGGAATGTTATTGAGGCTAGACGATCAGGGCAAACAATTTTTTACTCTCTTAAATCGGAGCATATGAAATTATTGCGACCCTTCTTTAAATACATTGTTAATCAAAACACCAAAACCGAATTAATATGAATAACAAATCAAATTCAGGAAAACTTGCCGGAGCAAGTGTACTATCAGCAATCGCAGCATCATTATGCTGTATTACTCCCGTTTTAGCACTTATTTCTGGTGCATCCGGTGCAGCTTCCGCCTTTTCATGGATAACACCCGCGAGACCCTATTTATTAGGAGTAACCGTATTAGTATTAGGCTTTGCTTGGTATCAAAAACTAAAACCGAGAACAGCAGAAGAAATTCAATGCGCCTGCGAAGAAGATGAAAAACCACCTTTTATGCAATCAAAAAAAATTTTAGGAATTGTAACAATTTTTGCCGCACTAATGATGGCATTTCCTTATTATGCGAAAATATTTTACCCTAAACCGCAGGAAACAAAAATAATTATGGTTGATAAAGAAAATATAGTGCAGGAGGAATTCATTATTGCCGATATGGATTGTGAAGCTTGTGTGGCCAATATTGATAATCAAATTTCAAAAGTACACGGTGTAATTGAATATCATACTTCTTATGCTAATGGAAACAGTATTGTGAAATTTGACAAAACAAAAACATCAGCGGAAGATATTGCTGCTGCAATAAACAAAACAGAATTTAAAGTAACTCGCCACGAGTTGATAAAATAATAAATTTATGAAGCAAAAAATAATTCAAATCGAAATTACCGGAATGACCTGCGACCATTGCGCTACAGGTATTGAAAAAATTGTGAAAGGTAAAGAAGGAGTGATAAAAGCCGATGTACATTATAAAAGCGGAAAAAGTGAATTTACGTTTGATTCCGATAAAATTTCTAAAGGTGAAATTATCGACACAATTAATAAAACAAAAAATTACAGAGTAAAATCAGTTTCGGAAAACGGAAGTAATGGGTCAAGCGGAAATCATTTTGACTTAATTATTATTGGTGGAGGTTCGGCCGCTTTTTCGGCAGCTATTAAAGCAGAAAGTTTAGGTCTTAGTACCTTAATGGTAAATGGCGGTTTACCATTTGGCGGGACTTGTGTAAATGTGGGCTGTGTTCCATCCAAGACTTTAATACGTGCAGCCGAAACGGTTTATCACTCGACACACTCCAATTTCCCTGGTATAAAACCCAAAGGAGTTGATATTGATTTTGCGCAAATCATTAAAGACAAGAAGAGGTTAGTGGCTACACTGCAACAGAAAAAATATATAGATGTGGTAAGTGATTTTCATAACCTCCAAATGATTAGCGGTTGGGCAGAATTTATAAATGATAAAACAATTTTGGTTAATGGAAAAGATGAATATACTGCCATTAAATTTATAATAACCACAGGTTCTACTGCCAATATACCTGCCATTGAAGGGCTAAACGAAATCGGATATTACACAAACGCAACGCTTTTTGATTTGGAAGAGAAACCCCTTAGTATGACCATTATGGGAGCTGGGTATATCGGATTGGAAATAGCGATGGCATATAATCGTTTAGGAGTACAAGTCCGTATTATAGAATTTACAGATCGAGTGCTACGAACACAATCATCTGACATTAGTGAAATATTGGAAAAGCAAATGAGAAGCGAAGGTATTGAAATCCTACCCAATTTTCGGGCGATAAAATTCGAAAAAAAAGACAATAAGACAATTATTCACTGTAAATGTCCTGATGGCTCAGTGTCACAAATTATTGAGGAAGGAATCGTTGTGGTAGCTTCAGGAACAAAAGCTAATACACAGAAATTAGGGTTGCAAAATATTGATTTAGATCTTACCAAAAGTGGAAATATTGTAGTGAACGATAAAATGGAAACCAATATTTCTAACATATTTGCAGCAGGAGATGTAACCAACATGCCAGCTTTTGTTTACACCGCAGCATTCGAAGGTAAAATTGCAGTTGAAAATGCTTTTACAGGAGTACAAAATAAAGTTGATTACTCTTCATTACCTTGGGTGGTTTTTACCGATCCACAAATAGCAGGAGCAGGATTAGATGAAGTACAGGCTAAAAATCAAAATATTCCTCATGAAATTTCTAAACTGGAATTAAAAGACGTTCCAAGAGCAATTGCAGCTAACGATACACGAGGTTTTATTAAACTGATTCGCAATACCGAAAATGATAAACTCATTGGTGCAAGGGTAGTCGCTCCCGAAGGCGGAGAATTAATACAACAACTAAGTATGGCTATCAAATATGGGATTACGGTAAAAGAACTTGCAGAAAGTTTTTATCCTTATTTAACACTAAGTGAAGGAATCAAATTAGCAGCAATTACTTTCGGAAAAGATGTTTCTAAACTGAGTTGCTGTGCAAGCTAAATAATAATAAATGGAATCTCATAAACTTAAAAAAAACGGTTAAAAAAATCATAACGTTTCATGAAGGGTGAAAGCCGCTAATGACGTGGGAAAGGTCGTTTCTTCAAAAGATCTAAACCAAATAAAATTAGTTACTGAGAAAATTGGAACGAACCGCCTCTTGAGAGACAAAAAAATTGAATTTGATTTTGTAGCCCCCTACGATAAAGTGGCTATCTGTAAGGGTTTTAACGAAACAAGCACCGCGGGTGCGGTGCTTGAATTGAATGGACATTCAGAAGGAAGTCCAGTTGCGCTCCCCCCACTGGACTTGAACCATTAATTCCTCTTAAATATACGCATTTTTGGTTTTTCCACTCGAAAACCTACGATGTATCGTAGGTTTGCTACATCTTCGTTCTTTTTGAACCCGCTCCTTTACACCAAACTGAAAAAGCGTTAACTTTATGGAAACGCAAAAATAAAAAACCATGACCGCGACTACACTAAAAAAGGAATTGCACAAAGCAATTGACAACATAGAAGATGAGAGCTTTTTACAAGCAGTTTATACTATTATTAACAAGCAAAGTGCCGAGTATGAATACAATTTAAATCCAAAAGAATGGGCAGAGATAGAAGGTATACAGAAACAGCACAAATCCGGAAAAAGCAAAAACTACAGTTGGGACGAAGTAAAAAAACATGCTAAAAGCAAACTAAAAAAATGAGCTACGCAATTGTTTTTAAAGAGCGGTCGAAAAGTGACGTAGCGGAAGAAGCAAGAAAGTACAATGAAAAAAAAGAAGGATTAGGATATGAATTTTTAGAAGAGATGGGGTATATAGTAGAACAACTCCGGATAAATCCATACACCTACCAAGTGAGGCATAAAAATATGCGTTTGGGTTTATTAAAGCGATTCCCATACGTTATTGTATATGAAATAATAGAAAAACAAGTAGCGATATATAAAGTATTACACGCTCGCAAGCATCCTAAAAAAAGATACAACAGGATAAAGAAAAAATAACCCACCCTAGTAAACCTACAATATACATCGCAGGTTTGCTGCCACGATACAATACAAATAATCGACATTCAGAAAATAGGACACCGTAAAGATATTTACGAATAGACCAATCCTTCTTCTTCAGCGATTACTTCATAATCTTCATCTCCACCCTGCGATTTTGTTTTCTTCCCTCATCAGTCCCATTGTCTGCTATTGGACGGTTGGCGCCATAACCACTTGCTGTTAAATGTTTTTCATCTACGCTTTTTGATACGAGATATTTTTTCACAGCCTCTGCCCTGTTTTTGCTTAACGTAAGATTTTTATCTGCGGCTCCAACGTTATCAGTATGCCCTTCAATCAACAACATATATTCAGCTTTCTGCACCAATAATATAGCAAGTTCATCTAAACTAGGAAAAGATGAAGAAGCAATTGTTGCACTACCTGTTTCAAACATTAGGTTATCAAATGCTTTTTTTATTGTCTCCTCTTCTTTTTGAATCAATGGAACTCCAATAGAAACAACGGGAGCTTCTTTCACCAGTTCTTTATTGTATGGACGGAGATCCCATACTTTTAATGTGTTATCCCATCCTGCCGACGCAAGCATTGTACCATCATTACTGTAAGCTAAACTCACGACTTCTTTTTCGTGCCCAATAAACGTGTGAATGATAGACGATTTATCAATGTCCCAGAGAATAACTGTGCGATCATTACTTGCGGAAGCCAGCATTTTTCCACCCGGTGAAAAGCAAACATCGTTACAATATTTTTTATGACCCGCTAGTTTAAACGCTACCGTATTTGTTTTTAAATCCCAAATGTAAATTTCCTTTTCGAGCATTGCTGCTGACAAATAAAAAGCATTAGGAGAAATATCAATACGATTTGTATTTGCAGATTCAAGGGTTCTGATCTCAGCTCCATCCGACAAGTTAAAGAAACGAACGCCCTTCATCAATGCTGAAGTACATAAAATAATTGATTTGCCATCCGGATTAAATTGGATGCAACGCACATTTCCTTTTATATCTTCCTTTTTAAAAATCTCTTTTCCGGTTGCTACATCCCATATTTTCACAGTATTGTCGCGGCTCCCACTAAATAATTTTGTACCATCGGGGCTAAATGCAAGACACATCACAGCTTTATCATGAGCAGCAATTGTTAAATAATCCGCAGCCTTAGCAAGATCATATAACTTAATTGTTCCATCCTTTCCTCCACTGGCAACTATATTTCCATCGGGGTGAAATTTCACACAAATGGTCATCTTAGGATGAGCCGCATAAGAAACTTCTTCGGCACCTGTTGCAAGATTGTTCAATTTTACTTTTCCATCTGCCGTTCCATAAGCAATGTATTTACAATTAGGACTAAAGTCAATTACTTTATCAGTAAGAGGATCCGAATCAAATGCAAGTGACCATAATGGTTTTTCCTGAGCGACTGCCATGCAACTTATACAAATGAAAATAGCTAGTAGTACCGTTTTTGTGACGATTGATCTCATACAAATAATATTATTTATTGGTTTTGTCTAGTCCTGCTAATAAATGAAATCTATTTCAATCCAAACGCTTTTTTCACCTTAGCAACATAATCCAGTTTTTCCCAGGTGAACAATTCTACCTTAACTGTTTTTGTTTTGCCATCAGGTGATTTAAAAATTTTGGTAACGACTTCATTCTTTCTTCCCATATGGCCATATGCAGCAGTCTCTGAATATATAGGAGAACGTAATTTAAAACGCTGCTCAATAAAATAAGGACGCATGTCAAATATTTTCTCAACGATCTCAGCAATTTTACCATCCGTCATTTTAACCTTTGCAGTTCCATAAGTATCAACAAAAATACCCATTGGCTTAGCCACACCAATTGCATAAGAAACCTGCACCAATACCTCATCACAAACACCGGCTGCAACTAAATTTTTTGCAATATGCCTTGTAGCGTATGCTGCTGAACGGTCAACTTTTGAAGGATCTTTTCCTGAGAAGGCACCACCACCGTGAGCACCTTTGCCGCCGTAAGTATCAACAATAATTTTTCTTCCTGTTAATCCGGTATCACCATGCGGTCCACCGATAACAAATTTACCGGTTGGATTAATGTGGTAATTGATTTTATCATTGAACAAATGAACATATTTAGGATATTTCTTTTTAACACGAGGAATTAAAATTTCAATAATATCCTTTTTAATTTTCGCCAGCATTTTTGTTTCAGCAGCAAAATCATCATGCTGTGTTGATACAACAATTGCATCTATACGCACAGGTGCATTGTCATCATTATATTCTAATGTTACCTGTGATTTAGCATCAGGACGTAAATATTTAATGTCTTTATTTTCTCTTCTCAACACTGCGAGTTCCAATAAAATTCCGTGCGCAAGATCCAATGCCAATGGCATGTAATTATCAGTTTCACTGGTTGCATAACCAAACATCATACCCTGGTCACCAGCGCCCTGATCCTCTTTCTTTTTTCTTACTACACCTTGATTAATATCGCTCGATTGTTCGTGTATTGCAGATAGAATACCACATGAATTTGCTTCGAACATATACTCGCTCTTGGTGTATCCAATTTTGCGAATAACCCCTCTTGCAATCTCTTGCACATCGAGATATGCTTTTGACTTAACCTCTCCAGCTAATACTACCTGTCCTGTTGTAACTAATGTTTCACAGGCTACTTTCGACTGCGGATCGAATGCAAGAAAATTATCAATTAATGCGTCTGAAATTTGATCAGCCACTTTATCCGGATGTCCTTCTGATACCGACTCTGATGTAAATAAATATGCCATAATTATTCTGTTTTTAGGATTGCTAAAATACGATTATTTGTTTAATTTCTTTATGAATTACGAATCAATACGAATTGTTACAAATATTATTTAATTACAGGTAACCAATTACAGACAACCAACAACAGTTAACTTAATTTCCTGAATTGTATTGATTGAAAATTTCTATCATTTCTTCCTCACTAAGTTCCCTGTCTTCCAAATTTTTTACCAATTCTTCGTTATCTGCCATTGCTTCAGATAGCTGCTTTTTATATTTGCTACCCGTTTTAATTTTTATTGTTTTATCTTCTCCTTGTTTTTCCATATAATATTCGGATTTGGTAACTACATCTTTATTGGGTTTTTCCCAATAGTATTGGTACACGTATAAATTTAATTTTCCTGTACTCAACACTTTAAAAAAAGACATGGCATCATCCAACTTCTTGCTCACAAAGGTTGCGGAATCTGTTCTATAGCCTTTTATCTTATCCGGCTTAAAAGTTTTTTTCTCAGTCGCGCTAAGGTTGATAATTACCTTTTCAAACACTTCCAATTCTTTTTTGGGATTTAATTTTATATCGCCGCGAAGGGTATCATCTTTAAGAGTAATAACATAACCCTTCACAGTAACGCCTGGCGCCTGGGAGAATACATTAACAGTAAAAATTCCTATGGCCACAATCAAACAAAAAAGTTTTTTCATAAAAGAGTTTTGAATTAAAAGTAAATATTAATTATTCAGTATATAAAACCTGCAGTAAAGTTTGTCCAACTGCATATAGAGTATTTTTATCGATTGCCGTCATATTATCGCTATGTCTATGATGAAATGAACCAAAGTCGCCCGTATTCGTATCCATGTGAATGATGTCTATCGTAGGAATTTTAATCAGTTCATTTATATATGTATGATCATCTGTAATAGGGCCCGACTTTATGTTTACAAAAAAATCTGAAAACCCAAGATCATCGGCCGTTTGCCAAACTTTTCTTTGTATCAATGGTGCATAATACTCCGATCCACCTTCCAAACAAAATGTTGCATCAGGTGCGCCTACCATATCTAATAAAATTCCATAGCGCGCTGTGTACCCTGGTTTATGAGGATTCTTTGACCAGTACTGAGAACCTAAACACCACGAATCTTCCATTTCAGGAAATCCGCTATTATTTGGCTGTCCATAATCTTCAATATCAAACAAAATAATATCAACGCCAACCGAAGGTGAAACTGCCTTTAATTGCCTTGCAATTTCCATCAACACTCCTGCTCCGCTAGCACCATCATTAGCGCCGTCAATTGGTTTGTCTTTATCCTTTGTGTCGCGATCGGCTATGGGCCTTGAGTCCCAGTGCGCGCACAACATTATCCTTTCCTTTTTTTCGGGAGCATAGGATGCAATTATATTTTTGATGCTGTATTTCTTTTTGTCGTAAGTAACCGCGGGGGCATTTTGCTCGATCACTTGTAACCCAAACGAAGTGAATTTGTCTTTAAAATAAACAGCGCAATTGGCATGTGCCTTTGAACCCGGTACACGAGGGCCGAAGGCAACCTGCTTTTCAATATAAGCGTAAGCTGAATCTTTATTGAATATTGGGATTTTTCTATTTACTGCAGTGATTTTTTTCTCCGGAATTTTTACGCCACTTTCTTTTTTTTCCTCCTTACAAGAAAACAAAAACGACACAAATAGTATACAAGTAAAAAATAAAAATCTATTTATATTCCACAGCCGCGCCATCCTTTGTGTCCTTTATTGTAATATTTAATTTACTTAATTCATCACGGATCATATCTGAAGTGGAATAATTTTTTGAATCCTTAGCCTGCTGGCGAAGTTTAAGTATAACACCCAATAATTCATCAGTAGCATCATTGGCCTGTGTTCCACCAACCTGCTTCAATCCCAATACATTAAAAACAAAACCATGAATTGTTTTTTTCAATTTCTCAAGATCGTCTTTCGAAAAACTTACCGTACCCGCATGAGCCGAATTGATCGCCTTTACCGCTTCGAATAAATGAGCAAGTAAAATAGGACTGTTAAAATCATCGTTCATGGCATCGTAACAATTCTGCTCAAATTTTTTCACATCAAATGTTGATTCATTCGCAGGCTTTAGCTTTTCCAATAATGCAACAGCGCTCATCAATCTTTCGAAACCTTTTTCAGATGCCTGTAATGCTTCATTAGAAAAATCAAGTGTGCTGCGATAATGCGTTTGCATCATAAAAAAACGTACCGCCATTGGATCATATCCTCTTTCCAACACAGGATGATCGCCGGAAAATAATTCTCCGGGCAAAAAACCATTGCCTGCAGATTTCGACATACGAACACCATCGACTGTAAGCATGTTGGTATGCATCCAATAATTTACAGGGGCTTTGTGATTGCAAGCCTGTGATTGTGCAATTTCATTGGTATGATGCGTTGCCTGTAAATCCATTCCGCCGCCATGTATATCAAAAACATCTCCCAAATATTTACTGCTCATAGCAGAACATTCAATGTGCCAACCGGGGAAACCCCAGCTCCATGGAGAAGGCCAGCGCATAAGGTGTTCCGGCTTGGCTTTTATCCATAAAGCAAAATCAAGAGGGCCTCGCTTTTCATCTTGCCCATCCAACTCTCTGCTATTAGCTATAAGATCCTCTAATTTGCGATTGGTCAACTGACCATATGAAAATTCCTTGTTGTATTTTTCTACATCAAAATAAACTGTCCCATCTACAACATAAGCATAGCCGTTTTCAATGATCTTCTTCGTCATCTCTATCTGTTCGCAGATATGCCCTGTGGCAGTAGGTTCAATACTTGGCGGCAATGTATTAAACGCCTGCAGAACATTATGAAAACCCAATGTATATTTTTGCACTATCTCCATTGGTTCTACTTGATGCAATTTTGCTTTCTTGGCAAACTTATCATCACCCTCATCCCTATCCCCTTCCAAATGGCCGGCATCAGTAATGTTACGGACGTAACGAACTTTATGACCGAGGTACAAAAAATATCTATAAATAAGATCGAAAGAAATAAATGTGCGGCAATTACCTAAGTGTACATCGTCATACACGGTTGGACCACAAACATAAATTCCAACAAACGGAGGATTGATCGCTTTAAACTCTTCTTTTTTTCGTGTAAGAGTATTGTATATAAAAAGAGGACTTTGCATAGAGTATAAACCTACATGATTTTTTTAAAATATCACATAAAGCAAATGGAAAAATCATGCTAATTCATGAAAATCTTAGAAGATAATTGCTGGTAAATTTTAGCTTATTGGAAAAAGGAAGAAGAAGAGGAATTAATTATCCTCCATCACACCGTCACCCACATATTTTCCTTCTTTATAAATAGCGATACGAATAAGAATACCATCATCAGTATATTTATAATCCTTGCCATCTATCAAACGGTATTTACTGAAAATACCGTCTTTGGAAATTTGTTTGTTTTTATTGTATAGTGTCCATTTACCCTCACCATTAAATACCTGGGTTTTAATATTAGGCACCTCATTTTTTACATCAACAACAACTTTGGGAGCAACTGGCTCATCAGGCTTTTCAACAATAGGTTTTTTAGGTTCATACGTTTTGGATGTGGCCGGATCCAAGGTCCCTCCGTTAAAATTTTTCTCCGCCTTTTTTTCTCCAGTAGGATAGTACTCCGTTAATATACCACTCTCCTTGCCTTCGGCCCAATTACCTTCTATCATTACCTGGCCATCTTCATAATAATATTTTTGAGGACCTTCTCTTTTACCAGTTTCATTGAATTTAAATTCCTGCTGCACTTGTCCATTCTCATAATACAATTTATAATTACCTACCCAACGGTTACCTTTCCATAAACCCTCTTCTGATATTTTGCCATTATCATGGTAGATGATAGCATAACCATTTGGTCTGTTTCCTTTAAAAGTGATCTTGTTTTTTACATTACCATTTGCGAAAAACTCTTTCCACAAACCCTCTTTTTTGCTGTCGAGGTATTTACCTTCTTCTACTTTTTGATCGTCCTTATAATCCGGTAATTTTTTTGTGCGGTTGAAAATGATCCAGAAGCCTTGCTTTTTGCCTTCAACATCCACCTTGTTTATGGTGTCATTGTTTAATAATTCATAAGATTGGGCGATACCTATCTTACAAATAACAAAAAACAATATAAGGGTTAACTTACGCATAGCATTCTGTTATAGGTGCTAAAAGTACCATATTTTATTTAATTTGGGTAGTTTTGTTGAATAAAATAATGCATTGGGCATTTAAATCAATACACAAATATATACGTTCTTAAGCTGTGGTTTGTTACCCGGAAACCTGCTTTTTTAATAAATTTTCCAAACTTACAAGCATTTCGGCCGTCATTTTTGTTAAATCATAATTGGGTTTCCAACCCCAATCACCTGAGGCACAACTATCATCAATGCTTTTTGGCCAGCTATCAGCAATCGCCTGCCTGAAATCCGGACTGTAAGAAATTTCGAAATTTGGTATACGCTTTTTGATCTCGACAGCAATTTGGGCCGGAGAAAAACTCATACCAGAAATATTGTAGCTGGAACGTATCTTAACTTTTGATGCGTCAGCATTCATAAGATCAAGAGTAGCTTTTATAGCATCGGGCATATACATCATTGGCAAAGTGGTATTCTCGGATAAAAAACAAGTATACTTTCCGCTCTTAATTGCTTCATGAAAAATATGTACAGCGTAATCAGTTGTACCGCCACCCGGGGCAGATTTCCAGCCAATTAATCCCGGATAACGAATGCTCCGAACATCAACATTATATTTTTTAAAATAATACTCGCACCAACGCTCGCCCGCTTGTTTACTAATACCATATACCGTGCTAGGTTCCATAACTGTATACTGCGGAGTATTTTCGCGGGGAGTAGTTGGACCAAAAACTGCAATGGAACTTGGCCAATAAACTTTATTAATTATTCTTTCTTTGGCCAGATCAAGTACGTTAAAAAGCCCTTCCATATTGAGCTTCCAGCCGAACATAGGATTCTTTTCCGCTGTTGCAGAAAGCAGTGCGGCTAATAAATACACCTGGGTAATTTTGTGTTTTTTCACAACCTCGTGTATCCCTTTTCCGTCCAACACATCCAATACTTCAAATGGACCATCCTTAGCCTGCTCCGTTACTTTTATATCTGAAGCAACTACTCCGTCAGTACCATAAATATTTCTTAATTCTTCAACAAGCTCGGTACCTATCTGTCCGGAGGAACCTAGCACTAAAATTTTTTCTTGCATACATCAAAAATATGAGTTATAAAAGTAATGAAAAGAAGTTGGAAGTTGGAAGTTAAAAAATCGGAAAACAGACGCACGAAGATGGAAGGTAAACTCTTCTGACTTCGAGCCTTTCCACACTGATCAAAATAATTGTGCAAACAGCAAAGGTTGCTCAATGTTACCTTTTATTGAGTATTTTTGTAGCCCGTAATCCCATTCATGCAAAATGGCACTATTACACAACAGAGTTAATAAAAAGGAGTTAAAACAACGCCTGCAGGAAGAGCCTTTTAAAAGGATAACTGTTTCCTTTTATCGTTATGTTATAATTGATGAACCAAATGTTTTGAGGGATGAACTCTTCAAAGAATGGAACGCTGTAAATATTTTTGGCAGAATATACCTGGCCAACGAAGGTATTAATGCGCAAATGTGCGTTCCGGAAGAACATTGGAACACCTTTAAACAACAACTTTTTGCAAGAGAATATTTCAATAATGTTCCTTTTAAGATCGCAGTTGAAGATGATGGAAAATCGTTTTACAAACTCGCTATAAAAGTCAGAAAAAAAATTGTTGCTGATGGTTTAGATGACAAAACTTTTGATGTTACCAATGTTGGCAATCACCTTACAGCAAAAGAGTTTAATGATGCCAGCGAAAAGCCGGGAACCATTGTGGTAGATATGCGTAACCACTATGAGAGCGAAGTGGGCCGATTCGAAAATGCTATTTGTCCGGACGCAGATACTTTTAAGGAAGAATTACCAATGGTAATTGATATGCTGGAAGATAAAAAAAACAGCAAAATTTTATTGTATTGTACTGGCGGCATTCGTTGTGAAAAAGCGAGCGCATATTTTAAGCATAAGGGCTTTAAGGATGTGAACCAATTACATGGTGGCATTATTGAGTATGCAAGACAGGTAAAAAATGCTGGGCTGCCCTCAAAATTTAAAGGAGTTAATTTTGTTTTTGATGAGCGGGTTGGCGAACGTATTACAGATGATGTTTTGAGCACATGTCACCAATGCGGAGAACTCTGTGATGAGCATGTGAATTGCGCGAATGATGATTGTCATTTACTTTTTATTCAATGTGACAACTGCGCAAAAAAAATGAAAGGCTGTTGTACACCGGAGTGTATAAGCATTATTGAATTACCACTAGAAGAACAGCGTAAAATTCGCAAAGGCAGAAAAAAGGAAGACAGCCTTTCCGTTTACAAAAGCAGGTTACGACCGAATTTAAAAGAGATATTAAAAAATGATTTGAAATTTAACACATAGAATATCAACTAAATAAAAACCGTTACATGAAAAAATTAATACCAATCATTACACTCGCAGCTCTAATTTTTACAAATTCATTTTCCAAAGCACAATGCAATGCCATTATTTTAGCTACCGACTCCACTATTTGCAATGGAGATTCAACTAGTTTAAATGCCATTGTGGTAATTAGCTGTGGTCCCTGGACTTTTCAATGGTCACCGAACGGAGAAACCACCAGCAGTATTAATGCAAAACCAACTGTGACAACGACTTATGTATTGACCTCAACTGACTCCGGAGGAATTGCCCAGTCAGATACATTCACAGTGTTTGTTGCCAACTGTAATGCAGGATGCGGAGTTACTGCTGCTGCAAAGAAAAATGGATTATGTTTAGGCGACAGCACAACCATCAGAGCAATGAGCCCACTTGGCTGTCTTCAGCCCTTAACGTATACATGGATGCCCGGAGGAGAAACCACTCAGGGTATTTCTGTTAAGCCAACAACTACAACCACCTTCACATTAACTGCGACCGATGGAACCAATACTTATGTTGACTCTACACAAATACTGGTTGTTAACTGTACTAATTGCTCTGTTTCTATCGTATCACCTGATACGGCAATATGTAAAGGAAATTCTGCATTGTTAAATGCAAGCATGATATTGACCTGCCCCAACCTTACACTTACATGGACACCTGGAAATATTTCCGGCGGCAGCGCTTTAGTCAGCCCTACTGTTACAACCACCTATACGCTTAGCGGTTTTGATGGCGTGCGCACGTTTACCGATACATTCAAAGTTAAAGTAAACATTTGTGGAGGGATTAAAGAGGATGTAGGAATCACCGAATTTAATTCAATCGTCAACCGACAGGAAGAAAAACTTACATTGATTATAAGTACTCAGGATATACGATCAATTGAAACGAAACTTATGAGTATCACAGGGCAGGTATTACAAACCACACAATTACAAAATAATAGTATGGGAGTTTATACACATAGCTATTCTACCGTAGGCCTTGCACCGGGCGTGTACATTATTTCTGTTTTTACAGATAAAGGCGTTTTGAGTCAAAAAATTGTATTGCAATAAAGATTAAAATTTATTAAAAATGCGGGCAATAGTAATTGCCTGCATTTTTATTTATTATACCGGGCTAAATCATTTTTTTTGACAAGCCTTATTGCTATTTTTGTATAGATAATATTTATAACATGCCTGTATACCATAAGCTTGGCGACATACCTCAAAAAAGACACACTGTTTTCAAAAGCAGCACTGGGAAATATTATTACGAACAATTGTTTGGCACAGAAGGTTTTCATGGAATGTCATCATTGCTCTATCATGTACACCGCCCTACACAGGTAAAAGAAATTATTAAGTCTTATAGTGTCGCCCCTAAAATTGCGGTTGACAAAAACATCAAGGCATTATTACTAAAAGGTTTTGAAGTTTCACCGGTTGATGATTTTTTGGAAAGCCGCAAAGCATTATTGGTGAACAACGATGTACATATGGGATTGGCAGCGCCAAAACAATCCATGAAAAATTACTTTTACAAAAATGCGGATGCAGATGAAATGATATTTATTCATAAAGGAAATGGTAAGCTTAGAACTTTTTTAGGAACAATTCCTTTTGAATATGGCGATTACCTCATCATCCCCAGGGGAATGATCTACCAGATAGAATTTGACAATGCCGATAACCGGTTGTTTTATCTTGAATCATTCAGCCCGATATATTCTCCGAAACGATATAAAAATTCTTTTGGTCAGCTGCTTGAACACTCACCTTATTGTGAACGCGATTATAAATTACCACAAGACCTGGAAACGCATGATGAAAAAGGGGACTTTCTTATTAAAATAAAAAAAGAAGGTACAATGCATGAGGTAGTTTATGCAACGCATCCTTTTGATGTTGTGGGTTGGGATGGATACAATTTTCCGTACGGATTTTCTATACATAATTTCGAACCTATTACAGGCCGCGTGCATCAGCCGCCTCCTGTCCATCAAACTTTTGAAACACCGGGTTTTGTAGTTTGTTCATTCTGTCCAAGATTATATGATTATCATCCTTTGTCGGTTCCTGCGCCTTACAACCACAGCAATATTGATTCCGATGAGGTTTTATATTATGTTGATGGAGATTTTATGAGCCGCAATAATATTGAGCAAGGGCACATTACACTTCATCCAAAAGGAATACCTCATGGTCCGGCTCCGGGGGCAATGGAAAGAAGTATTGGACAAAAAGAAACGCAGGAGTTGGCGGTTATGGTAGATACTTTCAGACCATTAATGGTAACTGAAGATGCTATAAAAATTGATGATGGCAAGTATTATAAAAGCTGGGTAGAGTAATTAAATGACAACACTTATCATAAGCATTTTACTGCGGGGTGAAAACTATTCTGCAAATGATTTTGTAGATGAGACCAATGTGTATTATCTTAAGTACCTGTTAATATTTTCGTTTGTGTTTTTTGGTTATTTGATATACAAAGTTGCACTTCCATCTTACAAAAGAAGGAATACAAGAAAAAGAGAATAAAATCTTAGAATATTTAATATAATTTTTTACCATGGGCATTATAAAAAATGTAGAATACGGTTTAGAAAAAATATTTGAAGGAGCACAGGATTTTCTTCCATTGCTTGGAACAGATTATGTAGAATTTTATGTGGGCAATGCCAAACAAGCAGCGCATTATTATAAAACTACTTTTGGTTTTCAGTCGTATGCTTATGCAGGGCTGGAAACAGGTTTACGTGACCGTGCTTCTTATGTGTTGAAACAAGATAAAATACGACTGGTTCTCACTACAGCGTTGAATAGCAATTCGCCTATTGGAGAACATGTAAAAAAACATGGTGACGGAGTTAAGGTAATTGCACTATGGGTAGAAGATGCGAGAAAAGCATACGAAGAAACAACCAAGCGTGGAGCAAAATCTTTTATGGAGCCTACAGTGGAGAAAGATGAAGATGGTGAAGTAGTGCGTTCTGGTATTTATACTTACGGAGAAACTGTCCACCTGTTTGTTGAGCGTAAAAATTACAAAGGACTTTTCCTTCCGGGATATAAAGAATGGAAATCGGATTACAATCCTTCAGCAACGGGTTTGAAATTTATTGATCACATGGTTGGCAATGTAGGTTGGGGCGAAATGAATACCTGGGTAAAATGGTATGAAGATGTAATGGGCTTTGTAAACTTTTTATCTTTTGATGATAAACAAATTACCACGGAGTATTCCGCACTCATGAGTAAGGTAATGAGTAATGGGAATGGACGAATTAAATTTCCTATTAACGAACCGGCAAAAGGAAAAAAGAAATCACAGATAGAAGAATACATTGATTTCTATGAAGGTCCGGGCTGCCAGCACATTGCCATTGCAACCGACGACATTATTAAAACGGTTACAGAATTAAGAGCAAGAGGATTAGAATTTTTATCTGCGCCACCTCACGCCTATTACGAAGAAATTCCAAAACGTTTAGGCAAACACATGGATATTATGAAAGAAGATATCGCAGTGCTCGAAAAATTAGCAATACTTGTTGATGCGGATGAAGAAGGGTATTTACTACAAATATTTACTAAACCTGTTGAAGACCGCCCCACCCTTTTCTACGAAATTATTCAGAGGATGGGAGCAAAAGGTTTTGGTGCAGGAAATTTCAAAGCATTGTTTGAATCAATTGAAAGAGAACAAGCGAAGAGAGGAACACTATAATTTGAAAATGTGTTGATTTGAAAACTTGGAAAATGCGTTTGCTACCGACAACTACACCTCAACGAGCAGTCTTATGCATAAACAATCGTTCAATATGGCAATCTCAGCAAAACTTATATTATTTTTTTTCACGTTAACGTTTGAACCCAAAGCGCAAACCCTCACTACTTCGAATGAAGTTGTAGCAGATAACAACACAGCTAAAAAAATTGCAGTTGCAGCATGATTAATGAGACAAAATCTGCGAATAATTAATTGTTTAATATTTGTCCTATTCTTACTAGGCAGTATTTCTTTTGCTCAATTGAGTCCTGATTCCATACACACCCAATATGATTCTTCTAAATTAGAAGTGAAAAAATATTATTATTCCGAAGGCATACTTCAATACACCAATGAGTACTATAAAGGAACTAAAAAAATAAAAAAACGACATCGTATTATAACAATCAGAACAAAATAATTTCAATCACTTCTTATAATAAGAAACAGACTAGGTATCAAACCACATTTTATGGGAAGATGGGTGAAGTAACAGGAAAAGAAAGTGGAAAAACAAACAAAGAAAACAATTAAACCTAACAAGCAAAAAGAGGAACTCTATAAATTTAAATCCTGCTTTACGAAAATGTCAAACAAAATTTTTGTTGGACATTTTTTTTCATTATTAAACCTCAACGCAACAACGAAATCTTTCCTTTGCGGGTAATCTCGGCTTTATCTAATAGATGAACCTGAATTGTATAAGCAAACACAGCCGTATTTAAGAATTCCCCTCTATATTTTCCATCCCACTGAAAGGCAACATCATCTGTTTCAAATATTTTTCTACTCAAACGCATTTATACCAGTAACATCCATTCCTGTTATAAGCAGGTGAATATCATGAGTTCCTTCATAGGTGATAACAGATTCCAAATTCATCATGTGGCGCATAATAGGATACTCTCCCGTGATACCCATACCACCATGAATCTGGCGTGCTTCGCGGGCAATTTGCAATGCCATGTTCACATTGTTTCTTTTTGCCATTGATATTTGTTGAGGCGTTGCCTTGTGCTCATTTTTCAATACACCTAATCTCCAAACCATCAGTTGTGCTTTGGTAATTTCAGTGATCATCTCCGCTAATTTTTTTTGTGTTAACTGAAATCCTCCAATAGGTTTACCAAACTGAATACGTTCTTTTGAATAACGCAATGCAGAATCATAACAATCCATCGCGGCTCCAATAGCGCCCCAGGATATTCCGTAACGTGCGGAATTTAAGCAGCTCAATGGTCCTTTTAATCCTTTTACTGTTGGAAAAATATTTTCTTTCGGAACTTTTACATTATCAAAAACCAATTCGCCTGTAGCACTCGCCCGTAACGACCATTTGCCGTGCGTTTCAGGAGTAGTAAATCCTTTCATTCCCCTTTCCAATACCATTCCTCTTATATCTCCCGCCTCATCTTTTGCCCATACAACAGCAACATCCGCAAACGGCGCATTCGATATCCACATCTTTGATCCGTTCAACAAATAATGATCACCCTTATCTTTTATATTCGACAGCATCCCGGAAGGATTCGATCCATGATCCGGCTCTGTTAATCCGAAACATCCCATCCATTCTCCTTTAGCAAGCTTTGGTAAATATTTTCTTTTTTGTTCTTCAGTACCGAAAGTATAAATGGGGAACATTACCAATGAACTTTGTACTGATGCAGTTGAACGTATTCCCGAATCTCCCCTTTCCAGTTCCTGCATAATTAAACCATATGATATCTGATCAAGCCCTGCGCCGCCATATTCCTGAGGTATGTAAGGACCAAAGGCCCCAATTTCCGCCAAACCTTTTATCAAGTGTTTTGGAAATTCACATTTCTGGCAAGCCTCTTCAATAACAGGAGAAACTTCTTTCTTTACCCAAGCTCGTGCGGTATCGCGAATGAGTTTGTGTTCATCACTTAACAAGTCATCAACTTGATAATAGTCCGGTGCCTGAAAATTATCCTGTGCCATATGTGTTCTATTTAAAACAAAAGTATACAAAATTGTGTTTTACTGCTAGCGACTTATTACTTCACTCATTTCCTCCAAATCTTTATTAAGTATGTTTAGAATACATAATAGAAACTTACATTATACACGTTTAAATGCCATTTTTTTATAAATTTTAATTTAAATGTCTGTTTTTGAAACTTACGTAACAAAATTTTTTTTATTGGATGAAAAAAGCTTGGGGCTATCTTTGTTTCAAACTAATTGCAGCAATGAAAAAATACGGCATGCATCTGAGTTTTGATAATGAAAATTTTTTGGTTAAGAAACTTGCAGCCGTATTCCTATTTTTGAAAATAATAAAAACAAAAAATATAGTCTATTGTTTTTGTAGGTTTTTTTTCTTAACTATGTAAACCCATAAAAAGCACATGCAAATTAACAAATCGAGTGTCTTTATTTTAATTTGTTTAGCTATCACTATTACTCAGTCATGCAAAAAAGACACTTCGGTTATTTATCCGGACAATGATGCCCCTTATTACAATGGCATTCCCAAGGTAAAAGTGCAAAACTACATTAACCGTCTTTTTATTGACCTTATTGGAAGAGAGCCCTTTGATGCAGAAATGACAGCCGAAGAAAGTTTTTTAAGAGCAAACGATTTTAGTATTTCTGCCAGGGAGCAGTTAATTACCAAACTTCAAACAGATACCACCTACATTCCGGGAGATTCGTCATACAAGTATGCCTATTACAATAGGTTTTACGAAATGTGCAAAGCGAGAGTTTTGCAGGCAGTTACTAACGCAGATCTGGTTGGAAATTCAAACGGCGGCGGCGGTGAAGCAAAAGGAGCAATAATTGAAGATTCGCTTGCCGGTGATTCAGTAATGATGAAAATACATCTTGAAATATACATGCGGTGTTACCGTGTAGTACAATCAGAACACGAATACCGTAGAGGAGAAATTGATGTGCAGGAGATGTATCGCAGAATGGTTTTTTGCGGAGTGTATGATTTCATTAAGGGGAGTTCTAAAAATAGAATGTTAAAAACAATCTAATAAAATCGTATC
>CAZQIC010000088.1:0-20103 GCA_964593555.1 uncultured Bacteroidia bacterium | reverse complement strand
CAGAATTTTATGGATTACGCTCATTGCAGCGCTCAAATGTTTACTGACGGACAAAAAGGTGTAATGGATGCTGCTTTGAATACAAACTGGACAGGAAGAAAAAACCTGTGGTCGGCAACTAACATTTTAAATACGGGTGTTAATGGTTCACCTACGGTTTGTACTCCGGTTGCAGATTTCTTTTCGAACTCACAATTTGTTTGCGTTGGAGTTCCGGTAACTTTTAATGACGCTTCATGGAATGGCAATCCTACTTCATGGAACTGGTCTTTCCCCGGAGCAAGCATTACAAGTTCCACAAGTTCATCCGAAACCGTTACTTATTCAAGTGCCGGAGTTTATACCGTTTCATTAAGCGTAAATAATAGCTCGGGAGCTGATCAGATAAGTAAAACAAGTTATGTTCAGGTGCTTCCGTCAACGGCGGCATATTCGGTAAGTAATTATACAGAAGATTTTGAAGGAACATCTATACCAAATTCAAACTGGACCATTTTTGATGAAGATGGTAGTAACGGCTGGTCCACTACCTCTTCAGTGGCATACACCGGTAATAAATGTATTCATCTTGACAATTTTTTAAACACAACCGATGGAACTTCAGATGATTTCTTTAGTGTTGGTTTCAACTGCACCGCTGTGCAATACCCTGTTTTATCATTTATGTTATCCTACACCCAGCAAAATAATGAAGATGACGCCCTTGAAGTATTCGCATCTTCGGATTGCGGACAAACATGGGATTCCCGCTATCTTAAATATGGATCACTTGGACTTGCAACATCATCGAGTACATGGAGTTATTTTACACCAACAAACCCGACCGACTGGAGAAAAGAATATGTGAACCTTGCTCCATTCATGAACTCTGCCAATGTAAGGTTCAGGTTTAAATTTACATCGGCCTTAGGCAATAATATTTATATAGATGACATTAACCTTAGTAGCTTTTTCTCTGGTATTGAAAATGAAACCATAAGCAAGAGCTCTATGGTAGTATATCCAAATCCTTTGGAAAACAATTCGGTTATCACTGTAAAACTTCTTGAGCGTAGTACTATTCAGCTTGGCTTATTTGATATTACGGGAAGAAAAGTATTGAACATTGCCACAGGAGAAAAACCCGCTGGCGACCTTACATTTTCCCTGGATAAAGAAACCCTTTCCAAGGGCGTTTATCTTTTAAAGCTGGATGATGGTAAAGCAAGTTTTAACTTAAGAGTAGTAGTTGACTAGCAGGCAACATACATTTTAAAAATCCGGAAACAGTTCTTCGATTACCAATATTCCTCAAATAAAAAATATACTTCCCCTTTGTTGATTATTATCTTAGTTACAAGTATTCAAACCAATAAATGAGTCGCTTTCACTTCGTCTTTATATTTTCCTTTTTCACAGTTCACTCCTATTCTCAATATTGTGTACCGGCAGTGCTTGGCTCTGCAAGTAACGTTGGCATTTCAAATGTTACATTAAACACGATCAATAACAATACCGCTACGCAGCAAGGGTACCAGAATTATACTGCACTCAGCACTACCCTTTTGAGAAACGCGACATACAACTTATCTGTAACAGTTGGATTTACATCACAAGCAACTATGGTTTGGGTGGACTGGAATCAAAATAACATATTAACAGATGTAGGAGAATCGTATTCCTTAGGTAATATTGCAGCGGGAGTTCCTTTGGTATTTTCTTTATATGTACCACCAAATGCGACATTAGGAAACACGCTTATGCGTATTGCTTCGGATCAAAAAGGAAATCCAATTCCAACTCCTTGTGCTACTAACCAGCCAACAGGCGATATTGAAGATTATACAATAAATATTTCCGAAGTCAATATGGTATATGATTCATCGGTTGTTTTCCAGGTACTGGCTTCCTGCGTAATGCCACCTGTAACCAACCAGCGTATTATTGGCATAGAAATATTTACATCCAATACACTTAACGCATTACAGGCAACACAATTCAATATTACTACAACAGGAACAACAAGTCTTGCCGACATTACCAACGCCCAATTATGGTTCACCGCCAACTCTCCAATATTTGCCACAACAACATTATTCGGAAGCGCTGCGCCTGCAGCTAACTTTAATATTAACGGCGCTCAAACATTCCAAACCAATACCACAGGTAAAAATTATTTCTGGCTCACCTTCGATGTGGTTCCAGGAGCAACGGCCGGTGACAATATTGATGCACAATGTATCAATGTGGTGGTAGGCGGCGTTGGTAATGTGCCTCTTGTTACTAACCCAGCCGGCAATATTACCATATCAAATCCTAACACCTATATTCCACCGCCTTTAACTTATGTGTGGTACTTTGGAAGAAACGCCGGAATAGATTTTAAATGCTCGCCTCCAAAACCTTTAACAGATGGAAAATCAAATTCTGACGAAGGCTGTTCTTCCATTTGTGATGCGAATGGAAATATTTTATTTTATACTGATGGTGTTACGGTTTGGGACCAGAACCACACCGCGATGACAAACGGAACAGGACTTATGGGTGCTACTTCAACCGCTCAGTCGGCACTTATTGTTCCATTACCCGGAGGCAATACAATTTATTATGTCTTCACACAGGATTACCAATTAGGAGCAAATGGGTTTCGTTACAGCATAGTTGATGTTGCATTAAATGAAGTAACAGTTAAAAACCAGCCGCTGCTTTATCCGGCAACAGAGCAAATTGCTTCCGTGGTTCATTGCAATGGCAGAGATTTCTGGATCATGACACATGAATACCAGAACAAAAAGTTTTATGCTTACCTGCTTACTCCAACCGGATTAAATGTTCCTGTGATATCTTCCATAGGCCCCACACTGACAGGAGGTTTTGGGCAGGGTATTATAAAGTTTTCTCCAAACGGTAAACACCTTGCAGTATCTAATTACAGCGGTCTTGGTAACAGGGATATTTCCATATATGATTTTTGTAATGCGACCGGCGTATTAAGTAATTATATAAACATTCCACATGTGCTTACGGGAAATAATTTTTACTACGGACTTTCTTTTTCTTCCGATGGTTCTAAATTGTATAAGTCCGAGTCGAGCGGTATTGGCGGAAGTATTTTTCAATATGATTTTAATGCCCCGAATTTTTTAGCGTCACAAACTTTTGTCGGAAGAAGTAAGTACACTGTTGGTTCTATGCAGCTTGCTCCCGATCTTAAAATATATGGCGCACGTGGAACAACAAATAAGGACAGCCTGTTTACGATCGATTTCCCAAATACTGCCGGAGCCGCTTGTAATTTTGTTGACGCAGGTTTTTGGCTCAATGGAAAAATGTCAAGTTTTGGATTACCAAACTTACCGGAGAATTATTACAACACCGATAATTCAACAAACAATACAAATGTCGGGTTTAGTTACCTTGCTTCATGTCCGGGCGACACGACAACATTTACAGATACCACAAATATCAGCTGCTTTGCAAACCCTTCCTGGAGCTGGAATTTCGGAGATCCCGGGAGTGGCGCTGCAAATTCCTCAAGCTTACAAAATCCAATACATATTTATTCCGCGCAGGGTACATACACTGTTAGCTATAAATACATAAGCGATTGTATATCTGATTCTGTACAAACAGCTATTACTATTTCGCCTGCACCTACAGCATTTGCAAACAACGATACCACTATTTGTTCCGGAATCAATTTAACGTTGACAGCCTCGGGAGGCACCACATACACTTGGAGCAATACTTCTACCAATACTTCAATAAATGTTACGCCAACCGGCAATACAACTTATTCTGTTGTGGTTAATACCAATGGGTGTAAGGACACTGCCAATATTAATGTTGCTGTTATTAATTTACCTGCTATTTCTATAAATGGAAACACCTCCATTTGTACTGGTGATAGCGCTGTGCTGAGTGCATCTGGTGGAACAACTTACATATGGAGCACAGGTTCGAGTGCAACAATATTAACTGTGCATCCAACTGGCAGTACAACTTTTTCCATAACGGGCGACAATGGCTTATGCAGCGATACTACATCGATACATATTGTAGTGAATAATTATCCTGTAGCAGATGCAGGACCTGATGATACTATATGCAGAGGTGAAAGCGCAGTGCTGAACGGATCGGGAGGAACTAATTTTTTATGGAACACCGGAGAAACCACTTCAACAATTAATATCAGCCCAAACATTTCCACATCATATACCATGACCACACTTAATGGTGCTTGTCCTGATATTGACAGTGTAATGATAACTGTATTTATACCACCTGTAGCGGATGCAGGAAGCAGCGCAACAATTATTGTTGGATCAAATGTTGTATTAACAGCAAGCGGAGGCGGTACTTACTCCTGGTATTCTGCAACAGGATTAAGTTGTATAGATTGTCCTTCACCAACAGCTTCGCCACTAATAACAACAAAATATTATGTTTTAGTAACAGATGACAATGGCTGCACCAGCCTCGATTCAGTAACGGTTACAGTAGACCTTTTATGTTATGAGTTTTTTGTGCCTAATGTTTTTTCCCCTAATGCAGACGGGCAGAATGATGTTTTTAAAGCTTACAATAATTGTGTCTCCTATTTTGCATTGACCATTTATGACAGATGGGGTGAAAAAGTATTCGAAACAACCGATATAAATATTGGCTGGGATGGAACATATAATAAGGAGCCATTAGACGCTGCGGTATTTTCTTACATCATCAATGCAGGCCTACTGAATAGCCAGGAAGTACACAAGAAAGGAAATGTAACCCTCATCAGGTAAAGATTTATTATTATTTAGCAGAATTCTTAACCACAGCATAGTATGCAGTGGTAAGTGCATCAACAAACAAATCCTTCCGTACTTTTTTCATATCAACAAATGTCCACCCTTGCTTTCCCCATTTATTAGGAACAGGAAATATTACAGATTTATCATATGCCGAAAAAACATTTTGGTTAATTAGCGAAAGTTTCAGACAAGCCCTGCTGTTCTTACGATCAAGCGTAGCAAATATTTTTTTTCTTACTCTGAAGGAAATTTTTTCAAAGTGCGGTTCCTCTATGACTTCCGGAAGAGACAAAGCTATTTTTCGAAAAGCGGTTTCACTGACCATAACTATTTAGTGTCCGGAATAAAGTCAAGAACAATAGAATTCATGCAATATCTTTTACCTGTTGGCGGTGGACCATCATTAAAAAGATGCCCGAGGTGCCCATTACACCTGCCACACAGCGCTTCGGTTCTTTCCATTCCTAATGTATTATCTTCACGATAAATTACACTTGTTTTATTTTCCTGTTCAAAAAAACTTGGCCAGCCGCAGTTGCTGGAAAATTTGGCATCCGACCTGAATAATTTATTGCCGCAGGCAGCACAATAATAAGTTCCCTTTTCCTCAGAGTTCCAATACTTACCCGTGAACGGTCTTTCCGTATCCGCATGTCTCGAAACCTCATATACATCAGCCGGAAGGATCTTTTTCCATTCTTCGTCCGGCAAATTTAATTTAGCGGTATCGGTATTGGAATAATATGGATTGTTTGGTTTGTCGACGAGGTTTTTAGTATCAGCTGCTTTTTCCGGCTCGCTTTTTTTATTCTGTGCTTGTCCGCAGGCATTAAATATGATCAGCGGAAGAATAAATATTATTGTAAAAAACAAACTTACTTTTTTCATCTGTATATAATTTTTTAATCACTGGTTGTCATATGCCCGCCTGCCGTCGAGCAGGGAATACGCCATCTTCATCTATTCATTTCTATTGGTGTTTGCTTTTCGCAAACATGGCTATTTCATAATTATTTTTTTGCTAAAACTTTTATATCGCTTACCTCTATCGTTTGTTTTTCATAACCTTTGTTTACCGAATTTACCATTGCCAATCCCACTTCCTTAAGTGTACAAATAACACCCGGTGCAAACAACCTTAGTATTGGCATTAACCATCCAAGGTATTTATAAAAACTCAAAGTATTTTTTAAGCCCTTTGTTGGTGACATTACCCCCGGCCTGAAATTATAAACTTGTTTAAACGAAAGTTTTGCCAGATCATTCTCTGTTCTTCCTTTTACCCTGGCCCACATCGTTTTTCCTTTCTCTGTACTATCGGTACCGGCTCCGGAAACATAACAAAAAGTCATATCCTTATTATACTTTACCAGGGTTTGCGCAAAGTTCAAAGTTAATGTATGTGTGAACTTATTAAATTCATCCTCCTTCATTCCAACTGAAGAAACACCTAAGCAGAAAAAGCAAGCATTGTAATTTTGCAATTGATTCTCTATGGCCGACAAATTAAAAAAATCAGGATGGACTATCTCTTTTAATTTAGGATGAATCATTCCGCTTGCTTTCCTGTTAACAATAAGTACCTGTTCAACATCCGGGTGCTGCAAACATTCATGCAACACACCTTCACCTACCATTCCGGTTGCACCGGTAATTATAGCTCTGATTTTTGCATGAGTATTTCCGTTCATTTATTTAAATTGTTTTGTTTTTGTAATCTTAAAGTTAATACTTTAACCAACCTACTGGTAAGATCTTAATATCCCCCTCGGCACGGATTGAAAACATCCCTTTTTTATTCTGCTGCTTTTGGGGTATATTTGTAGTACAAAATTTCTTTACCATGAGCACAGCAGAAACTTTAGTTGATATATATAAATCCCTTCTCTCATTTGACAGTTCTACTCTGAAAAAAGTAAGAGCCTATGTTAACTCCTTAAAGTCTGATGGCTGGGATTCTTTATCCAAACAACAGCAGGGGAAAATTGAAGAAGCCATCTTGTCACTAAAAAATGGGGAAGGTAAATCCCATGAAAAGGTGATGGCTAAATACAAAGGGAAGTATTTGTAATGGCCCTGAAAGTTATTTGGTCTCCCCAAGCTGAAAAAAGCTTGGATTCACTTGTTGGTTTTTTAGAGGACAAGTGGCCTGCAAAAGTAATTACCACTTTACTGGTGGAAGTAGATACCACTGTAACAGCCATTGCAAAGCAGCCTCTAATGTACCCTTACTTATCTGACAAAAAACAAATACACAAATGTGTTATCAAAAGTAAAACACTCCTGTTATATAAAGTTTTACCCAACCATATTGAACTGCTTTTATTTGTAGATAGCAGACAGAACCCTGCTAAGTACAAGTTCTAATCATCCCTATGGAGCTGTTTTCTTGATTTTGTAACAGATCAAGTGATACAGTGATGCTTGACCAAAACTTGGGCTTCTTTAACTATGGGATTATTTAGTTTTCTTATTGTTTATTTTTTATTTTTTATTTTTTTCCTTTATCATTATAGGTAATCTCTTTGGTTAGTTTGCCAGTTTCATCATAGTACTTCCATGTACCAAGTTTTCTTTTATAAACTTTCCAATCATAACTACCATCAATCTTCAATAAGCCAGTATCATAATACTCTCTGTAGGGACCTAATATGCATTCTCCATTTGTATAATATACTTTGAGCCTTTTGCCATCATCTTGCAATAAAATTATTGGAGACAATTCCTTTTTAACTTTTTTATAATTTATTAAGGCATGATAATTATCCATAGAGATTTGACCCGTTGAATATGCTTTACCTTTTAACATTATAGTAGTATCACTTCCTAATATTTTTAATCCAGCATTATTCTCCTCAATCCATTTTAAATGCACGTTTTTTAAATACAACGTATCACTTTTAGCTTGTGAATATACCGACATGCTGAAAATTAATGCAATAACAAAAAAGAGTGTTTTCATATTCAAAAACTTTTATTCAGGAGGACAGTTTTCTGTAATTACTCCGTTCGCGCGGATACGCGCGAACGGGGGCTATTGTATTACACAGGCTTTATAATGATTCTGGCAAAAAATGATATTACAGCCTGGTTCCGATCACCAGTATATCATCCACCTGCTCAAGCGCTCCCATCCATTCACTGATAAAGGTTTTTAGGTGAACAGCTTGCTGCTCCATATCCATGTGCTGAATTGAGATAAGTTTACTTTTAAATTGGCTGTACATAAATTTTTTTCCTTTTGGCCCGCCAAACTGATCGGCATAACCATCGGAAAAAACGTAGGCTGTATCACCTTTTTGTAGGGTAATAGAATTGTTAGTGAATTTTTTCTGTTCGCCTTCTTTTAAATTTCCGATCGGAAATTTGTTGCCCTTAAATTCAATAAGCTCACCATTGCGAATTACCCAAAGCGGATTATGTGCCCCGGCAAACTGGAGCTCATTTGTTTTACGATCAAAACAACAAAGCGCAATGTCCATTCCATCCTTTATACTTTGATCCTCAGATTGTGACTGACGCAAGGTATCGCTTACACTTTTATTAAGTGCATCGAGAATATCTCCGGGTTGTGTTACTCCGTCCTCTCCAACAATTTTATCGAGCAGGTTGTGTCCCACTATCGACATAAATGCACCCGGCACTCCATGCCCAGTACAATCAACCGCGGCAAACAATACCGTATCCTTTTTATCATATATCCAATAAAAATCACCACTCACAATATCCTTAGGATTAAATAATACAAATGTTTTGGGTAAATACTGTTTTACAAGATCATCCGGTAATAATATTGCATCCTGTATACGTTTCGCGTAGCGGATACTTGCCGTAATATCTTTGTTTTTTTCATCCAACTCAATATTTTTTTGCACCACCTCCGCTGTACGCTCGTGCACTTTTTCTTCCAGTACTTTTTTCTCCGCGATCAGCTGCCGTTCTCTTATTTTAATGTACACAACAATTATTGTTATTATTAAAACAGCACAGGTTAAATAAAACCACCAGGTTTTCCAGAATGGAGGTTTAATATAAAATGTAAAACCAATAGGCTCCGAAACACAAGCACCTTCAGCATTACAAGCCTTAATAGCTAATTTATAATCATTGGGTGGAAGATTAGAAAAAATCTCAAAAGATTGTTTCGTTGCTGGTCTCCATTCCTTATCGTAACCATCGAGCAAAATACTATAAGTAACTTTCTCAGGGTTATTTAAACTTATCCCGACAAAATCTACCCTGAACGAATTTTCTTCATAGCCTAATTCATAATGTTCCTGCAAACCAACATCCTTGTTATTGATCTTAACTGAATTTACATGCAGGAATGGAGGTATAGTATTTTTTTTGTATTTTTTTGCATCATACTTCATTACACCGTTTACCGTTCCTATCCACAATGAGCCATCATCATCAAGAGCGACTGCATTGGTTGATGTTTCAACACCCGAAAAACCTTCACGTCTACCATAGACTATTGCGTTGCTTTTTTCGTAATCAAATTGCACAAGGCCCTTGTTAGTTCCCAACCAAAGTTTATTTTCCGCATCTACTTTAACAAGGTTAATATAATCCGATGGCAGGCCTTCATTGGAACGGTAAGTGTGAAAATTTCTACCATCATACCTGTACACACCTCCGCCTTTAGTTCCTATCCAGATATTCTCATTATTACCATCAGCAAAAGCAGTTGGACTTGTATTATTAAACCCATCGAATTTTGTATACGAAACAAAAAACTTACCATCGTACATGGATATCCCTTTTGATTTACAGGCTACCCACAACCTGTTTTTGCTATCGCAGTATACGGCATCGATTGCGTTCCCTAATAAACCATCAACTGTTCTATAAGAACTCGGCTGCCCGGCAGAAGTATTGTAGTACAATAATCCGTCAATGGTACCTATCCATACATTATTTTTTTTATCAATGGCAAGAGATGTAATTACCTGTCTGCCATCTATAAAATTTTCCAACACAGGGAAGGAAACAAATTTATCGGAAACAGTTACATGTTTATATAATCTTCCGTCGGAACTCATCCAGACATCACCACTTTTATCGCTTACAATTGCATATACATTCCTGCATTCATTTCCATTTATTGAAGTATATGTTTTTATTGTACCATTTTTATTAATCACACTTACGCCATTTACACTTCCCACCCAAACATTATTATTTCCATCTATTGCTACGGAACTTACTTTATTATCCAATAAGCCATTGTTTACTTTATACCCGATAAATTTATCTCCCTTATAAACAGAAATACCTGTACCATAATTTGCTAAGAGAATATTCCCTTCGCGATCCTGCATCAATGAACTTATTTTATTGCTTGACAAACCATTATCCACCGTGATCACATCTGTCTTTCCATCCTTCACACGAAGTATACCTCCACCCCACTCCAATGCCCAGATGATTCCATCGGCACTTTCGAAAATATTATTTACCCATACACTTGTGGCATAAGCATTTGTTTTTTTTGTAACGGGATCGAAGCATGCAAGGATCGCGGTGGAAGATGAATAAGTACCTATCCAGATATTTCCTTTTGAATCTTCCTTAAGTGATACCCCTAGCTGTCCGTGAAGTTCAGGATCACTAAAAAAATCAAATGTTGTTTCTCCTTTTTTTAGTGTCTTAATTCCTATACCTGTTGCAAACCAATAATTTTTATTTTTATCCTGTATGATAGAAGAAACATATTCATTCAGACCCTCCTTGCTGCTGTAAAACTTGTAATTTTCCTTTTTAACCATGCCTGCACTGGGATTCTCAAAACAAACAACGCCAAAGCCAAAAACCGAAATCCAAATCTTTCCGTCCCTGTCCTCGTATATTAACTCAATTGATTTATCTGCGGGAAAACCTTCGGGAGCAACGGTCCTAAATTTTTTCCCATCGTAAATTGTCAAAACTCCGGTACTGTGGCCCAGCCACATATTTCCTTTTGTATCCAGCAGGATCGCTTTTATATTATTATCTGCCAGACCATCCTCTGTGCTATAGTTCTGAAATGTTTTTCCATCGAACCTGCTTAAACCACTTTCGGTTGCCAGCCAATAAAAACCAGCCTTATCCTGCACAATGCCAACTACATTGGATTGCGAAAGTCCATCCTGTACAGTATAATTATCGAAGTGATAAGTTTGAGCTCTTACCTTGAAAAAAAGGCAGGAAAGAGCCAGAAGAAAAAAGACAGGTTTAAAAGATTTTTTCAGCATGAGAAATACATGCTAAAAATAAACTATTATAAAGTATTAAGAAAATTTACTTTTTAATAAAAAAGAAGCTCCCCGCATCGTCGGGTACATTTTTAATTACACCGAATTTGGGTTTTTGCTTTCCGGAAATTTCAAATGCCGACTCAATTTTTTTATATACTTTATCAATTGCAATACAAGGTTCGGGGTTATTGGTTAAGGAACCCGAGAATACTGTAGCAAACTGAGAATTATC
The DNA here is from genome assembly GCA_964593555.1 of uncultured Bacteroidia bacterium. Taxonomy (GTDB): domain Bacteria; phylum Bacteroidota; class Bacteroidia; order JAFLBG01; family JAFLBG01; genus CAZQIC01. Next base: position 8,857 of record CAZQIC010000088.1, on the reverse strand, counting down.
AGAAGCCAATTCAAAACCTGCCGATGTTACTACCTGCGCTGATTTAAACTTTGTTTTTTCCCAGTCATCGCATGTAGAAGGCGAATCCCGTCTTGCCGAAATAAAAGTCTCTCCAGATTCGCAAGCATCAGTTACAACGAGCATATGCACCACCTGAGCATAATTTTGAAGGTAGGAACGCAAGCTGCCCAGGTTAAAATAACTTATTTCTTCATCCAGTTTTGCATCTACAGGAATCCAATACCCTACATCATTAATCATTTTACCATGTCCTGCATACCAGATCATAACAGAATTCACTTTATTACTCTTTAGCAGATCTCTCAATTCAATTGAAAAAAACTTTTCCAAATCGGCTTTAGTCATATTTTTCTTATGAATGACATTACTTACTTTATAACCTGTAAGTGACGACTTCATCATCCTAATATCTTTTTCGGGCCCTTCCAGTCTGGAAAAGGAATTGTAATTGGAATTTTCTATAAATATCATCCAGGTTATCCCCATAGGATTATTGTCTCCCGTAGCACCTTTACTCACTTTATATTCGGTGATGGTCTCATTACCATAAATATCCTGAACGCTTACCCTAAACTTTTCTTTATAAGCAATCTTTATTGTAGCACTGAATTTGGGATTCAATTGGGTAAGATCAAAACTTGCGTTCACGCCATCCACAATTACAGAACTTATTAAGCTTTCATCCTTTATAATACCCTCTACATAAAGTTCAGGCGACTCATTGGGTAAATAAACTTCGTTATCGAATGAAGCATAGGGAGCCAACAAGGCAACAAGAGGTTTGCTCACTTCTGTTTTTTCAATGGTATAAGTAACTGTTCTTTTATTCTGATAAATATCTTCCGCCTCAACAGTTACTTCCTTGAGGTTATCCATTTTTACATTGGCGGAAAAAGAAGGACTTGTTGTATCCTTTTTAAACTCCACTTTAGCTGAATTAACAGTAATGGATTTGATAAAGTTTTCATCTTCGATCGAACCATTAATAACGATTTCGTTCAGGTCACCCGCCACTTTCATCACATTCTTTTTATCCACCTTTGGCGACGCGATCATGATCTCCGGTTTATTGGTCTCACGGTTAAATTCATATAACTTTTTCTTTACACTCTCGAGCAGCTGTGCAGCCTTTTCGTCGCGGGGTATTAACTGTAATAATTTTTCATAGTCTTTTGTAGCCAATGAGTATTTGGTCATTTGCTCATAGTTGGTGGCCCTGTAATAATAAGCATCTACATTTTTAGGGTTGAATTCAATTGCTTTGGAATAATCGGTTACTGCGTTTTGATACTGTCCTAATTTTTGATAATAACCGGCGCGTAACATAAACTCCCGCTCGCCGGGTTTGGATGCTAGAACTTTACTGATATCATTCACAGCAAGCTGCAGATCGTTCTTGGCTGCATATACTGAACTGCGGGCTGTTAGAATATCAATATTCTCGGGAGATTTTAACAGCGCGGCTTCACAGGTCTTTAATGCCTCTTCTTCTTTTTTAAGTTTTAGCTGAACATTACTAAGTCCAACATATGCAATTATATATTTTGAATCGTAGTACTTGGCTTGCTTATAATTTTTCTCCGCTTCTACATAACTCTTTAGACTATCCAATGTGAGCGCAAGATTAAAATAATTAACAGCAGTTTTTTTCTCATCCAAAGCTGTTTCACAGTATTTAAGCGCCTCGTGATAGCGTTGTGTTTTATGCAGGACACCGATCATACCATCGATAGCATCCACATATTTATCATCCATTTCAAGCACCTTCTTGTATTTTTTATCGGCATTTGTATAATCGCCTAACTCCAGGTATAAACGGCCTGCCTTGCAATAAAGCTCTTTCTCCTTTGGCATAAAAACTATGGCTCTTTCATAATCGGCGATCGCCTTCTCCTTTTCACCTAACACCTCATAACAACCCGCCCTGGCCACATATGCTTTATCAAAATTAGGATCGGCGTTAATTGCCGAAGTAAAATTATTGATCGCGTCTTTATAATTTTTAAGTTCTAAAAATTTTTCACCGGCCTTAAACGACTTTTTTGCGTTCTGCGCCTGCACTGTCATTACAAGTGAAAAAAGGAAAAGAAGAACTACTCTAAAAGATCTATGAGCCATGTTGGTTTTTCAAAGTAAAAATTAATGCATGAATTTACGAGAAATACCATATTTAAAAAAATATGAGATGAACAAATTTCCCTTTATCTTAGTGAATCTTTAATTATAAAGCACTTGGCCGCCCTGGATATTTCTTTTAACAATTCTTTAGAACCTCATAAAGGGAGGGTACTTATTTCCGAACCTTTTTTAGACGATCCTTATTTCAAACGCACAACAGTGTTATTGGTTGAGCATAATGAAGAGGGTACAATTGGGTTTATTCTCAATAAAGTACTCGATATACCGCTTCACTCCGCTATTAGCGGGTTTCCGGTTTTTGAGGGCCATCTTTGTTTTGGCGGCCCGGTATGCAAAGACCAACTTTTTTATTTACATACCCTTGGCGATATTATCGGGGGAAGCCTGGAAATAAAAAAAGGTTTGTATTGGGGAGGCGACTTTGATACAGTAAAGGGACTTATAAAGGATGAAAGAATTAGCCCTTCCGAGATTCGCTTTTTTATTGGTTATTCAGGGTGGAACCCCGATCAATTAAACAGCGAGATCAAAAAAAAATCATGGATAGTTTGTGAAAGTCAAAACAGCCTTATCATGAAAGAGAATAACACTGAGCTGTGGGCGGATTTATTAAAATCATTGGGAAAACATTATTCCATAATGGCCAACTTTCCCGAGGATCCTTCTTTAAATTAGATCTTCTCTAACACAAACTGATTCAGTTTTTCAATAAAAAATTTTGCGGTGTTATTGAAATACCTTTTTGCTTTATAGGCGCCCACCCATTTTATTCCGCTAACGGCATTCGTAAAAAAAACTTCATCGGAATTCAGGAGCACATTCATTTTTAATTCTATTTCATATACTGCGATCCTGCTTTGCTCAGCTATCTTTAACACCTGTGAACGCATTACCCCGTTAACGCAGCCCTCTTCAATTGGCGGAGTATATAATACTCCATTTTTAACAGCGAAAATATTAGAGTTTGTCGCCTCAATTATATTCCCCATATCATTTACCAAAATACAATCGTCAAGGTTATTTTTTGTTTTGTGAACACCCGCTAAAACATATATAATTGAGTTGCCATTTTTTATTGCCGACAAAGAATTACGAATCTTTTTGTAATCCGAAAAAATATCAACCGTAAGACCCCGTATATTTAAAGCATATCCTTCTTCCGCTATTGGCTCAACCTCCAACGCCATTGAAACATTATTTGTTTCCGGAGAATAATATCCTCCATCTTTTCTAAAAACAGTAAGTCTTACACGGGCATCACTTTTTATTTCATTCTTATCAAACAGTATCCGTATTGCTTCACTTATATTTTCTTCGGAAAACTGTTCATCTATTTCATATCCAAGTAATGCCGCTCCTTTTTTCAACCGCTTAAAATGATCAGGCCAAAAACATAAGCGACCATTTACAATTCTCATGGTCTCAAAAATACTGTCGCCATAACGAAATGCCCGGTTATGAATATGAAAAACGGGATCGCCTTCCGGAATATATTTCCCATCGAGATATATAAAAGGAGAAGCCATTATTGTATTACGTTTAGCAGTGGTTTTAATGGGGTATTTGCCTCTACAAAAATACTTTTCACTCCGGCTTTTTCACCAGCCTGGATATCCCTGTCCTTATCGCCAATAAAAAAAGATTTAGCGGGGTTGATATCAAACCTTGCCAATGATTTTTCAATAAATAACGAATCGGGTTTTCTGCAGATGCATTTTGTTGTATCGGGGTGATGAATGCAATAATAGATCTCCGTTATTTTTATATTTTCCTTATGAAATTCGCCAAGTAAATATTTATGTAACACTTCAACATCTTTTTGTTCGTATAATTCTTTGGCAACACCACTTTGATTGGATACAATAATGAGTATATATCCCCTGTTTTGAAATTCGGTTAATACTTCCATTACATCAGGCAATATTTCAAAATCTTCTAACCTGAATGTGTAGCCTCTTTCACGGTTAATTATTCCATCCCTGTCTAAAAATACTGCCTTGTTCATTAGAAAAAATCTTTTATTTGTGTTGCAAAGGAAACAAAAAGTGCTGGCTTCATAATGCCTGTCATAACAAAACCAAACACTGCGCCCCAAAAGTGTGCATCGTGCCCTATATTATCAGTTCCTTTTTTTGACATGTACCAGGAGTAGCCAAGATACGCTGCACCAAGAATAAAACTTGGAATATGAAATGGCAGAAATATTAAACGGATCTCCGTACTCAATGGTCTGATCAAGATGGCCGAAAAAATAACTGCAGATACAGCGCCGGATGCTCCAACAGAATTATAAAAAGAATTGTTTTTATGTTTTTCAAAACTCGGAAAAGAAGATACTACCGCACCGCCTATATATAACAGTAAAAAATTTAATTCTCCTCTTCCTTCTCCAAACAAAGCTGGAAAATAGCTTTGCTCAACTGCTAATCCCAACAAAAAAAACGCGTACATATTAAAAAACAAATGCACCCAATCGGCATGAACAAAAATATGAGAGAAAAAACGATACCACTCCCTATTGTGATTAACAATATAGGGATTGAACATAGCTTTTTGATAGATCTGCTGATTCGAAAATGCAGAGATAGAAACCAGGCATGTGAGAGCAATAATAGCGTAAGTTATCATACCTTAATTTAGGATATTAAGAACTGTTCAAATTACTTGGTGGTTTGAGTCGTATCGGCACGTATAACAGGCACGGCCGTAGAATCATTTTGTAATGCTGTTGTATCAACTGTAAGTACCGATGGTTTCCATGTTGAATCAGCGAACAAATTAAAGTCCCTGTTAATTTCCGTTTCTGTAAAAATTTTCTCTGGTATATTAACTATATCCAGCTGCCTTACGTAACCCGTATATTCAACTGAAATACTATAATTACCCGGCGGTACAATGGCAACATATTTTCCGGTTATGGGGTTAAGCTGGTAAGTTCCAAAAACTTCCTTATTCGCATTATTGATCACTCTTATTGAAACGGCCTTATTTGAGAAAGGACGTACAGCTGTTTTATCACGTGCAGTAATAAATCCACTGATCACTACATAATTGTGATCGATATCATTGAACGCAACCCGGTAAATATCCAGATCGCCTTGCCCGCCTGCGCGCAGTGCAGATAGATACCCGTAGCGCCCTTTTGCCGATATCCTGAAATTTAAATTATCGATTGGTGTATTAATCGGGTAACCTAAATTTTTCATTCCCACCCACCGATTATTTTTTTCATCCCAGGCCGCTTTAAAAATATCGTATCCTCCCATGCTTGTGTGTCCATCAGAACTAAAGTAAAGTGTTTTTCCATCGGCAGAAAGGTTTGGAAAATCCTCATTAGCCGGACCATTGACAGGTTCATCTAAATTTACAGGCAACCCCCAAGCTCCTGTTGGTAATCGCTTACTCATGTAAATATCAGTGCCGCCTTTTCCTCCTGGTCTATTACTTGCAAAATAAAGTACATCGCCCTCGTTGTTTATACATGCTGCTATCTCATGTTTGTTTGTATTTACTGTTTCATTCAGTTTTTCGGGAGCACCAAAGCTAAAATCGGTATCGGCTTTTAACATATACAAATTATATGAGCCCTTAAAATCATCGTGGTACATAAGCATTATTTTTCCATCGGGAGAAAAACCAACGATCTCTTCATCGCCATCAGGCATATCAATAAAGTGACTTATGTTTTGTGATTTCCCGAAATTGCCGTTCTTAATTTGTGATTTGAAAGCAGACGGAGAATAACTGCCATTTTCTTTTTGCCTTGCATCACCTTCGGCACGGGTAGAGTTGAAAATGAGGTATGTTTCATCAGAAGACACGAACGGAAAGTAATCGGGATATGGAGAGTTCACATTAGGTCCAAGATTTTTAAAACTAACATCGACCGGGAATTTGATCAACTCCTTTGAGTTAAAGCAATATTGCAACTGCTTCTCAACATCTTTCATGTTTTCTGCAGTACCCTTTCCAACATCCTTAAAACGATTGTATGCCCTGATAGCATCATCAAAACGATATGCGTAATGATATGCTCTTCCCAAAAGATACAGGGCATTGTTGTCATATTGTTCACGCTTTGTAACATTCTCGAGATAAGGAGCCGCTTTTGCTTTATTGATATTGGTATTGAGGTAACAAATACCTATACGATAACTATACACCTCGCTTTGTGGTTCTTCTTTAAAAAGAATTAAATAATCGGACAAAGCCTCTTCATAATTCCCTGCCTTAAAGAGCACATCAGCTCTTTTCACAATTTCAGAAGTTTTTTGAGCAAAAGCGAAGGTGGTGATAGTAAACCCACCAATCAATAACAGATATTTTAACGGTCTCAGCATAAATTTTCACCGGTTCAATTACAAATATAACAAAATGAGCAAAAGATTGGTGAAATTTAACCCTGATTTGATAGCCAGTTTTTCAGTATTTGTTCTCCGTATTCTGTAAGTACAGATTCAGGGTGAAACTGAAGCCCTTTTACATTGTATTTTTTGTGAGTTAAAGCCATACAATTCCCCATATCATCAACAGCGATGGATTCGATCTCACCCTTTATAGAAGACGGATCAATCACCCAGGAATGATACCTGCCTACACTAATTATTTTTGGCAGGCCGTTAAAAAGAGAATCAGGTTTGGTTATTTCTATTCCGGTAGAAACACCATGATAAACGGTGTTTAAATTTTTCAACTGTGCTCCGAATGCCTCAGCTATGGCCTGGTGTCCAAGGCAAACACCTAATATTTTTTTTGTGGCGGAGTACTTTTTAATAACCGGAATGGTAATTCCCGCCTCTTTGGGCAGTCCGGGACCGGGAGATATGATAATATCATCAAAATGGCTGAGTGCTTCCAACCTTATTTCATCATTGCGAAAAACACTGATTTCGTATCCTAAAATTTTCTCAACAATATGAACAATATTGTAAGTGAAAGAATCGTAATTATCTATTACTACTACTTTTCTTTCCGGTGACATACTCGATCCTAAAGGCTTAAATAAATGCCTATGATAGAAACAATAAAATATCCTGTGAGGCTTACTGCACCGGCATAATCCTTTGCCACCCGCTGGCCAAAGAAAAGCGCAAGCAATGTAAGGCAGGATAATACATTTGAAAAGAAAAAGCAAATAGGATCACCAGTGAACCAAAACAAGAACGGTGCGATTAAACTAATAACGCCCGTTATTAATTCAAGGAGAATAAGTACATAAAACATAAAGGAGGCCAGTCTTGATAAAATAGATTTTGAAAAATGTTCTTTGGTCCAGACCAATTCACTTTTATAATTGAATATTTTATCTAATCCTGATTGCAAAAAAAGAATTGCAAAGAAAAATGAAATAAATACAGCACAAATTACTTCCGTGTTTAAAAAAGCATTTCTTCCTAATAAATGAAACAACTCTTTCATTTTTTTCCTTCTGCTTTTAGATCGATTTTATAAATAGTTGAACCAATAGCATAACCAACTTTTCCATTGATAAACCTGAAACGATTTACATAGGGCCCCAACGAATAATCGGGCTTCCATGTCTTGCCTCCATCCAGTGTTTTCATTACAGGTAAAGTTCCTCTTTCTCCCCCAACCCATCCAACATTATCATTTATAAAACCAATTCCTTTTGTTTCGTAACCATATTCAATAAGTTTGTATTCATTCCATGTTTTACCGCCATCAATTGTTTTAATGAATGTAGAATGTGCATCATAACCCAACACAGAAACATAACCAACCTTTGCACTTGGGAAAGAAACCTTCCAGCACATCTCCATAGTATCTTTTGATATAAAACGCTGCTGCCATGTTTTGCCGCCATCAGTAGTAGCAAGGATTACAGACCTTTCTGATTCTGTACTTGCAGAATTGCCTCCAAAAAGAAAACCTTCTTTAACACTATGAAAATTTACATCTATGAGCATTCCCAATTTATCATTCAAATTTTGTGAAGACCAGGTTTTACCGCCATCTTCAGTTTTAATAAAGAAGCAGGGGCCCCCTACTCTGCCCGATCCATAAATATGGTCTTTGTCCAGTATATTTAAGTTGCATATTCCCTTTGGGAATGGACCGCTGAACGTGGTCATTGCCTTCCATGATGTACCTCCATCAAAAGTTTCGTATAATGGAATTGTGTCCTTTACACCCGGATAATAATCGGTTCCGATATTTCCTGCAAAGCCATGAAGACTATCAACAAAAGCGATGCAACGAAAATAAGTGCCCGGTTGTTTTAATACATTGTTCCAGGTTTTTCCTCCATCCGTAGTTTTAAAAATATTTCCCTGTCCGTTTACACTCCAGCCCAGGTTTTCATTAATAAAAAAAACATCATCCTGTTTGCCATAGGTTACAGGCGAATTCTCCAGCCACTTCCACTCCTGTGAAAATGTTGTAAAAGAAATTAAAGAGATAAAAAGAAATGTTATTGTTTTCATATGTTTAATTACTATTTAACAATGAGTTTTCCAGTTTTGCCAAATCAGGCTCCATTTGTTTTTTAATATTCAGAAATGCTTTTTTCAGAGCTCTTATATTTGCAATCCGCTGTGCGTCCTTTGCTGAATAGCCGCCAACGCGTATCCAGGTTTTATGCTTCCCATACCCTATATATTTACCTAAAAGTTTTTTATTATTATCAAGGGAGGTTCTATTAATTGATTTTAACAAATGTAACCGTATTTTTTTTTAG
>CAZQIC010000087.1:0-20143 GCA_964593555.1 uncultured Bacteroidia bacterium | reverse complement strand
AGATACGATTTTATTAGATTGTTTTTAACATTCTATTTTTAGAACTCCCCTTATGATAAAGGGGGACTTTTGATAGCCGAAATGAAGCATTTTCCTCTAAAAATGAAGGTATCCGCTTCAAATCCATCTGCCTTACAGAATTTCTTTGCTCGATTTTACTGAACGTTGTAACACATATTAGCGATTAAAAAATTTCTTCGTGTGTTATATTCTGCGTTCATATCGCTGAATTTCTGTATTGTCTCGCAACGTTTCAAATATTAGTCCATCCTGAGTGAGTTTTAAAATTTTATCACTTCCAGGTAATTAAACAGAAATTAATTGTGTTTGCTTCTTAGGAAAATCTAAAACTTAGGACAGGAAATCACAATAGATTTAGTTCTTTTCTTTTTGTTGTTGCAGAAGTTGTGTGAGATTGAAATCTCATGTGATCCACCGGATTCGTTGGTGAGTTTTGAAATGGTAATATCATAACTATAGCCAACTGTAAATCTGTCCCAGCTAAAACCCGCAAGAAGAATAATAGCATCATGATTGCTATATCCCGGTTTATAGGTCTTTATTAAAGGAAGGCCGCGATACCATACACCAAAGTTCATTGGGCTTTTAGTTAAATAAACACCTATATCTAACTGGTCAAATTCCGATTGCATTTTGTAGTTGAAGGCCATTGTAAGGTATTGGCTATCCCAGGTTTTTTTCTTTTTAATATTGTAAAATCTTCTTCCACCATGAACTCTCAATTCAAATGGAAGTTTGCTCATTTCGTCAATGAGAAGGGACTGGTTAGGTTGATTGAGGTGAATGCCTGACGCGCCCAGCCAGCTTTTTTTAGAATAACAAATTACTCCTGATGAAAAGTCAAGATAGGTGCTTGCTTCTGTAGGGTTTTCAATTGTTGGTATTGAACCCCCTCTTTCTATCTGATCTCCGAATAAAAGAGCAGTGTAATCTATTTTTCTTGAAACTCCGCCGGCAGCAACTCCAAAGCGCAAACGGGTTTTTCTGTTAATACTAATTTCATAAGAATAGAGACCGGAAAACATGGTTGAGCTTAAACCTCCATATCCTGATTTGTCGCTGAATAATAGAAATCCAATTCCACTATTCCTTCGAATGGCCTGATCAAATCCCACCTGTGTAGTAACGAACGCTCCTGGCACAGATGCCCATTGGTCGCGGTAAGTAAGGCTTAATTTAGAACAGGCATCAACGCCGGCGAATGCAGGATTTAAATAAGTTCTTGCAGAATAGAATTGGCTAAACTGATAGTGCTGTGCTTTAAGTGTTTGTGTATTGCCAAAAAGAATAGCGAAAAGAACAGCTATTGAAAACAAAGCATGACACGCTTCACCCTGCGCAATAAAATTACGAGGGATGAAAAATAAATTATGTCTTTTTGTTTTATGCATAAATTTTATTTCCCTAACTTTTTCACTGTTAAACTTATTTCATCGCCAGTGATCTTTATTTTTTCAGTTTTTGTTTTTATTTCGGGACTCTCAATGGTTACTTTAAATTCTTTTGTTTTATCGGCGTAAAAAATAAAGGTGCTGAAGTTCTTTTTTATTTTGTAAATTCCATTGAACTTACCGCTGGGCTCTTCGTTAATTGTTATCTGAACTTTGCTCATGTCTATAATTTTATTCGCTTCTACACTTATTCTCCCTCTCAAAATAGCCGTGTTGTGTACGTTCAGCGCTGATTCATAAATATCAAAGTTGCCGGATCGGTTGGATGAAAGATAACTTGTCTCGCCATTTTTTGTTAACACATAATAGATGTCATCTGCAGTTGAATTAAAGGGAGGATCAAGAGAAACCGGTGCGCGAAAAGAACCGCTGCTGTCATACGCAGCTTTAAAAATATCATAGCCTCCCATTGTGTTATGCCCCTTTGAACTAAAGTACAATGCAAGCGTATCCCCATGAAGGAATGGTCCGTCCTCATCGTATTCGGTATTTATTTTTGGTCCAAGGTTAAGCGGCATACTATAAAGACTGTCAGAAAATTTAATGATTCTATAAAGATCCTTTCCTCCATATCCTCCCGGTTTGTCGCTCGAAAAAATTATCATTCCGCCATTGGGAGAAAAACATGCGCTGGACTCACAGTATTCCGAATTGATACGGCCCGTTAAAATTTTAGCTTCCTGCCAATCGTCAGTAGTTCTATGGCTGATGTATAAATCTCCCCCTGTTTTTTTCTCATCGGTTCTGTAAAAAATTATTCCTCCATCCGGCGCGAATGTTACACCGGCATCATGTGTCATGGTATTAATGTTCACACTAAATGGTTTTGCTTTCGACCATTCATCGCCTTCTCTTTTGCAAAAGAAAATATCTTCATAATATCTTTCATAAGGATCTTTGTCGTTGCCGGCACTACCTTCCCGCCTTGATGTAAAAACAAGCATTTGCTCGTCAGGGGAGAGGAAGGGCGCGTAATCGGGAAATTTAGTATTTACATTTGCGCCCAATGGTTTTACCTGCAGATCAAGGGCATTTAACATTCGTTCAATACTGCTTTTGCATATATCGATCCATCGCCTCTCCTCATCTACAGGAATTTCTGATTCGGGCCTGTATTTTTCTTCAAAATAATTATACTCTTTCATGGCCTGCATCAAATCATTTTTGAAATGATATATTCTTCCTAAATAATAGTGGGAATCATTTATTTTTTGTGAAGACTTTTGAAAATAGCGAATTGCAGTAGAAGTGTTTTCACCGAGTTTAAAAAGGCAAACTCCTGCACGGTAATAAACATACATATCGCTGCTGTCTTTGGCTAGTATATCCTCATAAAGTGTATACGCTCTTAGGAAATCTAGTTTTTCGAAAGCTTCATCGGCCAGTTTATTTTTCTTTCTCAACGAAATATGTTTTTCTGCCTCGTCATCAATTTCCTTTTCCTGAGCAATACAATGTCTGCTCCCTAATATTATTAAGGAAATAAAAAGAAAAATTATTTTATATCTACTAAACACAATCATTTATTCTTTAACGTAATAATGTAACTGATCCTTTGTCAATGTAATCTCTTCCATCATTAAATTTCGCTTCTATTTTCCAAACGTAAGTATCCTGCTGACAAAGTTTCCCTCTGTAGTAGCCATTCCATCCAATAGTAATATCAACTGATTCGAAAATTAATTCTCCCCAACGATTGAATATCATTAAATGATAATCGGTAACACCATCAGCATAAGGTAAAAATATATTATTGCTCAAATCGCCGGGGATATACTTGCCATCATTCGGTCCGTTAGGATCAGGAGTAAAACCTGTTGGTGTAATGATTTGGCCCGAAACGGTAATTTCAATCTCTGAAGTATCCGTACATCCAAAGTTGTTTTCGGCAATAAGTTGGGTAATGTATTTTCCTACTTTAGTATAATTATGTGATGGATTTGTAAGCGTTGTGTTTGGTGTTCCATCTCCGAAGCTCCAAATGTAACTTATCGCATTTACGGATTGATTGGTATATACAACTTTGTCATTAGGAACGAAACAAACTATTTTAGACGGCGAAAATGCGGAGACAGGTGAAGGATATAGTGTTAATGTTATAATACTGGTATCATTTGCACAAGGACTGTTACCGGCAGAAATAAATTTTATAGTTACAAATCCATTCGCAATATCAGCTGCGCTTGGTTTGTATTGTATTGGGTTGGAAGTATTGTTTGGTTTAAATGTTCCCGTTCCGGAAGTTCTCCAGATAAATGTACCTGTATCACCAATTATTCCTCCAATAAGTTCTATGGAGTTTAAGTTTTTTGTACAAAAGAAAGTATCTGCTAACGATGTTGAAGGTTGTTCAATAATATCAATTTTCATAGTATCCGGAACAGAAGGGCAGGGGCCGTTATTCGAAGAAGTTAGGATAACGTAAACACTTCCGGAAATAATATCGGCAGCACTGATGTTATATGATGCACTAAGAGTATTTACATTCGGGGTAAAATTTCCCGTTCCGGTTGTAGACCAAACTCCTGTTGATGTTCCTCCAGCAACGGATCCTGACAATGTAACGCTAGGGAAAGTTGAACAGGTAATTTGATCGGGACCCGCATTTGGAATTGGCAGATCAAAAAAGTCTATTTGTACAGTATCGGTTACCGGTAAACAATTTCCATTGTTTGTAGATGTAAGTACAAGTTTCACTTGTCCTGCTGTGATGTCTGCAATGCTTGGAGTGTAAGTTCCGTTGAGTGTTGTGTTGTTTGGAGAAAATGTTCCCGTTCCATTACCTGACCAGACTCCGGTTGTGCTGCTTCCCGAAACAGTTGCGCTAAGCTGTATCGCTGAGTTACTGCAAACAACCTGGTTTACGCCGGCTGTGACAATAGGTGCAGGTGTTACAGTTACTGTGAGCGAATCATCAGTAGCAGGACAAGTTGAATTGTTTGTGGAAGATAATATTACCAAAAATGATCCCGACGAAATATCATTTGGCCCGGCGGTATATGAAGTAGAAAGGTTGGTTGCCAAAGCAAAATTTCCATCACCGGGAGAAGACCATTGGCCTGTTGTGCTTAATCCGCTGACGCTGCCAACTAAATTAACAACAGGATTGTTCTCGCACATTTGCTGATCGGGACCAGCATTAACTTTTGCAGGAATCTCAATAGTGATTTGTATGCTGTCGATGGAGATAGAGCATTGACCGTTATTTGTAGAAGTAAGATAAAGTGTGACTGCTCCCGCTGCCGTATCGGCATTACTGAAAGCATAAGTCGCGTTCAGGATGTTTGCGTTGGGTGCAAATATTCCTGATCCGGAACTCGACCATGCTCCTGTTGTTGTATTTCCCGAAACATTCCCATTTAACTGAACGAGTGAGCTGCTGCATACCGTTTGGTCGTTACCAGGATTCACACTGGTAAGTATGGTATTCACTACAATGGTGACTTCATCAAAGCTGGTGCAAAAACCTTTTGTAATTGTCCATCTTAATATTATTGAATCACCCGCTGCTAATCCGGAAACAGTTGCGGTAGGTGATACCGTTGAAGATAAAACAGGTGTACCATAAATAATGGACCAGCCGCCTGTTCCAACAGTTGGATTGTTTGCAGCAAGCATCGTACTGATATTGCATATGTATTGGTCCGGTCCTGCGTTGGCTGTGGTGGGCAGGGAATCAACCTTTATTACAACATCATCTGTTGATGGAGTACAAGCTCCATTTGATATGGTCCAGCGGAAAGTGTTTGTTGTGCCCGTTGTTAGTCCTGTTATTGAACTTGTTGGTGAAGCAGAATTTGTAATGATACCAGATCCGGAAACGAGTGTCCATTTTCCTGTTCCGGTTGCCGGGGCATTTGCCGCAAGTGTTGCAGTAGTTAATCCACATACGGTTTGGTCAGGGCCTGCATTTGCAGCTGTTGGTACACCGCTAATCGTGATTTGCATAGTGTCTGAAACATCGCACGGTGCATGTCCTGTTGTTGAGAGAGTGAGTGTAACAATTCCGGCTATGATATCAGCTGCACTTGGAGTGTATGTAGCATTTATTGTAGTATTGTTTGGAGTAAAGGCTCCTGTTCCGTCGCTTGTCCAGCTGCTGCCGGGCGCATTTGTAATATTTCCACTCAACACAACTGCCGGACTCGTTGCACAAACTACACGGCTTGATCCGGCATTTGCTGTTGCTAAAAGAGAAACAGTTATTATCGCATCATCGGTTGATGGCGGACAAACTCCATTGGAAACTGTCCAGCGTAATGTGTAAGATGATCCCGGTGTTAATCCGGTAACGGTAGTGGTTGCTGAAGTGGAATTAGTTATGACCGCAGATCCCGAAACAAAACTCCAGGCACCGGTTCCTGTAGCTGGTGTATTTGCTGCAAGTGTTGCAGTTGTTATGCCGCAAAGTGTTTGATCGCCACCTGCAGCGGAAGCCGTTGGAGTAGCATTGATCGTAATCTTCATTGTGTCAGATGCATTGCAGGGAGCATTGCTGGTGGTGGAAAGTGTAAGCGTAACAACTCCTGCTGTAATATCTGCCGCACTTGGAGTATAGGTAGCATTAAGTGTTGTGTTGTTTGGTGTAAACGCTCCTGTGCCGTTGCTGGTCCAGCTAATGGTTGTTGCATTTGTAACACTACCATTCAATACTACGGCGGGGCTTGTAGCACATACCAAGCTGCTTGATCCGGCATTGGCAGTTGGAATAGGATTTACAGTTAAAGATTTAACAGTCATGCTGTCGCATCCGAAATTATTTGTGGCAGTAAGAGAAACGGAAAATACTCCTGTTGTGGTATATGTATGAGTGGGATTGGTGGATGTTGTTGTGGATGTACTGCCATCTCCGAATGCCCACAAGTAAGAGGCAATGGTGGCATTTGCCGATTTAGTTGAGCTATTTGTAAATGTGATAAGACTTCCTAAGCAAACAGGAGCGTTGTGTGAAAAAGCGGCAGAAACTGTAGAGGTGGTAACTGTTGTATATGCAGTGTCAGAACAATAAGTTCCCTTGTTCGCAATAAGTGTAACTGTATAAGTTCCTGATGTGGGATAAGTATAAGTAGGAAATTTTAAAAGAGATGTGTCGTCGGTCGCTAACGTGTTTCCAAGATCCCACCAAAAAGCAGAACCCAAAGTGTCGTCTGGTGAAAAGCTAACGGCGTTGCCGTTGCAACCATTGAATGGTGAAAGTCCTGCTTGTGCAAGCGGCGGACAAACGATAATGTTGAATTGAAAATCTCTCAGCGTTTCACTCAGCAAAACACCGTTACGATATTCTTTTACTTTTACACCAACTACAAATTGCCCGATAGAACCCGGGGTGCCGGAAAGTAAACCTGTTGTGGCACTAAGGCTAAGTGGTGGAGCTCCAAGAGGGGCAGTTGCAGAGAAGCCGGCTAACCAAACCACAGGAAGAAATGTAGCAACATTGTTTGAAAATGTCGGATCCTTTGGACCACCTACTGCAGCATCACCATCGTATGGTGTATAAAAAGCATATGCTAATGAATCTCCATCAGCATCGGTCGCTTTATGATCGAAAGTAAATGGAGTTCCTGCACATAAAAATAATGGAGGAAAAAGATCGAAGACCGGATTACTGTTTATAAGGGTGTCACTTTCGTAAACTATCACATCATCGAATGTATATACTTCAGAATTTGGAGAAGCGTTATCGTAATGCACCTGGATAAAAAGCTGTAGCGTATTTCCTGCAAGGCCCGTTGCCTTTGCTGTGGCCGATGTAAAATCATTTGCAAGAATTCCATTGATAGGAAAAGCGGTGAGCGTCCCGCCATTGATACTGTAAAATACATTGATGCTATCCGTATTTTCAAGAGCACCAGTTTCTGCAAGGGAAACTTTCGCATCTACTCCGTTGGTGAATGTAGAAATATTAATTACCTGTGAGGTCCATATCACTTCGCCATCATTGGCGCCGGTAACTTCAAAAAGATTACCATTCACCTGCGCCGAATTTACACTTGTGGTTCCGCTGCTTATACTCCAGGCGGTCGCACCGTTGTCAACAGTGGTTCCATTTGCCAAAGTAAAATCCTCTAGCCAATAAACGGTGGGTCCGGGGATATATGCATAAAAACTTTCACCGGCACTTCCCGGTGCATTAATGTTGGATAAGCTACCATTTCGCGCCACTATCTGGGTATACATATGATAGCCTCCGGGGTTTGGAGAAAAATTGTTTACCGTGAAAGTATATATTCCTTCCTGTACACAAGGCATAGGATTTGGCGGTGTGGCACAGGAATCAAGATTAGATGGAAGATTACTTACTGATCTCCTGGGCATAGTAAAATCCTTGCTTGGAGAAAAAGGCACTCCATCATAACCTAATACTGTTATGTCAACGCTGCCAGGAAGATTAATGCCGGAACAATCGCGGTAAAGTTTAAGCGTTACTGCATAGGTTGAATCATTAATATATACATACGTAAGCGATCCTCCCACAATATGCGTTGAATATGCATACTCAACGAAAAGCATGGAAACAAAAAATAAAATTAGTCGGGTTGTTTTACGCATAATGTTGTTTGCGAACTAATTATACGAATAAGTTCGTGTTGGGTTATTTATTAAGTAAAATAAATTTTTTGACACGGGGTTGTTTATTGCATTATTCACGTAAAAAAGGGTGTTGATAATTATTAAAAAAATGTAAACGTTTGGTTAAGTGGAAATTACCGGTGGGCAAGCGTTGTAATTCCGTTAAGCTAATATGCCTATAATTTGCTGTCGAAATACGACAGGCAGATTAAAAATCCGATTATTTTATTCCATATCCATTATCTGATTTTTTTGTCGGCGCAACAAAAGAGAGTTCTCCCTTTGCATTTTCGGCCATTAAAATCATTCCCTGCGATTCAATGCCTTTTATTTTTCTTGGTGCCAGGTTCACTAATATACTTACCTGCTGCCCGATAATTTCTTCCGGTTTATAATATTCTGCGATACCACTTACCACAGTACGCTGATCAATACCGGTATCAATTTTTAATTTTAATAGCTTATCTGTTTTTGGCACACGCTCTGCTTCCAATATTGTCCCTGTGCGGATATCCATTTTACTAAATTCTTCATAGGAAATATTTTCCTTTGAACTTTGAACTTTGAACTCTGAACTGGTTTCCTCATTCATTTTTTTTGATGCTTCTAATTTTTGAATCTGCAAGGCAATAACATCGTCTTCAATTTTATCAAACAATAAGCTTGCTGCGTTTATTTTGTGCCCGGGTTTTAATAGATCCGTTTTTTTCGCTTCTTCCCAGGTCAACTGTTTAATGTTTAGCATCTCACACAATTTTGTCGCTGTAAATGGTAAAAAAGGTTCCATTAACACAGTAAGATTGGCCGCAATTTGTAGAGACAAATTCATAATTGTTTTTACTCTCTCACCATCACTCCCGGCAATTTTCCATGGCTCATTATCTGCTAAATATTTATTTCCTAACCGTGCCAGGTTCATAAATTCTGCCAAAGCCTCTCTGAATCGAAACTGATCCAACGACGCACTTATCTTCGCTGGATATTTACTTATTTCTTCCAGTAAAATAATGTCACCCTTATTAAATTCATTTGCAGCAGGCACCGCACCTTCATAATATTTATGAGTGAGTACCAGTGTGCGATTAATAAAATTGCCGAGTATGCCAACTAATTCACTATTATTTTTTAATTGAAAATCTTTCCAGGTAAACTCACTATCCTTTGTCTCTGGCATGTTAGAGATGAGGCAATAACGTAACACATCTGGTTTGCCTGGAAAGTCTGCTAAATAATTATGCATTTCAACCGACCAGCCTTTACTTGTACTCATTTTATCACCTTCCAGGTTCAAAAATTCATTGGCGGGAACATTGTCGGGTAATAAATAATCGCCATGCGCTTTTAACATCACAGGAAAAATAATGCAGTGAAAGACAATATTGTCTTTTCCTACAAAATGTATAAGCCTTGTTTCTTCATCCCCACCTGCTTTCAAAGTTCCATCAGGGTGGCGGGCAGGCTGCCAGTATGTTTTCCAATCTTCGTTCTGAAATTTTTTCTTGCGGTCATAGCTAAACTCGCGTTTGCCTTCACTAACTTCTTTAAAATATTGTTTCGTTGCCGAAATATATCCTATTGGCGCATCGAACCATACATACAACACTTTTCCTTCTGCATCAGGCAAAGGAACTTTTATTCCCCAATCCAGGTCACGGGTCATAGAGCGCGGATGAAGTCCTCCTTCGATCCATGATTTGCATTGACCGTATGCGTTTATCTTCCAATCATTTTTATGAGATTCAAGTATCCATTCACGTAACCATTTTTCATAATCGCCTAAAGGAAGGAACCAGTTTTTGGTAGATTTTAGTACGGGTGGTTTGCCGCTAAGTGTTGAAATAGGATTGATCAAGTCCGTCGCGTTCAGATCTTTGCCGCATTTTTCGCATTGATCGCCATACGCTTTTGGATTACTGCAGTTGGGACAGGTGCCTGTAATATAACGATCAGCTAAAAAAGTTTTTGCTTCTTCGTCATAATACTGCGGAGACATTTCTTCCTTGAAAAGTCCCTTATTATAAAGTGTTTTAAAAAATTCCTGTGCAGTTTCATGATGAATTTTTTCGCTGGTACGATGGTAAACATCAAAGGAAATACCAAGGTCCTCAAAATTACTTTTTAATAAATTATGATAATGATCTATAATAGCTCTTGGAGTAGTATTTTCTTTAGTGGCCTGGATAGAAATTCCTGTACCATGCTCATCACTTCCGCAAATAAATAAAACATCCTTTTGCTGAGAGCGCAACCAACGAACATAAATATCCGCAGGAAGATAAGCCCCCGCCAAATGACCAATATGTTTAGGGCCATTAGCGTACGGAAGCGCTGCAGTTATTGTATGTCGTTTAAAAGTCAATGTATTTTTATAATTAAATTACTAACTTGTGAGAATCAAATGGCGACAAAGATAACAAAATGATACAACCTCCTTACCTTCAAAAAGGCGACACAATAGGTATAATTGCTCCTGCACGTAAAATTTCTCCCGAAGAAATGGAGCTGGCAATAAAAACGTTTAAAGACTGGGGGTTGAATGTTAAGCTGGGGAAGAATATTTATGGAAGCCAGGATCAATATTCAGGTACTGATGAGCAGCGCGCAGCCGATTTGCAGGAAATGCTGAATGATAATGATGTGAAGGCTGTAATAGCAGCACGGGGCGGGTATGGTGTAATGAGGATCATTGATAAACTTAATTTTTCGGTATTCAAAAAAAGTCCAAAATGGATAGTAGGGTTTAGTGATATTACAATTTTGCATTCGCACATTAATCAGAATATTGGAGTAGAAACCCTGCATGCGGTGATGTCAATTAATTTTAATAAAAGTGTTGATGCAGTTGAGTCCTTGCGTAAAGCCTTATTTGGAGAAAATCTTATTTATGATTTTTCTAAAAATCCGTTTAATAAAGGGAGTGATTGTAATGGGGTTCTTATTGGTGGGAATCTTTCCCTCTTGTATGCTTTAAAAGGAAGCCCCTCTGATATTATTACCGATAGAAAAATCCTATTCATTGAAGACCTCGACGAATACCTTTATCATATAGATAGGATGATGCTTAGTCTGAAACGCGCTGATAAATTAAGCGAGCTGGAAGGTTTGTTGGTTGGGGGTATGACTGATTTAAAAGATAATGCAATCCCATTTGGAAGCACACCCGAAGAAATAATTCTTGATGCCGTAAAAGAATATGAATTCCCAGTTTATTTTAATTTCCCTGCGGGACATATCAGTAACAATATGGCCCTGTATCTCGGGAGAAGAATCCAGATAATGGATGAAGGAGAAAGTATAACATTGTTTTTTTCCTGATAATACAGGCTGGACTCTGAGGACTTCGGCGTGAGCTCACTCGAACGTTCTCGAAGAGTCAAGGCTGCTATCAGCTTAAACCCGAAGGCTAATTTTCGCTCTTCTGATATCCTTTCGGAATCTCAAACTTAGAAGCTGGTATTGTTTTCTTTTGAATCTTGATTACTTCCAGTCTTGTGTTTTCATCTTTGCCTCCAATTGTCGTTTCAACAGATAAAAAAGGAAACATACCTTCTACACCAGTAAGTTTTGTAAAGTATACCGATGATTTATCCTTTCTGTTAAGAAGCTTTAACATTGGAGAGAAAAAATTGTAATTGCCGCTTGCCAGCCAATAACTTATTTGCGTGTTTTCTTCTTTGCATTTTACCACATATTCTGTACAAGTTTGTCCGGAAATGACCTTTGTGTTTTTTGTTTTCGTGACCTCAGGCGTTCCTTTGGTATTAGCAGGAACAGGTGATGCCGGCTGTTCAAAATAAAGGCGGCGCGCATGGCTAACCGCAATTATTTTTTTTTCTTTGGTATCAATAAAGTATGATCCTCCTTGAGTTTCACCATAATTTGCACCTATCTCGTCTACACGTATTTTATCTCCCTTTATGTAATAAATGTAACTAATAGTATCAAAATCAGTTTGTTTTTTGAACTCAATAATACCTTCGAAGGCCTGTGAGTAAACACTATTACTGTTTATAAGCAATGAAATTAAAACAAAAAGGGGAAAGAAAATTTTCTTCATGTGAATACGTTATAATAACAGTTAAAGATAGGTAAAAAAGCCTCATGTTAATTTGGTATAATGTTAACGTGTTGTTGAAAAAATAGTTGACCACTGCGCCTGTTTTTTTGTTTAGTTTGAGGTTTGTACCGTAACCATAATTACTTAAAAACCGGAAATGAATAAATTTATTTTATCGTTGTCATTTATTGCATTAGCTCATTTGTTTTATGCGCAGCCCAGAACAGAATATTGGGATGCCGATAAATCTAAAAAACGTGTTGAGGAAAATTATAAGAATGGTGTGCAGCACGGTAAAACAACTTCATGGTACGAGAATGGTAAGGTAGCGAAAGAAAGTTTTTTTGAGCAAGGGAAGGAAACCGGCAACTGGAAAACATACTACGAAGATGGAAAAATGAAATCTGATGAAAGCTATAGCAATGGAACAAAAACCGGGAGCTGGACCTATTGGTATGTAAACGGAACGAAGGCCCAGGAAATGTATTTCAAAAACAACTTACCCGATAGCGTTTGGAAAGGGTGGCACGAAAGCGGGAAAACGAAGAGTGAAGAAAATTATAAAAGTGGTAAGCGTAATGGTAAATGGACCTATTGGTACGAGAATGGAAATAAAGAACACGAAGGATTTTTTAAAGATAATTTTCAGGAAGATGTTTTTAAGAGTTGGTATATGAATGGAAATCATAAACAGGAAGGCTCATATAAGAATGATAAGCAATGCTGTAAATGGACAGAGTGGTATAGCAATGGCAAGTTAAAACAGGAGTCGGAGTTCAAAGATTCTCTTTTATTCATCAATAATTTTTATGATGAGACAGGTGGGGCTATTATAAAAGATGGAAACGGAAAATTTAATTTGGTATATGACAATGGAAATAAAAAGGGTGGCGGAAACTATAAGGCTGGCCGTATGGATGGTGAATGGATGTTTTGGACCATAGCAGGAAAAAATGATTACGTAGTAAATTATGTCAATGGATTTAAAAATGGAAAATGCACGCTTTGGTATGATGATGGCAAACTA
Source organism: uncultured Bacteroidia bacterium (assembly GCA_964593555.1). Taxonomy (GTDB): domain Bacteria; phylum Bacteroidota; class Bacteroidia; order JAFLBG01; family JAFLBG01; genus CAZQIC01. Next base: position 7,017 of record CAZQIC010000087.1, on the reverse strand, counting down.
AAAAGCGAAGGCCCGTATGTAAACGATAAAAAAAATGGCGAGTGGTCATGGTACAGAAAAGACGGATCCCTTGAGATGAAGGGAAATGTGAAAGATAATTTACGATCGGGCAAGTGGGTGTATTGGTTTGATTCAGGTCAAAAAGAAAGTGAAGGATCTTTTAGAGAAGATAAAATGGATAGCACCTGGAGTTACTGGTACAGGGCGGGAACAAAACAGAAAGAAGGAAATTATAAAAACGATATCAAGCAGGGTGAGTGGAATTTTTGGTATGAGAGTGGTTTTAAATTACAGCAAGGTAAATATGTAAACAATAAAGAAGAAGGCACCTGGTTTTCCTGGTACGATAAGGATCATAAAAAAGATGAAGGAAATTTTAAAGCCGGAGTCATGGATGGTTTGTGGAAGGGCTGGTTCTCCAATGGAAATCCAAGTTACCTGGGTGCATATAAAGATGGCTTAAAAGATGGCAAATGGAAATTCTGGTTTTCCGATGGTAAAATTGAAGAAGAGGGGAGTTTTATTTTTGGGCAAAAGCATGGTCATTGGGTATTCTGGACAAAGGCAGGATTCAAAGAGCGTGAAGGAAACTATAAACAGGAAAAACCAGATGGTAAATGGATGTATTATTATGAAACAGGAGGGAAGTTCAGGCAGGAGAGTTATAAAAAAAGTAAGCTAAGCGGAAAAAGTATCACCTGGTACCAGGATGGGAAGATCAAATGCGAACTGAACTATAAGGTATTTAAAGAAACCGAAAAAATAGCTGTAAAGACTAATGGACAAACCGCCGAAAAGGAGCGAACTGTCAGCAAACCGCACGGAAAATGGATATATTATGATACAAATGGCAATATTGTATCGGAAATCGTATACAATAAAGGTGTAAAGGTTAAGAAATAGAGCCGACATTTGTGTGACACATATGTTTCACTACCTTTTTAATAGAAACTATTTCTGCCGAATAAGAATTTTAAACTAATTATAATTATCTGATTTTCATTGATTTGCCTTAAGTGTCGTGAACATGTCGTGTGCGTGTCGTGGTGAATAATATTTTGATGTTTCATTTTTGCATCAAATATAATAACCACAAAAAATTAAGATCATGGAAAAAGAAATTATCTCAGAAAGAATTGTTTACTATAGAAAATTAAAAGGAATAACCCAGGAAGAACTGGCCGACAGAACCGGCTTAAGTGTCCGAACTATTCAGCGAATAGAATCTGCCGAAGTAGATGCCCGATTATATACACTTAAGTCTATTTGTGATGCCTTGGATATTTTTTACACCTCCACCAACTGAAAATGAAAGGGGTGAGTTATTTCTTATGCATATAAGTGTATTGTCAGGTATTGTTGTACCGCTGGGTAATATTATTGTGCCACTTATTTTATGGCTATATAAGAAGGATAGGATTAATCAATTAAATGATCATGGAAAAAAGGTGTTAAATGCTCAAATCAGTTATACTGCTTATATTTTTATACCGTTTATTTTGACGTTTTTCTTTTTTTTGGCTGGAAATAATAAAAATTCAATTCCTCTTTTGTTTTTTTTCATATTTGCTACGACTGCGTTTCTAATGCTATTTATATATTTATCGGCCATTATCAATGCATTTAGGGTGAGAAAAGGGAAAAATCCTTATTATCCCTTATCTATAAAACTGCTTAAGTAGGATAGGGAGATTTTGTAGAATAAATAATTTATAGTACATTTGTATCGCTTTTACGGAGTTAAATAAAAGAGGGGACGAGAGTCCCCTCTTCTTTTGTCTAAGGAGATGATAGCAGAAAGCAAAATAAAGCAATTAGTAGAAGATAAGTTATACGGTTCACCCAATTACCTAGTTGAGGTAACGGTTAGCCCGGCTAATAAGATCGCGGTTTTTTTAGATAGTGATGATAAGATCTTAATTAGTGATTGTATTGAATTAAGCCGCTATATAGAGAGTTCTTTGGATCGTGAAGCAGAAGATTTTTCATTGGATGTATCATCCGCAGGAATGGAAAGGCCCTTAAAATTGGTAAGGCAGTATAAAAAAAGAATAGGCCGTAATGTGGAAGTATTAAACATTGACGGAATTAAAATTGAAGGAAAATTGGCCGACGCAAATGATGAAGGTATTACAATAGAACACGAGGTAAAAGAAAAAGTAAATGGCGAAAAACGAAAAATAACAAAATCAGTAAGCTTAAAATTTAACCAAATCAAAGAAACAAAAGTTAAAATATCCTTTAAATAATAATAACATGGCAGCAACCAAAACAACAACCGAAAGTATTAACCTGGTAGAGTCCTTTTCAGAATTTAAGGACATCAAAAATATCGACAGGGTAACACTGATGAGTATTCTTGAAGACGTTTTCAGGAGTATGCTTATCAAAAAACACGGAAGTGATGAAAACTTCGATATTATCGTTAACCCCGATAAAGGAGATTTGGAGATTTGGTGGAACCGCGTGATCGTTGATGACGAATTCGCAGAAGACAGTTTTGATTTTGATGCTAATAAACACATCAGCTTAACTGATGCACATAAAATTGAACCCGATTTTGAAATTGGCGAGGAGGTTTCTGAGCCGGTAAAGCTAAATGACTTCGGAAGAAGGGCGGTGCTTTCTATTCGTCAGAACCTTGTATCTAAAGTACTTGACCTCGAGAAAGATGGTATTTATAAAAAGTATTCTGAGAGATTAGGTGAAATTATCACAGGTGAAGTTTACCAGATCTGGAAAAAAGAAATTTTGGTGGTGGATGATGAAGGAAATGAATTGATCCTTCCTAAATTCGAACAAATCCCGTCTGACTTTTTCAAAAAAGGAGATAACGTAAGAGCAGTTGTTCAGCGCGTTGAGTTAAAAAATAACACTCCCGTAATCATTTTGTCAAGAACATCTCCTATTTTTCTTGAAAGATTATTTGAGTTGGAAGTTCCTGAAGTATTTGACGGACTTATCACCATTAAGAAAATTGTTCGTGAACCAGGCGAAAGAGCTAAAGTTGCTGTTGAGTCTTATGACGATAGAATTGATCCTGTTGGAGCTTGTGTTGGTATGAAAGGTTCTCGTATTCATGGTATTGTTAGAGAATTGCGTAACGAGAATATCGACGTTATCAACTATACTAATAATCCAACGTTGTTTATTACGCGTGCATTGAGTCCTGCTAAAATAGTTTCAATTAAAATTAACGACGACACTAAACGTGCCGATGTTTATTTGAAACCTGACCAGGTGTCATTGGCAATTGGTAAAGGTGGACATAACATTAAACTGGCCGGGAAATTAAGCGGTTATGAAATTGATGTTTATCGTGATTCAGATGTGGATAATGAAGATGTGGATCTTGAGGAATTCGCAGATGAAATCGAAAGCTGGATCATTGATGAATTAAAAGCTATCGGTTGCGATACCGCAAGAAGTGTGCTTGATCTTGGTGTTGAAGAGTTAGTGAAAAGAACTGACCTTGAAGAAGTAACAGTAAAAGATGTGATACGAATATTATCGTCAGAGTTTGAATAATTGCAATAAATTTTTATTTAAAATTAAAAAAGTAGATGTCAGAAAACGTAGCTGCTAAGCGTATAGTAAAAGTTGCTTCCGAATTGGGAGTAGGTGTTGAACACGTAATTGATTTCCTTCAGACGAAAGGGCACAAGGATATTACCCGTAACTCAAAGGTGAATGAAGAACAATATTCTCTTCTCCTTAGACAATTCCAGGAAGAAAAATCTGTTAAGGAAGAGTCTAAACTTGTGTTCTCCGGAAGAACCAAAAAGGATTCAGCGACTCTCGAAGCCGATGAAGCAAAACCTTCTGAAATTCAGAAGCAGCGTGAAGAAGAAAAGGCGGAGATCATCATTAAGGATGCGAATCGATTGGTAGTTCCTAAGGACGAGGAGATGATTCGTGCTAAACCCGACAAAGAAATAAATGTAAAAGTTGTTTCTAAAATTGATCTTTCAGCATTAAACACAAAGACAAAACCGGATAAAAAGGTAAAGGAAACGCCTGTTGAAGAGAAAAAAGTTGAAGAGGCGGAAAAGCCTAAAGTAGAAGAAGTTCCGAAAGTTACAGAAGGAATAAAGGAAGATTTTTACGAAACTAAAATTGACAAACTGGAAGGCCCCAAGATAATGGGTAAGATAGATCTTCCTGTAAAGGAGGAAAAACGAAAACCAGTTGCATCTTCATCGGGTGATGGAAGTGATAGGCAAAAACGCAAGAGAAAAAGAATTCATAAAGAGGGGGAAACTACTTCTGCCACTCCTTCCACTTCTTCGCCCTTTCAGAGAAAACAGTATGATAGGCCATTTGGTAAAGGAGCTCCTGTTAAGAAAAGAGAAGAGAAACGTGACCTAACCGAAGAGGAAGTTCAGGCACAGATAAAAGAAACACTTGCAAAACTTAGTGGCGCAGGTAAATCGAAAGCTGCTAAATACAGGCGTTTAAAAAGAGATGAGGTAAAAGAAAAGATACAGGGAGAGGCAGATAAACAAGCGGAGGATAAAAAAACATTAAAGGTAACTGAGTTCGTTTCTGCAAACCAGCTTGCATCGATGATGAGTGTTCCTGTTACAGATATTATTTCAAGCTGTATGAGCCTTGGAATATTTGTTTCTATTAATCAGCGTTTGGATGCGGAAACATTAACAATTGTTGCTGAGGAGTTTGGATACAAAGTGGAGTTCGTAAGTGTTGAGGTGCAGGAAGCAATTAAAGAAGATGAAGATACTCCCGAGTCATTAAAACCTCGTTCACCAATTGTAACTGTGATGGGTCACGTGGATCACGGTAAAACTTCATTACTTGACTTTGTAAGAAAGGCAAACGTAATTGCAGGTGAAGCGGGTGGTATTACGCAGCACATTGGAGCATATAGTGTGGAATTGGAAAGTGGTAAAAAAATCACCTTCCTTGATACTCCCGGTCACGAAGCATTTACCGCTATGCGTGCACGTGGTGCCCAGGTAACTGATATTGCAATTATAGTTATTGCAGCAGATGATAGTGTGATGCCTCAAACCACTGAAGCAATTAACCACGCGCAGGCAGCCGGTGTGCCAATTGTATTTGCAATAAATAAAATTGATAAGCCAGGTGCAAACCCTGATAAGATCAGGGAAGCGCTTTCGCAAATGAATATTTTAGTGGAAGAGTGGGGTGGTAAATACCAGTGCCAGGAGATCTCGGCAAAAAAAGGATTGAACATTGACGTGTTGCTGGAAAAAGTTTTATTAGAAGCAGAAATGCTGAACCTTCATGCGAATCCGGGGAAGAATGCAACGGGAACAATCATAGAATCTTCTCTTGATAAAGGACGCGGTTATGTTGCTACTGTGCTTGTAGAAGCGGGAACATTAAAAGTCGGAGATGTATTGCTTGCGGGGCAGTTCAGCGGAAGAGTAAAAGCATTACACAATGAAAGAGGAGCCGTTGTAGACGAAGCAGGTCCTGCAACACCGGTTCTTTTATTAGGATTGAGTGGTGCACCACAAGCTGGTGATAAATTTAATGTGATGACTGATGAGAGGGAAGCGAAAGAGATCGCCAATAAACGTCAGCAGTTACAGCGTGAGCAAGGTATCAGAACACAAAAACACATTACACTTGATGAGATAGGAAGAAGGTTGGCGATAGGCGACTTTAAAGAATTGAACATCATCGTAAAAGGTGACGTGGATGGTTCTATTGAAGCATTAGCAGATTCATTGTTAAAAATTTCAACGGAGAAAGTTCAGGTGAATGTAATTCACAAATCTGTTGGGGCAATCACCGAATCTGATGTGTTGCTTGCATCAGCATCTAACGCGATCATTGTTGGTTTCCAGGTGAGACCATCAGTGAATGCAAGAAAATTAGCAGAGCAGGAACAAATTGATATTCGTTTATATTCAGTTATCTATAAAGCTATTGAAGAAGTGCGTGATGCGATGGAAGGTATGCTTGCGCCTGAATACGAAGAAAAAATTATTTGTAACATTGAGATACGTGAAGTGTTTAATATTACACGTGTTGGAAATATTGCAGGTTGTATGGTGACCGATGGAAAAGTTACCCGCCAAACGCAAGTGCGTGTAATACGTGATGGTATCGTAATTCATACAGGAAAACTTGGTTCTTTAAAACGTTTCAAAGATGATGCAAAAGAAGTTGCAGCAGGTTTTGAGTGCGGATTAAACATCGATGGCTTTAATGATATTAAAGTTGGAGATACAATAGAAGGCTATGAGCAGGTAGAGATAAAAGCGAAGTTGTAGAAACCAGAATATGATTTTTATTGAAGAGGGCAGGTGATTTTCACTTGCCCTTTTTGCGTTTATGCTCAATTTTTTTATTGCCAATCTTACATCACTAACAATTAGTTAACTCTTTAAATTGCACCGCCAATCGGTAGATTTCATTTACGATAGTAAGATTGATTTATCAATGCAATAAATCATATTTATTACACCTGTAAGTTGAATGTGAATGTATTGCTAACTCTTTTTTACAAAAGGATAATATCGATTTTCTTTTTTTTAGAAAAATAAAATTCATGTTTGCGTAGTCAAAGGAATTTGTAAACCTAAATTCAATTATTAATGTTTAATATCAATGGCAAAAGTTCGAACATAGGAATGGTACTTCCAATGTCGAGTGCAAATGTGAATGAGACAGGATATATGCTCAATGAGAGAGTGAAATACACAACTCAGTTAGGCCTTGTGATAATTTCGACAGCAAACACAAACAGGGATGGGAGCGGAACAATTGGGAGTTTGGTTACAGGAGCATCTAATGGAACATTAATAAAAAGAATTATTATTAAGTCACAGGTGAGTACCACTCAAGGCATGGTACGCTTTTATCACTATGATGGTACAACAACAAGGTTGCTCAGAGAAGTACCTGTTCCTGCTTTGACCCAGGCTGCGCATGATAAAACTTTTATTTCAATTATTGATGAACCTTTTTATTTAAGGGAGGTTCTATTAATTGATTTTAACAAATGTAACCGTATTTTTTTTT
>CAZQIC010000086.1:0-20235 GCA_964593555.1 uncultured Bacteroidia bacterium | reverse complement strand
GGTTCTCCGATTTTTAGTCAAATCTCTAAAAGTGAATTTTTAGAACCCACCTTTATTGACATGGGAATGGGAAGAAAGGAAGTTGAAAAATACATTAAAATAGGTGATACGGTTACCCGCCAGAGAGAATTGATAGAGATGGGCGATTGTGTGAACTGTAAATCCATTGATAACAGGGTATCGGTATTTATTTTGATAGAGGTGCTTCGTGAAATGAAAAAAACACCGTATGATTTTTACGCGGTATTTACTGTGCAGGAAGAAGTAGGAATAAGAGGAGCGAATGTTGCTGCATTAAAAATACAGCCTGATTTTGGTTTTGGATTGGACACTACCATTGCATTTGATGTTCCGGATTCTAAACCACATGAGCGTTGTACAAAAATGGGAGGCGGAACGGCAATAAAAATTATGGATTCATCAACCATTTGTGATTACAGGATGGTGAATTACATGAAGAAGACTGCGGACAAACATAAAATAAAATGGCAGCCCGAAATATTAGCTGCAGGCGGTACGGATACTGCTGGCATACAGCGTATGACGGCCGGAGGCGCTATCAGTGGCGCAGTTTCTATACCTACACGTCATATTCACCAGGTAATTGAAATGGCGAATAAAAATGACATCAGGGGAAGTATTGATCTCTTAAAATATTCTGTTCAGGATATAGATACCTACGACTGGAGTTTTAAATAAATCTTTTTTCGTATCATCTTTCTTACAAATGAAAAAAGTTTTTTTATTAGTTATTCCTGCTATTTTATTGATATTTTGTTCTTGGATAATAGTAAAGGAAAGAGCTCTTAATATTAACACTTGGAGTGTATGTATTGGAAAAAAGTATTTGCTGAGATCATTTGAGAATGAAATGGGCGATACAGTTGTACTTGAGAACAAAAAAATAAAACTGACTGATATATTATTTGTACATCGGTTTTTGTGTGGTTATAGTGGGCAAGAAGCTACATCTATATTGACAATCAAAAATGAGCAGAATGAAGTTGTTGCAGAGTCTGCTGTCAAAGGCAGTTATTTTAATTTTTCTGCCCAACTTCCCGTGCAAAACATTTTAACATCAAATAAGTATACAAGCAATCAAGTTTTTGGAATATTTTTTTCCATTGATAGCAAAGCGGAAGAAATAAATGAAACCGTTTTACTTGGGAGAATGAGAATAAAGTAGTGACAAAAACTACAATTTAGTTTACAAAATCCCTCCACATAAAAAATTATATTCTTAGCTTTTCTATCTTTAATTTTCTTAACTGCATTTGTATGAAATTCACACATAATAGACTTCTTTCATAATTCATTGAGAAAGTTGGGTCATATTGAGTGTTTTTCGTCTAAGCGAAAAATGTATCGAAATATGCAGCGCGCGGGTCTCGATATGAAGCCGAAAATGGCTTCTACTCGACCAGACAGCTAATTTAGAGTCTCGAGTTATGAAAGAGGTCTAATAAACTCAGGAATATTTATATACATCCTTAAATTTCGCCCGGATTTTATCTTTCCAGGAAAGGCTTTGTTGGTAATCGAGTTTATCTATGCTTTTTAAAATACCGTGCGCCAAAAATCTAATCCTCCAATTTGAATCGTTTAAAAGATATTTTAATTTCATCATAGTCTGGAAATCGTTGCGTTTTACAAGATCATCTTGCAATATTCTAAGCGCGTAAAAGCGAAAAATTGCATTTTCATTATCTAATTCTTTCCTTATAATGTTGGTCAGTTCATCTGCAGCATCTTCTATGTAGCAGGAAATATCCATAATAGATTTTAATATTACTTCGGGATATTCTGTGTTTTTCGAAATGGTTAATAGTCTTGTAATCTCAGACATAAAAAATCCCTCCCATTTTTTCATGTTTTCGTAAAGTTCACAATAAACGTTATCCAGGTAGTGGTAATCTGCCAGTTCTGTTTTTTGAATTTGCTGAATGAAATTTTCGGTTGAGGAGTTAGCAAATGCCACAATTTGCTCTAATGTATTTTCGTATTCAGTATCCTCTAAATCATCAAGAACTTTAAGTTTATTGATTACCTCCATTTTTCTGTTTATAAAATTATAACTTCAAAAATAATGGATTAACCGGAATAACAGGAATGGGGTAAAACGCCTTCTTTGGAAAATTCCAATAAAACAGTGCATTTAAGTAATGGGTTTACTAAGTAAATTGTAAATTCGTCTCCTGCAAAAAAATGAAAGAAAATTTATTATACAACATCGCGATAACGCAAATCCCTGGCATTGGAGACATTTTGGCAAAAAACCTTATTGCCTATTGCGGAGGATCTGAAGCAGTATTCAAAGAGAAAGCCTCGGCATTGATAAAAATACCGGGGATAGGAAAAGTATTGGCGAATAAGATCATAAAACAAAATGCATTGGAACGTGCAGAGGAAGAAATTAAGTTCATCGAAGAATATAATATTTCCGCTTTAAACTATCTTGATACTGAGTATCCGAAACGGCTTACGCATTGTGCAGATAGTCCTGTAATGCTATACTATAAAGGAAATGCAGATTTGAACGCACTTAAAATTTTAAGTGTAGTGGGAACGCGCAATATAAGTTCCTATGGAAAAAGTATTTGTGAAAAATTGGTGAAAGATCTTGCAGCTCATGATGTACTTGTTGTGAGTGGGTTGGCGCATGGAGTTGATATTTATGCGCATAAGTTAGCGGTAGACAATAACATTCCAACAGTTGGAGTATTGGCGCATGGTCTCGATCGGATATATCCTTCGGTTAATACTGCAACAGCAAAACGAATGGTAAAAAACGGTGGGCTATTAACAGATTTTTTAAGCGGTACTAATCCTGACCGGGAAAATTTTCCGAAACGTAACCGGATCGTTGCTGGTATGGCTGATGCAACAATTGTTGTTGAATCAAAAGAGGAGGGAGGCTCATTGATCACAGCTGATATTGCTAACTCATATAGCCGTGATGTATTTGCATTTCCCGGCCGTACCGATGATGCTTGTTCACGAGGTTGTAACAATTTAATACAACAAAGTAAGGCTGCACTGGTTCAATCCGCAAGTGATATTTTACGAATGATGGGATGGGAAGAAAAAAACGAAACAAAAAAAGCTGTTCAGCCGCAATTGTTTTTTAATTTGAACCCTGATGAGGAAGTTTTAGTAAATATTTTAAAGGAAAAAAAATCAGTTGGAATTGATGATATGTGTTTTGCTGCGAAGTTTTCTATGAGTAAAGTATCTTCCCTGCTATTAAGTCTTGAATTTTCTGGCGTGGTGCAATCACTGCCGGGGAAGATGTACAGCCTTGCCTAAATATATTTATAAAAAAGCTAACCATTTTACTTTTACCGTCATTGGGAGTTCGCCCGGGTGCCCGTCATAGCTGTCAGGTTAAGCATTTAGTATCTAACTTGTCGAATGGAGGTTAATTTCCTCTTCTATCAATCTACAATTATATATATATATACATGGCGACATCTCTGGTGGCCATCACAAAAGAAATGTTAAGTTTTTAAACGAATCCGGAGGATTCACACGTTTATAAAAGGCTTAATCTATAAAGTTCGACTCCGGCCGGAGTCGCAGAGATTAGTACTGGTTTTTTTATAAATGTATGATGCCTCTGGCATCATTACAATAAGAAATCACAAGAAGTTGTACTCAAGTTTGCTCCCTTAACCTAACTACTATGCCTAGGTGCTCGGGCGACGAAACAATCTAGCCGGCATATAGATTGCTTCAGTCGTACCTCCTTCGCAATGACGTGCCGGTTGAATTTTTATTCAATAGCTTTTAGTAAATAATTATTGCTGTATTCAAAGTGTTTAATGATCTCCAGTTTTTTTGTTTCGCTCAGGATCTTATAATCCTCTTCGGTAGCATAAAAATAATTATACTCTCCCGCGAAATGATCTCTTGTTAATTCGTTAAGCCAATCAAGATCTTTCGTTGTTCTGTAATAATTGAGTGAGGGTTCAAATATCCAGGATATGCCTAGGCGTACAGGCTTGCCCTCGGAAATCTCAAAAAGTTCATTGAGCATTTTTTTATTGTCCGCATCGTATTTCCATATGTACGAACTTTTTTTGTTGGCGGTGTTTATGGTATGAAACAGAAAGAATATCGAAATAAGATAAATGCCAATGGTGTAGTTAGTGGTTTTGTATTCCTTGATAATAGTATCGACAAATAGTATTGTCGAAAACCAGAATAGTGGAACAAGAAATAATGCAAAGCGGTTAACAATATAGGGTGTACCAATGATATTGTGTTGAAGAACGATTTCAATCACCACAAATACAAGCAAAAATAAGACAATGAAGTATTCTTTAAACAGTGAGATTGAGTTTGCACGATGCTTGATAAAGAGAGCAATGCCGATTATGATGTTAACGCCAAAAAGAAATAGTACAAGTGTGTTAAGAAGGTCGAAAAAGGAATTATTCTTCCCATATGCTGATGCATCTATGAGTGAGTTTAATGTATCATTAATAAATCCATTGCCACCGCCAACTTCTAAAAGATTATTTTCCATTATTTTATGCAGGGGCTGGTAGAGCAAAATGGAGGATAATGCGACACAAACTAAAATGGTCACATTGTATTTTAAAAATGATAAAAATCTGTTTGACTCTAAACGGTCTTTTTTCTTAAATACCCATAATAAGTTGTGCGTAAGAATTAATGCAATTGCGAAATGTAGTAAACCAAAATTGGAAAGAATGCTTAGGAGCATAAACGTCAAACAAATAACAAGATGAGTGGAGCGGTATTCCTTATGGTATTTAATAAAGTAATAGATGCCCACGGTCATAAATGCAATTGCCATTCCATAGCCTCGTGCAAGAAAGAAAAAGTCGAGGAGAAAAGGATTGGTAAATAATAAAAGATAGGAGGGGAAGAAAAGTAATTTATTTATTGGCTTTAAAATTAGAAAGGAATAGTATGAAAAAATTATTATGCAAATAAGGTTTGGTAATCGCAATGAGATTTCACTGTTCCCGAAAATAGCTGAACACATTTTCATCATCAATGAATTCAAAATATGATTATTGTTCATTGGGTTTTTGTAGGTAATAATATCCCACACATTTAAGGAAACATAGTTGAAAAAAGTAAGTCCTTCGTCGTGCGTTAATGGGGTATTCAATGCTTTAATGATACAAAAGCAAAGGAATGCCATGGAGGTAGCAATGGCAAAAGCAATCTGAATTGAATTTATTTTTATTTCGGAGATAGATCTCATTGCAACTGCCTGCTCATTTTTAAATAAGATGAGCCTCGTATTGTTCCGATGCAATTTGTGGATCCGCATTTGCATACGAATGGTGCTGCAAGTTCGGTTTCTGTCGTATTGTAATCAAATGTTATTTCAGATCCTGATTTTATATCCTGCCATGCGATTACATTTTTTTCCAGAACATCAATAGAACAATTTGGTTCGCAGCTGTGGTTTATAAATCTCCAGGCGTATTGAGGATCGTTCGGGTCATTGGAAAGCGATTCTAAATGTTGATCTTCATTAAGCTGTATAGTGTATTTGCTTGGGGTGATAATGGTTGTCCCCGCAATATGAGAAACAATTTCACCTTTTTTTATATTGCAGGTAGCAATAACTCTGCAGTAGCCATTTTCATTTCTTACTTCAGTTTTCATAATATTGAAACTGCAATATCAGATTTTTTTTCCGTCATTTTTCCAATTGGTTGAATAAATTCCGAGAGTTTATTCTGTGTTAAAAGTTCTTCGAATTTCTTTTTATTTTTTGGATCAATGGCTACCATTAATCCACCGTTTGTTTGGGGATCACATAAGGTAAATAATGAATCTCCTGTAATTCCCTCCACTTTTTTTTCGTAACTGTTCCAATTCCTGTAGGTGTTATCCGGTATACACATTTGTGAAATGTAATGTGCTATGCCAGGAATTAGTGGAATACAGTTGTAATTTATTTCTGCTTTTAAGTTTGAGCCTTCTGCCATTTCTATCAGGTGTCCCAATAAACCAAACCCTGTTATATCTGTCATAGAAGATATATAGGCTTGTTCACCAAAAATTTTTCCGATGATATTAAGTTGGCTCATTTGTTTTACAGCAAGTCCTTCATCTTCTAGTTTTAATTTTCCTCTTTTTTCTGCAGTAGAAAAAATACCAACTCCAATTTTTTTTGTAATGTATAACAGGTCATTTTCTTTTGCAGTGTTATTTTTTTTAAGATTCTCAGGTAGGACAATTCCATTTACAGATAAACCGAAAAATGGTTCGGGGCTGTCAATGCTATGACCCCCTGCAAGCGGGATACCGGCCTCGGCGCATATTGATCTTGCACCATTAAGTACTTCTTGTGCAATTGAGGCATTTAGTTTTTCTATTGGCCATCCTAAAATTCCAATGGCCATTATCGGCGATCCTCCCATGGCATACACATCACTCAGTGCATTTGCCGATGCTATTCTTCCAAAATCAAAAGCATCATCAACTATGGGAGTAAAAAAATCATTTGTACTTATCAGGTATTGTCCATTTTCCAGATCATAAACTGCTGCGTCATCTTTGCTTTCATTGCCAACAATAAGTTTTTTAGAAACAAAATATTTTTGTTCACTCTTCAAAATGGTTTCCAATACCTGTGGCGCAATTTTACATCCACATCCTGCACCTTTGCTAAATTGTGTTAATCTTATTTTTTCCATTTTATAATTTCGTTCGCAATGTTTTCGATATCAAGCGTATCAAATGTTTTTGTCTCAATGGTTTCTTTATTTCTTTTACTCAATCCATGCAGGTATGCTTTATCGTAGTAGGATAAATTAATTTCACAGGCGGTCTGTAGATCTCCTTTGTCCAGCGCTTCAATAGCGGCTTTCGCGTGTTGGCCCCCTAATCTTTTTTTGATCCTTAGTGTGGCTTGTTTTAATTCATCAATACTAAACTTGCCGTATTCTTCAACTAAAAATTTTGCACGCTCGTGTAAAGAAATATCGATATACAAAACTTTTGTGCTGCGCATTTGTTCCCAGAATGGCTTCGGGATTACTTTAGTCCCTATCAAATGACTTTCATCTTCTATCCAGCAAATTTTTTCGGTCGAAACACTTTTTAACTTATCCGCTAACAAATTTTCAAATTGCTCTTGCGATGGTGGCTGAGTTTCGCCAAGACTTCCAAAAGAGGATCCCTTATGTTTTGCAAGCGCTTCAAGGTCTATTACCTGTTCTCCTTTTTCCTCAAGCTTTTTAAGAATGTATGTTTTGGCCGATCCTGTTTTTCCACCAAGCACGACAATATTTTTTTTCACTTCGAAAGTTTCCAGAACATTTCTTCGGTAAAATTTGTATCCACCCTTAAGCGTATAAACTTTATGCCCATACGTCGATAACAACCATGCAACACTTGAGCTACGCATACCTCCACGCCAGCAATACAATAAGAAGCATCCTCTGTTTTCAATCTTATTTACTGTTTCAATGATATCTTTCATTTTTGGTCCAACTAGTTCGAGTCCTTTCAAAATAGCTGGTTGTCGTCCCTGTTGTTTATAAATTGTGCCAACGATCACCCGCTCTTCATTAGTAAAGAAGGGAAGATTAATTGCACCGGGTATATGCCCTTGCTCAAATTCTTTAGGTGTCCGTACATCCAATACCTGGTGCTTGTGCGAAAGCAAAAGAAACTCGTTTATATTTATGGACGTTGACAAGGCTCCTTTGAAATAGAAGGAATATAATTTTCCTGCACGCTAAAATACACGAAAATAGGCTATCCTGGAAGTGTTTATTGCTGAAACAATAACATTAGAAGTATAAGATAAGTTCAAAGATAATTGCGTCTAAAAACTTAATTATCCGTAATTTTATTAATGAGAATGGTTTTCTCTTTTGAAAGCCTTAGTCGAATTAATCCCGCCTTTTCAGCGGGATCATGTTAATATCATTTGTTTCATAAATGAATCAAAGTTATATCTATAGATTTTTATTGCTGGTCACTTTACAGATTTTTGCAATTCACGCTCATGCGCAATTGACATTTCAGCGCACTTATGGGGGGAATAAAAATGATTATACGCAGTCTTTAATACAATCCAAGGATACTGGTTTTGTTATGAGTGGCAGCTGCTATGGTTTTGGTGCGAGTATAAAACAGGATACATATATTATTAAAACAAATGATAAGGGTGATACTTTATGGACGAGGCTTTACAGGGACCCAAACAATAATATATCAGGAACAAAAATTCAGGAGACCTTTGATGGAGGATATATTTTTACCGGCTTCGGAGCTCCTGTAGGTGAAACATCTGATATCTACCTAACCAAAATTAATTCCCTGGGCAACATACAATGGTCTTATAATTATGGACAAGCATCCGGTGCTTTCGCTTTTGGGGAGCATGGAAATGATGTAAAGCAAACTCCCGACAGCGGGTATGTTGTTGTAGGCGATGCCACGATCAATGGTGTTCACGATGCTTACATTATCAGAGTAGATAAAAATGGAACGTTATTGTGGACAAGAACATGGGGAGGTAGTTTTGATGATGCTGCTGTTCACGTTGAAAATACTGTGAATGGTGGGTTTGTTGTTTCAGGACTTGCGAATGGAAGTTCTCCTTTGGCATCAGTTTCTATAACAAAATTTACTGCTAACGGTACAATACAATGGGCCAATATATATCAGTTCCCAACCTACACAATACATTCCGGAATTGATATAAAACAATTACCGGATTATGGGTTTTTACTTACAGGTATAACGAATAATGGGAGTGGAGGTTCGGGCAATGCTTATTTATTACGTACAGATAGTTCAGGAAATATTTTATGGTCGAAAAAATACGGTACGCTTGGAAATGACCTTATATTATATACAATAACACTTACTACAAAAGGACCAAAAGGATTTTTTGTTTCGGGAACTACGAACCAGTTTGGATTAGGAATGTACGATAACATTATGATGAGACTTGATACAGGAGGAAATATTATCTGGGCAAGAACAGTCGGGGGCACCGATACTGAATACGGAGGGTTCGGGATACAAACTTATGATGGTGGATTTGCAATTGTTGCTCAGGGAAAAAGTTATGGGGCGGGCATGATGGATTATTATTTGATAAAAACAGATTCAATGGGATTCTCTGGGTGTAACCAAACTTCTCCCAATGTGCCTGTAACAATAATGAACCCGACAAAAGGTACGTTGCCCAATACAGGATCCGGAGGCAGTAGAAGAACGCCGGGCGTTTTTGTTGTAAATCCGCCGACAATAATTGATTCGATTTGCTGCGCGATTCCAATTGTAAATTATACTGCCAATGATACTACCATTTGTGGAAATAGTTTATTTACTATTGGAACTTCTTCTCAGCCGGGGATGCATTATTTGTGGAGGCCCGGAGCTACATTAAATGATAGCACCATTGCAAATCCTACAGCATCACCTGTAAGTCCAACAACATATACTGTGTTTGTTTATACTGATTGTGGTGACACGATCACGAATTCAGTTACTATATCAACCCTTTCTTCACCAACGGTTACTGTTGCGCCGTCATCGTCTATTCAGATTTGCCAGGGCGACAGCGCTGTTCTCTCTGCATCTGGAACAGGATCATACTTATGGAGTACCGGTTCAACAAATACAACAATAAACGTTTCGCCAACAGGTTCAACAATTTATACAGTTACTTTGTCAAACGGACAATGCGGAGATACAGCGAATGTGAACATAACACTTAATCTTGTATCCGCTGCAGTTACAGGAGATACAACTATTTGTAAAGGAAGTGCAACTTTGCTGAGCGCTTCGGGTGGAATGACATATTCATGGAGCAATGGCGTAAGTAATTCTTCTATTAATGTTTCTCCGACAATATTTACAACGTACATACTTCATTCTTTTAACGGATCGTGTGTAGATTCTTCACAGATAAATGTTTATGTAAATGATCCGCCTGTTGCGGAAGCGGGCTCCAATACAAGCATAATTCTTGGAACTTCTGTTACGCTTTCTTCTTCAGGAGGAACTAATTGTTCCTGGACACCGGCAAGTAATTTAAGCTGTACGAATTGTTGTTCTCCTGAGGCAACTCCTGTAACAAGAACAACATATTATGTAACTATTACAGATGCGAATGGCTGCACATCTATCGATTCTATTGTTGTGGATGTTAGAATTGAATGTGATGAGCTGGTTATCCCGAATGCATTCTCTCCAAATGAGGATGGCAATAACGATAAATTAAAAATATACAGTTCAACGGGATGCATGAAAGAATTTACATTGACGATATACAATCGTTGGGGAGAAAAAGTGTATGTTACAACTGATCCGCATTTTGAGTGGGATGGAATTTATAACGGAGAACAACTCAGCACCCAGGTATTGGTATATTCTATTAATGGATTGCTCATGGATAGTTCCACCATTTCTAAAAGTGGGAATATTAGCCTGATGAGATGATGTCGATAAATTCGACTTTTTTTCTTACCTTTTAGGCTATTCTTTTACATGTGTACATATGAAAGGTGAGATCAAAACTCTTTTGGTTGGTTTGCTGACTTTTATCGGACAATCAGTTTTTTTTCCTGCTTCGGCAACAGAATTCCAAAACTATCAAAACGATCTGCGGAAAGGTTTTGTACCAAACAACGGGCAGTTCAGTTATTCAGATGGAAGTTATGCTGAGGAAGTATTAGCCAAAACATCAATCGCTAATGCGGACGTATACATAACAAAAAAGGGACTGGTATATATTTTCCGTGAGATGGAGGAAGAAGAGGATGAACGGGATTCAAAAAAAGCTGATAGTTATCACGAAGAAAAATGGCGAGCAATGGAAGTGGATATGTTGTCTGCTAATATTTCAGCAGCTAATTTAATCTATGATTCACCGCTTGAGGGTATGTATTTCAATTATTATTCTGGACGTAACCCAAATGGTGTAAAGAATGTAAAGCGTTTTGAACAGATCACTGTCAAAGAAATTTATCCGGGCATTGATTGGATTCTATATGCAAATAAAGACGGGTTTAAGTATGATTTCGTTGTTCATCCGGGAGCGAATACCGATGATATAAAACTTAGTTATAAAGGAGCCGGTTCCGTGTCTCTTGCAGAGTCGGGGAAGTCATTGAAAATTAGTACTGAGCTTGGTGCGTTAATGGAGGGAGACCTGAAATGTTTTCTGAAAGAAAATAAATCATCCTTAACCTCACGTTATAAATTAAAAAATAACGTAGTGTCCTTTGTTATTGAAGGATATGATAAAAGCAAAACCTTAGTTATAGATCCTCCTGTTTACCTGATATGGTCAACAATTATTAATCCAAGTACAGGTTTGGTGGGGCCAATGGATATTTTTTCTGACCACGTTGGTAATTCTTACATAACAGGTTATGGTGGTATGGGTATGGGTTTTCCATTGGTTAATCCGGGAGGTTCAACATACTATTCGGGAGCGGCAGGTGTATTGGGGGGATTTATCATGAAACTGAACACCGCCGGAACAATAATGTGGTGTACTTATTTTGAAAATGGAGATATGTATGGAGCGGTAGATCTAAATAATAATGTTTATGTGACCGGCAGAGTATTCACGACTATTATTAGTCAGCCTTTGCCTATTGTGAATCGTGTTGGTGCATATAACATTGGAACGGCCCTGGGGGGCATAACAGATGCATTCGTTGCGATGTTTGATGGGGCAGGCGCTTTGAACTGGTGTACTTATCTTGGAGGCACGGACAGTGATTATGGTATTGGCATAAGAACAGATGCCGCGGGAAGTGTTTTTATTACGGGCGAAACACAATCAACTGATTTTCCAGTAGCAAATTCCGGTACTTATTTTGATGGGGTATTGGCTGGTGCATCCGATGCATTCATAACAAAATTTGATGGAGCAGGGGCGATGATCTGGTCAACATATTTTGGTGATGCAGGTGATGAAACAGGAAGAGCTGTTTGTGTATCATCAACGGGAGATGTGAATTTTACCGGGTATACAACGTCTATATTGTTTCCAACACATAATCCGGGAAGCGTTTATTTTCAATCGGCATTAGGAGGAACAAGCGATGCTTATGTTGCCAAATTCGATAATGCGGGTAACCGCATATGGTCAACCTTATTTGGAGGTAATGGTGACGAAGTTGGAATGGAGATAGAGGTGGATGCACTTAACAATTTATATTTGAGTGGAGGAACCAGCTCAGCTAATAATTTCCCTCTGCAAAATCCAATGACAGGAGCTTATTTCCAATCAACATTTGGAGGAACATCGGATCTTTTTGTTACTAAATTTAGTCCTTCCGGTGCTATGAATTGGTCAACTTATTATGGTGGTAACGCTAACGACGTTGGAGGCGGCGTGGGTTCAACGGCTACTCGAAGCGCGATGGTAGTGGATGGGCCCGGTAATATTTATATAGCCGGTACAACAGCATCAACAAATTTGCCATTGAGTAATCCCGGTGGCGGGGCTTTTTATTCGCCATCCTTAATGGGTTCAACAGATGTTTTTGTTACACGATTCAATGCAACTCAGGCACTTTCATGGTCAACTTATTTTGGAGGAACCTTAATGGACTTTTCCAGGGGAATTACAATGGATACTGCGGGGTGCGTTATCTTCACAGGAGAAACACAGGGTATTACCAATTACCCTTTGCTTAATCCCGGAGGTGGTGCATATTACGATAGCACACATTCGGGAGGAGAAAAAGGGATCATTGTAAAATTCTGTCATGTGAATTGTTCTCAGCCAAGTATTGCGGCTTCAGCCGGAGGTACAATTTGTGCAGGAGCTTCAACGTTGTTAACGGCATTGGGTGCCACCTGGTATACTTGGTCTTCGCCAGCAGGCACAGGTCTTGCTGTTGGTTCTTCTGTAACAGTAAGTCCTACAGATACTACAACTTATATGCTTATTGGTTCTGTCATAGGTGGATGCGAGGATACGACTTATGTCACAATAAATGTAGACTCTGCTCCGGTCATTTCATCATCTGCTCCATCATCGATATGTTATGGGGCATCCACTGTTATTTCTGCTTCAGGTGGAGTTTCTTATTCATGGTCGCCCGGTTCAGGATTAAGTTCTACAACGGGTTCTTCCATAACTGCGAACCCAACTTCCAACACAACGTATACTGTTGTCGTGAGCAGTAGCAATGGTTGCACAAGTACAGGTTTTGCAACAGTTACTGTTAATATCCCTTCTCCAATAACCGTGAGTGGTAGTACTTCAATTTGTATAGGAGCATCAACAACGCTAACTGCGTCCGGTGCTTTGACATACGGTTGGTTTCCTTCAGCCGGATTGAGCAGTACAACCGGAGCAATTGTAACAGCTACTCCTCCCTCGAACGGAACATATACCGTTGTTGGAGTCGACATAAACGGTTGTGCAAGTATCACAACGGCGAACATGGTTTTGAATGCAATACCAAATGCCAATGCAGGATCAAACCAAACAATTTGCCGGGGACAAGGAACTATCATAAATGCATCCGGTGGTACAGCTTATTCCTGGAGCTCCGGTTCTGCAATTCCTACAGCAACCGTTTCCCCTCTGACAAATACAGTATATACAGTTACAGTTTCAAACGGCAACTGCAGAAGGACAGCTGTTGTAACTGTGAGTGTCAATATTCCGCCAACGGTTAATGCAGGAAATAACGATACGATAAATCCGGGTTTAACAACAACATTGTCTGCTACAGGAGGAGGCTCATATGTATGGAGCCCATCACAAAGTTTAAGTTGCAGCACGTGTGCAAACCCCATTGCTTCACCAACGGTTACAACAATGTATTATTTAGCTGTGACCGATGCAAATGGATGTACGAGTTTAGATTCGGTAATTATTTATGTTGAAGTAAAATGTGAAGAAGGATTGATCATACCCAATGTAATAACACCTAACGCTGACGGACGAAACGACTTGTTTAAAATTACAGGATTCGACCCTTGTATATTGGATAAGTATACTATTAAAATATATAATCGCTGGGGCTTGGTTGTGTTTGAATCAAATAACGCAACAATAACTTTTTGGAATGGAAGGTCACCATCCGGCAATGTTGTGGATGGCACATATTATTATGCGCTTTCTTCTCCTCATGCCGATTTGAAAGGGTTCATAACGGTTTTAAGCAATTGATTTTTTTATAATGAGAAAAACATTTTTTTTATTTCTTGTATTGTTCTGCTACACATCTTTTTGTTTTTCTCAAAAGGAAACTAATATCTGGTGTTTTGGATATTGGGAAGGAGTAAATTTTAATAGCGGTAGTCCGGTTGCATATACGTTTGCAGGTTTCCCGGGATCGATAAGTGCCGTTGAGGGTTGCTCCTCAATTGCAGATGCCAATGGTAATTTATTATTTTATACAGGAGGAAATATTGTAAGAAACAGGCTTGGCGGATTTTTGGGAGGCGGATTAGCAGGAGGCGGAAGTTCTACAATGGCAGCTTTAATTGCGCCTTATGTTGGTAATGCAAATAAATATTACATTTTCACTACTGATGGTGTTACAACAAGTGGTGCATGGAGAGGATTGTGTTATGCAGTGGTAGATATGTCAGTTGGAGCTAACGGGGGGCTGGCTGGCGCACCCAATACACAGCTTGTTGATACTACCTGCGAAAAAGTAACGTGTGCCATGCATGCCAATGGAATAGATTTTTGGGTGATCACCCGAAAACATTTTACAAATGATTGGTATGCTTTTTTGGTTAATTGTAATGGTCCGCAGGCGGCCACTCCCGTAATCACTTCTATAGGTACTTCAGGTAATGGCCCGGGATATCTTAAAACTTCTTTAGATGGGAAGATTATTATTAATGCTGCCGCGAATTTGGAAATATTTGATTTCAATAATGCTACCGGAGTACTTTCTAATTTCAGAACTATTTCAAACGCTCCAAATGGCTATTATGGGGTGAGTATGTCACCCAATGATTCGCTGATATATGCAACATCTACTTCATTGTATAGATACGAACGCTTTGCGACAAATATTAACGCGACAGAAACAACATTTCCAATGACCGGAACTTTTGGGAGCGGCACAATCCAGTTGGCGTCCGATAAAAAAATTTACTGCAGTGCAAGCAGCGCTAATGCGATCTCTGCTTTAACAACACCCAATAGCTTAGCAGGACCAACATTTGTTTTAAATGCGGTTCCGCTTATTGGTTCAGCAGTAACTGCTGGTTTACCTTGTGTATTTGATCAACGGTACTTTGGGCCTAAGCCGCAGATTGCAGGATTAGATACAAGTATTTGTAAGGGAGATGCGATAACAATTGGAGCCGCTTCTTATCCAGGAATGACTTATCAATGGAAACCTGCCCTTGGCTTAAGTAATACTGCTGTTGCTAATCCTGTTGCTTCGCCAACTGTTACAAGTAATTTTATGCTCATTGCATACAATACTTGTGATACTGTTTTTGATACCATTATTGTTGTTGTAGATACATTGCCGGTTTTACAGGCGACAAATAGTTTTTCTGTCTGTGGAGGGAATGTTGTTTCTCTAAGTGCATCAGGTGCAACAAATTTTTTCTGGTCACCTGCTGCGGGATTAAGTTTAACTGTTGGAAATAATATTAATGCGTCACCAACCATAACAACAGGTTATAGTATTTCGGGTATAGATGGTAATGGATGTTCATCAATAAAAACACTTACAATTACTGTGGATGATCCTCCGATTCTTCTATCTTCTGTAAATCCTACGATCTGTACCGGTGGAAATGTTTCTTTAAGTGTTGGAGGTGCTAATACTTATAATTGGTCTCCCGCAATAGGATTAAGTAGTACTACAGGTGGTAATGTATCAGCCTCTCCTGTGATAACAACAACTTATAGTGTTGCAGGAATAAATGTTGCGGGCTGTTCTGACACTGCATATATAATTGTCTCTGTAAATAATAATGTTGTTGTAACTGCATCTGCAAATACTGCAATATGCCAGGGAGGAAATATAATACTCACTGCAGGCGGAGCAACAACGTATAATTGGAATCCATCAGCGGGTTTAAGTGCGACATCTGGTGCAAACGTAACTGCAAGTCCTAACGCACCCGCTACTTATACATTGATCGGATCTAATCCGGGAGGATGCGCAGATACTGCATATATAAATGTTGCGGTGAACAGTTTGCCAATTGTAACCTCATCAGCAGATACAACTATTTGCAATGGAAATTCTGTTTCACTCTCAGCGACAGGTGCAAATAATTATTTGTGGGCACCCTTAGCCGGTTTAAGTTCGAGTACCGGATCTTCTGTAACTGCGCAGCCTACATCGCCACAATCGTACACAGTTGTTGGAACAGATGGTAATAATTGTTCATCAATAACAGTGTTAACTGTTGGTGTTAGTCAGTTGCCTGTTATAAATGTTGCAGGAATAATTTCTATTTGCCAAGGCAACTCAACAATGTTGAGCGCCTCTGGAGGCATGACTTACCAGTGGTCTCCGGCCTCTGGTTTAAATAGTTCAACAGGAAGTATGGTAATATTTAATCAGACAAGCAATTCCAGTTATACAATAACCGGTGTTGATGCAAATGGTTGTACAAATATTTCTAATGTTGCAATAACAGTTGATTCAATTGCTGATGCACATATTTATCCTGCAGGTCCGTTTTGTGAAAATGGTACTGAATTGCCAATAGGTCTAGGAGCAGTTGATCCGGGAGGCACATGGTCAGGCACAGGAATAGTAAGTACAATTTCCGGAAGATTTTCTCCATCTATAGCCGGCCCGGGCATACATAAAATTATTTATTCCATAAGCGGGAATTGTGGTGATGTTGATTCGATAAATATCACAGTGTATGCCAAACCTGGTGCGGATGCAGGAACTGGAATTACAATTTTACAAGGTACATCAGTTACTCTTAGCGCAACAGGAGGGTCTGCTACGGGAGGATATTCATGGACACCATCTTCAGGATTAAGTTGTGACAATTGCCAAAATCCTGTTGCAACACCAACAGGAACAACAATGTATTATGTAACTGTTACTGATGATAATGGCTGCACAAACCTAGATTCCATTTTAATAACGGTTGATATTATTTGCGGAGAACTATATGTGCCAACAGCCTTTTCTCCGAATGGTGATGCACAAAATGATGTGTATTACGTTAAAGGAAATAATTGTATAAAGGAATTACGGTTTACAATTTACGATCGCTGGGGAGAGATAGTTTTTGAAACTACTGATGTTGCAATTGGATGGGATGGTATTTACAATACAAAACAACTTGACGCAGCAGTTTTTGCTTACAGGCTGGAGGCTTTTTTGATCAATGGGGAGGAGATAGTGAGAAAAGGAAATATTACTCTTGTTAAATAATGAAGAATAAAAACAGGAGTTATGTTGTCTTAGACTGTTAATTTAAAATGTTGATATTCCCCTTTTTGAAAATAAAAGTTGAATGCTTCCGAAGTTAAGGTCTTATCGAATTGCTTGTTTTTCCTATAAGTACTCCAAAACGTACTCCGAATTTCAGATCTTCCTGACTTCGGTCGAGAAGAATAACTTGTTCATATGGTTGATTTCATTATGTATTTATGACTATATTTTAAGTTAACAGATCAAAGGAATTAATCTGAAATTATTATGAATCACTATTTAATTCACCAGTTGTGAAAAATACTCTGCTGTTTATTATCGGGATTATTTTTTCTTGTAAAGTTTTGGTCGCTCAAAAGGAAGCCAATATCTGGTACTTTGGACGCAATGCCGGTATAGATTTTAATTCAGGAGCCCCGGTTGCTTTAACAAATGGAATGTTGAGTACAGTTGAAGCAAGTGCTACAATTTCAGATAAAAATACAGGCAACTTGCTTTTTTATACTGATGGTAACACAGTATTTGACAAAAATCATTCACAAATGCCAAATGGTTTTGGGCTGGCAGGGGATCTTTCTTCCACACAATCAATAATTGTTCCGTGGCCCGGCAATGCTAATAAATATTATATTTTTACTGTTCAAGATGAAAATTCTGTTTCCCATTTCGCTAATTATTCTGTAGTTGATATTTCTCTCAATAATGGCTTTGGTGATGTTACGGTAAAAAACACTTTTCTTGATTCAATGTCCTGTGAAAAAATAGCCGCTGTTAGACACACTAATTGCACTGACATCTGGGTAGTTTTTCATGAGAATGATACTAGTAATTTCAAAGCATATCTTATAACGAGTGCAGGAGTTAGTGCCCCTGTTATTTCTACCACCGGTTCAATAAATAATTATGAACCAGGCTTTTTAAGGTTTTCTCCTGATGGTTCCAAATTAGCTTCTGCGGTAGTATATCTTTCTGTAGAACTTTTTGATTTTAATAGAACTACTGGAGTTGTTTCTAATCCTCTCCTGCTCATGAATTCTATCATAAATTTTCCAAGTTATGGCTATGGTGTAGAATTTTCTCCTGACAATACTAGGTTATATGTGAGTGTTCCTTGGAGAGGAACACCAGATATTTTTCAATTTAATTTGTTGGCAGGTACTCCGGCAGGAATTGTGGCCTCAAAAACTACTATTAAAAGGCTTACACCCGGACTGGACCCTGGGGCCATGCAAATTGCTCCCGATGGAAAAATATATGTTGCCGAATACAAAGGCTCTGGAACTCATCCATTCTTAGGGGTTATTAATTTACCTAATCAATTGGGTACTGCCTGTAATTTTATAGAGAGTGGATTTAATTTAGCCGGAAGATCATCTGAGTTAGGCTTGCCTAATTTTATCCAAAGTTATTTTTCACCAATGCCAAATTTGTCGGTAAGCAATGATACAACGGTTTGTAGCGGATCACTTGTAACCCTCACGGCCATGGGAAACGGAACCTTTCAGTGGAGCATAGGCTCTACGGCAGCTTCCATTGTTGTTGCGCCTAGTGCTTACACCACATACTCGGTAATTGCAAATAGCAATTGCTTTCTTGATACAGCAATTGTAACAGTAAGTGTTGTCGCTACGCCTACTGTTACTGTTTTAGGTAATACTAGTATTTGCCGAGGCGATAGCTCATTAATTTCAGCTGCAGGAGGCGGTTCTTATACATGGAGCACAGGTAGCAGTACACAAATTATTTCAGTCAAACCAACTTCATCATCTTCATATTCCGTTGTTGTATCCAACGGGATATGTTCATCGTGGGCTCAGATAAATATCTCTGTGGATCAGATGCCTCAACTTTTTGTGAGTAATGATACTGCAATATGTGCAGGAGAATCTGTTTTGTTAACAGCCAGTGGTGCATCAGGCTATAGCTGGAACACAGGATCCACGGCATCTTTTTTATTTATTTCACCATTATCTCAAACATCTTACACAGTTATAGCAGCAAATGGAAATTGTTTTGTTACGGATAGTATAGAAGTTTTTGTGAATGTTATACCCATTGCCAATGCAGGAACTAATTCTACGATCACTCCCGGTTCAGAAATAGTTCTCAACGCTTCGGGAGGCGGTTCTTATAGCTGGTATCCTTCTGCGGGGTTAAATTGTATTACATGTAACGATCCAATGGCTTCTCCTGTTATAAGTACAACCTATTATTTATTAGTTATTGACTCGAATGGTTGTACTAATCTTGATTCGGTTATTATAACTGTAGATGATAGATGCGGTGAGTTTTATATTCCTACCGCATTTTCTCCGAACGGTGATGGGCAAAATGATATTTATTTTATTAAAGGAAATTATTGCATCAAAGATTTACGATTTACAATTTACGATCGATGGGGAGCGATAGTTTTTGAAACAACTGATCCTGCAATTGGCTGGGATGGGGTTTACAATACAAAACAACTTGACGCCGCGGTTTTTACTTACAGGATGGATGCACTGTTGATCAATGGGGGGCAGATGGTAAGAAAAGGAAATATTACCCTCGTAAAATAATCAAGATATGATTTACAGGAAGAACGTGGTCTAAGTTAATTCCACATTCAATAATAATTGCTCCAAAGAAAGGTGATTAATTCAGATTCTCTTCAATTAAGCTGGACCAGCCGGTTCTTATTTGGGGGATGGTATCGCTTCCGGATTGAGATCCGATTATATAAGCAAGCTCGACTTTTTTAAGGGTAAATACTTTTCTTCCGCTGCGTTTAGAAACAGTTTTGTTGTATAGGGGATTTAACTTTTTTGCCATTTTAATCAATCATTAATAAAACATATTACTGATAACAAATATACCCCAACAATTT
>CAZQIC010000085.1:16989-20312 GCA_964593555.1 uncultured Bacteroidia bacterium | reverse complement strand
GTTCTCCGATTTTTAGTCAAATCTCTAAAAGTGAATTTTTAGAACCCACCTTAATGACTATTCTATTGCAAACCTATAACTAAATTTTTAGTTATACAACTACTTTATTAGTTTTTATTTGTTGGTTTATTTCATAACGCGATAAAATGAAAAAGACACACGAAATAAAAATTATTTCTACAAACAACGTACTTATTCCAATACTATTATGTAATTCCTGACAAACAAAGCAAATTCGGAGATAAATGGACAGTTTAAAGGATGAAAGGAGGGCTTAGTTCATCGAATTACGAGACGGAGCAACATTGCGATTACCCACACTATTTTTCTTGAGCCAATTTGGTGTTTTTAAAATATAACCAACTGTAATGCCCCCGGTGAATATCAGCGGAAATGCTTTTCCTCCATACATATGACTATACCTATTTGCGTCCCATGCATAATAATCATTGGAATTTAATAAATTCGACCGCATATTTTCAAGTGAATATCCCAGACCTGCGAAATAACCTGCAGTAAGTGCATTGCCAAAAAGGAACTGCCTTCCATAAATCAGAGAAAGGCTCAGGGACTGATATGAATTTTTAACATCTATTTTTCCGCGGCTTTGATAATTATGCGTTGAATAATAAGACCAGGATGTGGTATCGACAGAATAACTTGTCGCCAGTGCATTAAGTATTACTTCAATTTTAAAATACCTGCCCTTAAGGGGGTGAGCATATTTTACACCTTCTACTTCATAATCGGACGAGTTACCTAACAGGAATTTTGCACCGCCTCTTATAAATGCTCCCGCTCGTTTGCTGTTTTCGTAGTAATCAATGTTTTCTGCAATAGATTTTGAGCCAAGTCCTATTATACCTACTCCTACCTCCCAATTAAAGCCCGGTTTCTTCATCCATTCATATCCCACACCAAGATGCGCATTTAACAATGAAAAAAAATTGAATTTTAAACAACTCTGTTTGTCCATGATCATGTTATGGCTGGTACTCATAGGATCGTCATTAACATCAATGACACTGCTTTCATTTTTGCCTTTTATCTTTAACGTCTTCACATCGCTTTTGCTAATGGTAATCGTAGGTCCATCAGGCGCATCAAAAAATTTAAATTTTATTTCTGTCGTACCTATCTCTAATATTTTAGCTTTTATCTGTTCGCCATTTTTTTTAATGATGATATCCTGGGAAAATATATCACTCACAATAAGTATAAAAAAAGCTAAAAATATATTTGTGATTTTATTCATGATCTATAATTATATATCTGATACTAAATTTACGAAACGAATTCAAGAATATCTAAAATTAGTTGATCGCAGAAAGTAAAATAGAAACGGAAGCTTTACAGATGTTATTATAGAGAAAGCGGATCCTTTATGATCAATGATTAAACACTGCGATACCGTGATCTGATAATTTATTTAGAAAGCATACCCCAAACCCATTCCAAGGCTGTATCCATTTAAATTCAGAGTATAATTATTTGTGGTTCCAAACGAATCTACATAAGGCTGCCGCACATAACTATTTCTAAAAAAAGAAGTTTTAGCTGTCACAGTAAACCTGTTTTTAGTGGTGGCCCTCAAATTAATGTTTACTCCTGTTTGGCTGCCTTTGGCAATTATATTTGCATCGTTTTTAAATGCCTCAAAATTCATTAACGACATGCCTGTGTATGCTCCAACTATTAAATGGGCCCGCCCCTCATCTCCCCAATTCAACAGATAGAAATTTGCTGCCAACGCAATATCCTTAATGGTGCCCGAGGCCCCTGTATGAGCATTAACAGGAAAAATACTTGCACCAGAACATTCCACCCGAACTCCTAAATATTTAATGATCCTTCTTTCATACCCGAACGAGCCCTGAAATCCGAGAATTTTTTTACGAAACAAATCGCTGAATAACGCAGACTGCTCTACATTATATGTAGGGTAGCCTATGACAATATCAAAGATGTTTTTCCCTTCTGATCTATTTGATGATTTTTTCTGAGCAGAAATAATATTGCTTATAATCAATAGGCAGATACAAAAGCAGATCTTGTGTTTCATTGATAAATTATTAGTATACCTAAAATATACCATTTCGCGTTTTATAGCAAAACCAAAAAGGGCATAACATAGGGTTTCAAATTCCCAAACCAGAGCTTATTTCCCTCAAAATCAAATGCAATCGAGGTTTAATTAGGCAGTAACTATATCCAGGATGGATTCAAATATTTTTTTTCCATCGGTATTCCCGAGAACCGAGTCAGAAGCACGCTCCGGGTGCGGCATCATACCAAATACGTTTTTGCCCTTGTTACAAACACCTGCAATATTTTCTATCGCGCCGTTAGGATTAGATTCGGGAGTAATATTTCCATTTTCATCACAGTAACGGAAAAGAACTTGTCCGTTATCGTTCAATTCTTTTAACGTATCTGCATCTGCAAAATATTTTCCTTCGCCATGCGCAATAGGAATTTTTAATGCTGTTGAAGGGAGTCCTGAAGTAATCAATGTTTTATTGTTCTGTGATTTTATAAAAACATTTTTGCAAATAAATTTTCTTTCATTGTTATGCAACAATGCGCCTGGAGTTAATCCCGCCTCACATAGTACTTGGAAACCATTGCATACACCCATTACAAAACCTCCTTTGTTCGCAAAATCGATCACCGATTCCATGATAGGAGAAAAGCGAGCGATAGCACCAGAGCGCAAATAATCACCAAAAGAAAATCCTCCGGGCAAAACAATGAACTCGCAATTTTTCAGGTCACGATCCTTATGCCACAGCTCTACCACTTCCTGTTTCATTACGTTACGCAATGTATAGATCATGTCCTGATCACAATTAGATCCCGGAAAAATTACAACGCCAAATTTCATGTGTATATGTTTTTGTTTTTATTGTCACTGGAATACGCCACATATTCATTCCCGGTTTGTATGCCGCTTAGGATTATGGCTATTTCATATGTATATCTTATGTTTTGTAATACAAATTTAAATAGAATCTGCCTTATCTGCCCATATAATTACTAACTCTGTTATATAAATCATCCACAAAAATAAACCGGCAAGCCAGGTTCTTTTCATTAAATAAAAATAGTTGGCCAAAATTACTGCTGAAGGCACTGCTAACAAAGAAAGACTTACCATAGAGAAAGAAGGAGCACCTAATATTGTTAAAAAAGACACCGGCATTAACCAAAACAGCAAGGTATACCCTTTTTTGGCCTTTAATTTTTGTATGGCAAACCCATTGCTGATCCGGACAAGGGCGAGGGCAAAAAACCCCAATAACAACCATAATACAGGATTAGGC
>CAZQIC010000085.1:0-16979 GCA_964593555.1 uncultured Bacteroidia bacterium | reverse complement strand
TGCCAGTCACGTTTACCATTAAGCAAAAAATAAACTACCCGGTCGTTCCAAAAGAAATCAAGGCTATCGTTCCAGAAATAAAATATAATTACATATATATATGGAAACATAAAACCCAAAATGGCAATAAGCCATTCTCTCCATATAAACGGTCGTAAAACAATAAGTGATATCAGCAATACCGGGAGCAAAAAAACAATGGGGAAATAAAAAAGCGATGCGATTCCTAAAAAAAGACCTCCTTCAAAGACCCCATTGAAGGCTGTATTTTTGCGATAGGTATTAATGAGAGAATTTAACATTAGCACAATAAAAAAATTAGCGAATAGGAGCGGATGGAATTGGAGCAATGATGAGGAACTCATTAATAAACAATAGAACAAGCCCGGTAAGTAAGTACGCTTTGGCAAAAATTCATGTTCGTTTACTATGTAGTTATAAAGAAACCCTGTTAATACCATTAACACGAATCCTAAAATAGCCGCTATCAGTGGAAAAGGCTGCATCCAGGAAAGAACAAGTCGGTATAAGGGCATACAGTGATCAACATTAACTGCCGTAGGATATATAAAAGCATGGGCCCAGCAAATGGCCATTAATACTGGTAATAAAACTATACTAAAGGGGGAATTTGACTTAAAAAGTTTTATAAACACTGGTGCGGATCCTATTTATTATCAAAAATATTGTAAATTTGCCATGATTAATACATAATTCTATGACAAAAGTATTTAATTGTATCGGCGATTTTTTTCAGAATCTTTTTCCATATGTTAGAAAATTAGGCGATGTTCCTAATGTATTCTTTATCATTGTTTGCTGTGTAGCAATCGTACTTTGGGTAAGAAGATTGGGGCAATACAACAAAGAAGCTGAACAAAACGGCACGTTGAAATAATTTTGCATTATCCTTTTTTTTCCAGCCTAAGCAGGTCCTTACCTATATCTTTCCTGTAATACACTTTATCAAATTTTATTTTATCTGCACTTTCGTATGATAATTCAAGCGCGGAACTTATATCGTTGCCATAAGAAGTAACTGCTATTACCCTTCCTCCATTTGTAACAACAGTTCCCAAACTATCTTTTGTCCCTGCATGAAATGCAATACTTTTTTGAACATTTTCCAGCCCGCTAATCATTTTGTCTTTTTCGTAATCTCCGGGATATCCACCGGACACCATCATGACAGTAACAGCAGTTCTTGGATCTACCTCAAAATTCCGCTGCGCTAAATTTCCCTGCGCAACTCCTTCAAGCAGATCAACAAGGTCCGATTTGATTCTTGGTATCACCACTTCTGTTTCCGGATCACCCATGCGGCAATTGTATTCTATCACATATGGTTCGCCTCCGCAATTCATCAGGCCAATAAAAATAAATCCTTTGTAAACAATGTTTTCCTTTTTTAATCCGTTCACCGTTGGTATTATCACCTGATCCTCTACCTTTTTCAAAAAAACTTCATCCGCAAACGGTACAGGCGAAACTGCACCCATACCGCCGGTATTAAGACCTGTATCCCCATCCCCTATTCGTTTATAATCTTTTGCGGCCGGTAAAATTTTGTATGATTCTCCATCTGTAAGTACAAACACAGACAATTCAATTCCTTTTAAAAATTCTTCAATCACCACTTTTGCAGATGCATTACCAAACTTCGCATTGGCAAGCATTTCTGTTAGTTCTTGTTTTGCTTCATCTAATTTTGTTGGGATGACCACGCCTTTACCGGCCGCGAGTCCATCCGCCTTTAATACGTAAGGTGGCGAAAGCGTTTCCAAAAATTTTATTCCATCATTCAATGTTGAAGCAGAAAATGTTTTGTACTTGGCTGTTGGAATATTGTACTTAAACATAAACTCTTTAGAAAAATCTTTACTGCCCTCTAATTGCGCTCCGTCTTTTTTTGGCCCTATGACCGGAATATTTTTCAGTTGTGCATCTGCCAGGAAAAAATCGTGAATGCCTTTTACCAATGGATCTTCAGGACCTACGACCACCATTGAAATTTTATTTTCCAATACAAATTTTTTGACCGCATCAAAATCAGTTGCAGAAATATTTACATTAGTGCCGCAATTTTTTGTGCCAGCATTACCCGGGGCAATAAATAATTTTCCAAGCTTTTTACTCTGTGCAATCTTCCATGCCAATGCGTGTTCACGTCCACCTGATCCTAGAAGAAGAATATTCATATTAAAATTCCGATTTTAATTTTCGTTCGATAAATATAAACATAATGGCATTATTATTGTAAGCTTTCGGCGCAAAAGCGCCGACATAATTTATTAGATTTGAACCTTACTTTATTATGCCCCTAAGCAGTTTTAAGCGCCTTATTCTATTTGCCTTATTGGCGGGACTTTGCGGTTTATACAACGCCTGTTCAGTTCAGAAAAGAAAGTATCGTCCCGGCTATCATACAGAGAATCCCGCAAAACCTACAAGCGGAAATATCGATGGCAAAAAAAATGAGCCGGTTGCCAATGGAGATACTTCCAAATCTCTTTCATCACCCTTTTATAGTGATTCTTCATCAATTGAAACAGCACATCATTCTACTTATTGCGATACTATTTACTATAATGACGGTCATATAGCCGTAGCAAAAGTGATTGGACGTGAGGGAAATGATATAACATACAGATTATGTGCAATCCATCACGCACCCACCTATAGATCTAGCGTGTATGAAATTAAAAGTATTAAAAAAGCTGACGGATATGTAGTGGATGGTTCGGTATTAAGAACAAATACCGGTTCTGATTCCGCGAGTTGTGATAAAATTTACTACAAAAACGGGACAGAAAAAATGGTGTATATAACTGAGACTAATTCGGATGAAATAAAATACAGAGAATGCGGCGATAAAAACGGAATTATTTACGGGGTATCTAAAAAAGAAGTGATCATGATAAAGCGTGCGAATGGCTCTTATGATACCATCTCAAGTTCTGCTGATAACGTAGATGACCAGAAGCAGGCAGAAAAAACTACACCGCGTAACAACCCGGATGACATTCTCAACGACAGATTTTTCTGGTTCATTATAAGATTGTTTGTAGAGATTATATTCTGATCAGGGACTTTTACGCAAGCCTTTCATCAATACTTTTTAGAAGCCAATTTATATCAGCTGTTTTTATCAGAAGCGAATAGTTTTATTTTTTCAGTATCAATCGCAGCATTTTATCCCTCAACCACTCTGCTTCATTTGATCTCAAATAGGAAAAGAACATTACTGTTGCCTCGTCCGATTCAGTTTTTTTAAAAGGCAAGGGGTTACTTTATGAGAATCTAATTGTAGTACAATAAAATAGCAACTATATACCATGAAAAAACTTGTTTTTTTATCCACTATTGTACTTATTACACTATTCTCCTGCAAAAAAGAAGACGATCAAATTACTCCGGTTCCCGCTGCTCCGGCTTCAACTTCAAAAACGTTAACCCTGGTTGTTACTTCAACAGCTTCACAAAGTGATGTCAGTTTTAAACCCACCAATTCTACTGGTAACTGGTTGTGGACGGGAACATTTGCTACAGGAAGTTTTCAGAGAGAAGTGACTGCGGCAAAAGACTCGACAATATTATTATTTGTAACCAGTCATAATAATCAACATGCCTATTTTACATTAAAAGTTTATGAAGGAAGTACTTTGCTTGATGAACAGAATAAGGCTTGCACATACTCATTTCTTGATTATAAAGTAGAGTAATAAGACAAGTTAATTTTACTGTTCCATTTGTAATACATATAAATTAATCCTATTAAAAATGAAAAAAATATTTCTTTTATCCAGCATAATACTCCTCTCATTTTTCTCTTGCAAAAAAGAAGATGATCAAGTTAGTCCACAAGGCTCAGCCATTTCCGCTTCGACTTCAACCTCTAAAACTTTAAGATTTGTTGTTACGGCAAATTCTTCGGACGGAAGCAACCAGCCACTTACAATTAGCTATAAATCATCATTTCAATTAAACAACTGGGAATGGACCGATTCATGCTCATCTGCGGTGTCATTTGAAAAAAATGTACAAGTCAAAAAAGATGATACAATGGTGATTTTTGTTCACTCAAATGTTTCGACTCTTTTTGTATTTAACATTAGCATTTACGATGGGAATACACTCGTTGACCAAATAGCTCCATGCTCACTACTCCCCGCCAATATACAATGGTCAAGCGTGGTTCAGTAAATAGTTCCAAAAAAATCTTTAGCAATCTAGAGAGGCATGTTCCCGTGCTTCTTTTTAGGCAATGTCGCCACTTTGTTCTGTAGCAATGAAAATTTCGATCGCTGTACCTGAATATTTCTGTTGAGTAAATTAAACTTTGTTTTCCTTCCCCTTGTAAATACTCTACGAGTCTCTTTCTTTAATTACTTAATCTCTGACTCTCACGAATAAAAAATTATCCCTTGGTGATGGAGAAAAAATAATTTTGCAAAAATTTTATGTTCTGAATTATATAGAACTCCAGGTGGCCGATTCGGACTTATAATAATAGACATAATTGCGTTTACAGGTTTATCACTGCATAGGTTATATTTGAAATTATAAACATATTATTTACTTCTATATGAAATCGCTTTACTTTGCAATAGTACTTCCTTTTTTATTTTGTATGAATACCATAACAGCTCAGGTACCCAATTTTAATGTTACTGACATAAATGGAAATACTCACGATTTATATTCATACTTGAATGCTGGGAAAACTGTTTATATCGATTTTTTTGCTACCTGGTGTAATCCATGCTGGAATGGTATTAAAAAAGGAGATTTTGAAAAGGTCTGGAACAATCATGGCTTATCGGGCCAAAATGGGGTTTTGCCAAGCACAAGTAATGATGTGGTAGTTTTAATGATTGAATGCGACACTCTTACTTCGGACAACCAGATTAGGGGAATTGGTGGCAGTACCAAGGGAGACTGGACACAATACGCCACATTTCCTATTATTAATCTCGCACCTTCAAGTACCGTTAAAAAAGATTTTAATGTAATTGGTTACCCGTCCTATCGGATGATCTGTCCGAACAAGGCGAGTTATTTAATTCCACAGAATACGACCTATCCTTCTTTGTACACTACATTGATACCACAAAATTGCGGAATAAATGTTTCTACCGAGTTTGCGGACAACGACAATGACCCATTTTATTTCGAAGTTTATCCGAATCCGCTGAATAAAGGGAAAGCACTAACCATACACTCCTCCCTTGAAATTAACAATCCTTATTCCATTATAATTCATAATGTAATTGGTGAGTTGATTACGAAAGAAAAAAACACAACGCATTCGTCCAATCAAAACTTTAGCATGGATGTATCTGGATTGCCTTCTGGTGTTTATTTCATATCTTTTGAAAGCGCTAATATAGTTCGTACACAGCGATTAGTAATTTCAGACAACTAGATTTTCCAGAAAGAACTCACTCAGCAATGGGAAGTTTCCTTTATTTAAGATCAGCAATCTATTTGTTTTTTAATGTCGTCTTTACCATTTTATCTTCTAACTATTCCGCTTCTTCCACATTGAGATAGATTACCATTGCGTCAACACTTATGTAACGCATTTTAACTTTGCCACTTCAAAGCAAAGGATAATAACACCAAAAAAACAGAAAATTTACAAAGGAATATTTCCGTGTTTCTTTTTCGGGAGCGTTGCCACTTTATTCTGCAGCATTGAAAAAGCTTTAATCAATTTTTCACGTGTATCTTCTGGTTTTATTACCTCATCAATAAATCCTCTTTCGGCTGCGCGGTACGGATTAGCGAAATGCTCAATATATTCTTGTTCCTTTTCCTTTAATTTTGCTGCAGGATCCTTTGCTTCTGAAATTTCTTTTTTGAAAATTATTTCTGCCGCACCCTTTGCTCCCATCACCGCTATCTCCGCATTTGGCCAGGCATAATTCATATCTGCTCCAATGTGTTTGCTGTTCATTACATCATAAGCGCCGCCATATGCTTTTCTGGTAATTACTGTAATGCGAGGTACTGTTGCTTCACAAAATGCGTATAACAATTTTGCTCCATTGGTAATAATAGCATTCCATTCCTGATCGGTACCCGGTAAAAATCCAGGTACATCTTCAAATACCAATAAAGGAATATTAAATGAATCGCAGAAGCGCACAAAGCGTGCAGCTTTTGTAGAAGAATTTATATCCAATACTCCAGCTAAAAAAGCAGGCTGATTCGCAACTACGCCAATGCTGCGTCCGGCAAGCCTTGCAAAACCCACTACAATATTTTCTGCAAAATTCTTATGCACTTCCAAAAAACTTTCATCATCCACCACTCCATTGATCACCTCACGCATATCATAAGGCTGATTGGAACTTTCAGGGACAATTTTATTTAATTTTTCTCTTTTTTCAGATACAGAAGGAGTATACTCAACACGAGGAGCATCTTCTTCACAATTTTGAGGCATATAGCTTAACAAGCTTTTTATATTGTTGATGCACTCAATCTCGTTTGCACAGGAGAAATGTGTAACACCTGATTTTGTTGAATGAGCAGAGGCACCGCCAAGATCCTCTGAACTTACCTCTTCATGCGTAACTGTTTTCACCACGTTTGGTCCGGTAACAAACATATACGACGTATTCTCCACCATTAAAATAAAATCGGTAATAGCAGGAGAATATACTGCGCCGCCGGCACATGGGCCCATTATAGCAGACAGTTGCGGTACAACTCCAGAGGCTAATGTATTACGATAAAAAATATCCGCATAACCTCCTAATGAAACAACACCTTCTTGTATACGGGCGCCACCGCTATCATTAAGACCAATTACAGGTGCTCCGTTTTTCATGGCGAGGTCCATTACCTTACAAATTTTTTCTGCAAAGGTTTCTGAAAGCGACCCGCCAAACACTGTGAAGTCTTGTGAGAAAACATATACTAATCTCCCATTGATAGTACCATAACCCGTAACAACACCATCTCCTAAATATTTTTCGCGGTCCAAACCAAATTCATTCGAGCGGTGTGTAACAAACATTCCAATTTCTTCAAAGCTTCCCTCGTCCAATAAAAAATGTAAACGCTCACGTGCGGTTAGTTTTCCTTTTTTGTGCTGTGATTCAATTCTCTTTTCGCCTCCGCCCTTAAGTGCTTCTGCAATTTTGTTTTCTAATGTTTCGATTTTATTCATATCAAAATTTTATTTTACTAACGCGTACAACACTCCATCAACATATTTTTCGTTTTTAAGGTACGCTTTTTTGAGCACTCCTTCCAATTGAAACCCGCATTTTTCCGCAACCCGCTGTGAGCCTTTATTAAAAGCAAATATTGGTGCTTCCAACCGTACATAACCATATTTATTAAATCCCACTTCACAAAACTTCTTCAGTGTTTTAGTCATTATCCCTTTGCCCCAATATGGTTTTGCAAGCCAATAACCCACTTCATCACGATGTATACCTCGTTTATGGTCACCATGAAAACTGACCATGCCTATCAATTGCTCTTCTTCATTTCTTATTGCCCAATCCAACCTGGGTCCCTGACCTTGTTTCGTTTTCGAATAATTTAAAAACCACAATGCGTCTTCACGGGTATAGGGATGTGGGATCATTAATGTGTTGTCGGATATTTCTTTTACCGAGAGATGTTCAACAAAAGCGTAAGCGTCTGTTTCAAGAAGTCCGGTTAAACAAAACTCATTATCAATTATTATTTCCTCTTCCATTCTATTCTCAAAAATAGTAATTCTTTAGTGCATAAAATTGAACCTGAGGTCTTTTCCACAGCGGAAACTTACAAAAGAGTGTATTTTAATGCCAAAAGTGTAGAAGATCCGCCACGAAATTTCTAGTTTTAAACAGGCATGTAATATTTCTTATATTTTCCTTTGATATAATAAAAAAAAATCGGAAACTTTGTAGCAGTAATTAAAAACGGTTATTAACCTATTTATTAAGTAATGAAAAAACAACCTATTTTATCCTGCATAGAATCAGCGATAAAGCTTACACCCGCGGGGTGTCTGAATTTTTCTGTTCCTTCCGGAATAGTTTTTGTTCCATCCTTTAGGCGCTTTTTTTTAAGACGCTGATTAAGGGACTTCCCTTTGCCTCCTACGCGGAGACTTTACCAACAGGTAAAAATCATTTATAATTAATTTTTTTTGAATTGGTTATTTATTGACCATTTCATCACATTTTTATAATTAAGTATTATGTCAGGTTTTATTATCCAAGTAGCAACAGAAGAGCACATCGGTTTTGCCGAAACTATCTGCAATGAAATGGAATCGTCCGCAAAAGCCCGTGGAACGGGTATTGCCAAGCGGTCGCCGGAGTATGTAAAAGAAAAAATGCTCGAAGGAAAGGCTGTTATTGCTTTGACCACAGAAAAAAAATGGGCAGGATTTTGCTATATAGAAACCTGGGGACACGGACAATATGTTGCCAATTCAGGGCTTATTGTTTCTCCGGATCTTCGCAAAAGCGGATTGGCAAAAAAGATCAAGGAAAAAATCTTTGAATTATCCAGAACTAAATACCCTAACGCAAAAATATTCGGACTCACAACAGGTCTCGCTGTAATGAAAATTAATTCAGACCTCGGATACGAACCCGTTACCTATTCTGAATTGACAGATGATGATTCATTCTGGAACGGTTGCAAGAGCTGTGTGAATTATGAAATTTTAATGAGTAAGGAAAGAAAGAATTGTCTTTGTACCGCAATGCTTTATGATCCTGCGGATAAAGAAAAGCCAAGAAAAAAAATCCTTGATTTTTCCAAA
Organism: uncultured Bacteroidia bacterium; assembly: GCA_964593555.1. Taxonomy (GTDB): domain Bacteria; phylum Bacteroidota; class Bacteroidia; order JAFLBG01; family JAFLBG01; genus CAZQIC01. The sequence goes on along the minus strand of CAZQIC010000085.1, from coordinate 8,197 downwards.
GAAGGAAAATTATATGAGCGTTTTATGAGCATAAAGAAAAATATTATGCTTCGCAGACAGCAAAGGAATGAACAAGCAAAAGCGGAAAAAAAATTTTCTTTTCTAAACCTATTTAATTTCTAATATCTAAAAGATGAAAAAAGTAGTATTAGCATTCAGCGGCGGATTAGACACTTCCTATTGTGCGCTTTATCTTTCTAAAATAAAAAAAATGGAAGTGCATTCCATTAGTATAAACACCGGCGGATTCTCTGATGTTGAATTAAAAGAAATAGAAAAACGTGCTTATTCACTCGGTGTTAAAAGCCACGTTAGCATTGACGAAACAAATAACTATTACAACACTTGCATTAAGTATTTAGTGTTTGGCAATATTTTAAAAAACAACACCTACCCTCTTTCTGTAAGCGCAGAACGTATTTCTCAAGCTATGGCCGTTGCAAAACACGTTAAAAAATTAAAAGCTGATGCGGTTGCGCATGGCAGCACCGGTGCGGGAAATGACCAAGTTCGTTTTGATATGATATTTAATATTATGATACCGGGCGTAGAAATCATTACTCCAATCCGCGACAACAAATTATCGCGTGAGCAGGAAATAGAGTTCCTGAAAGAGCAAGGAGTAAAAATGGATTTCAAAAAAGCGCAATACTCTGTCAACAAAGGAATTTGGGGAACATCTGTTGGTGGAAAAGAAACGCTTACTTCACATGAATATTTACCTGATACTGCTTTCCCAACAAAAATAACAAAAAAGAAAGAAGAGCAAATTACACTTCATTTCAAAAAAGGAGAGCTGATTGGATTAAATGACAAAACATATAAAATCCCTGTTGAAGCAATTCAGGCATTGAGTGCGATCGCTTCTCCGTTTGGAATCGGCCGCGATATACATGTTGGTGACACCATCATTGGCATTAAGGGCCGCGTTGGTTTCGAAGCTGCGGCTCCATTGATTATTATTAAAGCACATCATACACTGGAAAAGCATGTACTCACCAAATGGCAATTGTACTGGAAAGATCAATTGGCGGCCTGGTATGGCAACTGGTTACACGAAGGTCAATTGCTTGATCCAACCATGCGCAACATTGAAAAATTTCTGGAAGACACACAAAAAAATGTGACCGGAAAAGTTCATGTGAGTTTAATGCCCGAAAGATTTAAAATACTCGGTATAGAATCTAAACACGATTTGATGAGTGCTAAATTTGGCAGCTATGGTGAAATGAATAAAGGCTATACCGCAGATGACGTAAAAGGCTTTTCAAAAATATTCGGCAACCAGGTAAGTATATATCACAAAGTAAATACTAACTAATATGATAAAAGCAGGGATCGTAGGAGGAGCTGGTTATACAGGAGGAGAATTGATTCGTATACTTATCAATCATCCCGAAGTGGAAATTGCATTTGTCCATAGCACGAGCAATGCCGGTAATTATATTTACGATGCACATACCGATTTACTCGGAGATACTCAATTAAAATTTACAAAGGAATTAAACCAGGATATTGATGTATTGTTCCTATGCGTTGGTCGTGGTGATGCGAAGAAATTTTTGGAGGCAAATAAAATTGACGAAAAAATAAAAATTATTGATTTAAGTCAAGACTACAGAATAAATCCCAAATCTCAAATCTCAAATCTCAAATCTTTCGTTTATGGCCTCCCCGAATTACAAAAGGAAAAAATAAAAACAGCATCGAATATTGCTAACCCCGGGTGTTTTGCTACTTGCTTACAACTCGGCCTATTACCATTGGCTGCAAGCGGATTTTTATCTGATGAAGTTCACATCAGCGCTACAACCGGCTCAACTGGTGCTGGACAATCATTATCCACTACCTCGCATTTTAGCTGGAGAAATAATAATTTATCTATCTACAAAGCGTTTGAACACCAACACTTGGGAGAAATAAACCAAAGTCTTGTTTACTTACAGCAAAATTTTAACAAAAAAATAAATTTCATCCCTTACCGTGGTGACTTTACAAGAGGGATTATTGCCTCCATTTACACTACGTATAACGAATCGCTAGATCATGCGAAAGAATTGTACAATGATTTTTATAAAAATCAACCCTTCACGCATGTGAGTGAAAAAAATATTGATCTGAAACAAGTGGTGAATACTAACAAATGCTTGTTGTATTTAGAAAAGCATAACGATAAATTAATGATTGTGAGTATAATTGATAACCTTCTGAAAGGTGCATCAGGACAAGCGGTACAGAATATGAATTTAATGTTTGGGTTGGATGAGACTTCAGGATTAAAATTAAAATCAATTGCTTTTTAGAGTTATGAGTTGTACGCTATAAGTTGTAAGAAAAATGCAAAATTATAAAGAATTAAAAGTTTGGGATAAAGCACATCAGTTTACTTTAAAAGTCTATAAAGCTTCTTCGTTTTTTCCAAAAGAAGAAACATACTCTCTGACAAGTCAATTGCGAAGAGCTGCCTCCTCTATACCTTGTAATATTTCAGAAGGGTGTGGTAGAAAAACGCAAAAAGGTTTTGCCAACTTTCTTCAGATCGCGTTGGGTTCTGCCAATGAAAGTGAGTATTTGCTTTTGTTAACCAAGGATTTAAAATATATCCCAGAAACTAATTTCAAGGAACTTGAAGATAATATTAACGAAATTAAAGCAATGCTTATATCCCTTCTTAGTAAAGTAAGAGATGCTGTCAGCGTATAACTTAAAATCTACAACTTATAACTCCAAAAATGAACTTGTTTGACGTCTACCCTCTATTCGATATAGAACCTGTAAAAGCATCAGGCTCTTATTTATGGGATAAAAATGGGACAAAATATTTAGACCTGTATGGTGGACATGCTGTAATTTCTATTGGGCACAGCCATCCGTATTATGTAAATAAATTAACCGAGCAGCTTAACAGAATGGGATTCTATTCTAATTCCGTTAAAATTCCTTTGCAGGAAGAGTTGGCAAAAAAATTAGGAGAGCTTTCGGGCTACAATGATTATAATTTGTTTTTATGTAATTCGGGTGCGGAAGCAAATGAGAACGCGATCAAGCTTGCCTCATTTCATAATGGAAGAAAAAAAATAATCGCTTTCAGCCAATCGTTTCATGGCAGAACTTCTTTAGCAGTTGCTGCAACAGACGATCCATCGATAGTGGCACCGATAAATCAAACAGAGAATATTTTCTTTTTACCTTTCAATGATGAGGGGGCCCTTGATAATGCAATTGACGAGAACACATGCGCTGTTATTATCGAAGGAATCCAGGGCGTAGGAGGCGTAAATATTCCAACAATCTCATTTCTTAAAAAGATAAAATCACTTTGTGAAAAACATGGCGCACTTTTAATCTTAGATGAAGTACAATCAGGCTACGGACGTTCAGGAAAATTTTTCGCACACCAGTTCTCCGATATAAAACCGGATATAATTACCATTGCAAAAGGCATGGGCAACGGATTTCCTGTGGCAGGCGTATTGATCAACCCGAATATAAAAGCAAAACACAGTATGCTGGGAACCACATTTGGTGGCAATTACCTGGCATGTGTTGCTGCAATTGCAGTGTTGGATGTAATAAAAAAAGAAAATTTAATTGCGAATGCTAAAACAATGGGAGATTACATTGTATCCAGGTTAGCTGGCATTGATGGCATAAAAGAAATACGTGCGTTGGGATTAATGATCGGCGTTGAACTTGATTTTCCCTGTGCTGATATTCGCAAACAATTATTATTTGATCATAAAATATTTACAGGCTCTGCTTCGAATAAAAACACCATCCGTATTCTTCCTGCTCTTAATGTTGGAAAAGCCGAAGCAGATATGTTCATAAATGCATTTCAACAAGTAATTAAAAAATCACTGGTCAATAAAAGTTAAATGGCTACACTCACCCCTACTCTACTAAAGCAATTTACCTCGGTAAATGATATTGCAGATATAGAAAGCATATTAAAAGATGCTTTGGCATTGAAAAAAAATCCGTTTGCACAAAGCTCCCTCGGAAAAAATAAAACATTAGGACTAATGTTCCTTAATCCGAGTTTGCGCACCAGGCTCAGTACCCAAAAGGCTGCTCTTAATTTGGGGATGAATGTGATCGTGATGAATATTGACAAGGAAGGCTGGGCCTTGGAAATGCAGGATGGGGTGGTAATGAATGGAACAACAGTGGAGCACGTTAAAGAAGCTGCTGCTGTAATGGGGCAGTATTGTGATATAATTGGAATACGTTGTTTTCCAGGATTAAAAGACAAGAGCGAAGATTATAACGAAGTGGTGTTAAATAAATTTTTGAGTTATTGTGGCGTTCCCATAGTCAGTCTTGAATCGGCAACGTTGCACCCTTTGCAAAGTTTTGCGGACTTGATTACTATAACAGAACATAAGAAAACTAATCGTCCAAAAGTTGTGCTCACTTGGGCGCCGCATGTAAAGGCTCTTCCACAGGCTGTGCCAAATTCATTCGCAGAATGGATGTGCAAAGCAAGTGTTGATTTTGTAATTGCTCATCCTGAAGAATATGATTTGGATAAAAAATTCACCGATGGCGCGACAATAACCAATAACCAGAACGAAGCGCTTAAAAACGCTGATTTTATCTATGTAAAAAACTGGTCGTGTTATAAAGATTATGGAAAAGTATCGTGCATGGACACGAACTGGATGATGACAAATAAAAAATTATCGTTAACCAACAATGGGAAGGTAATGCATTGTCTTCCTGTTCGCAGAGGAATTGAATTATCGGATGAGATCCTGGATGGCCCAAATTCATTGGTGATTCAACAGGCAGCCAACAGAGTTTGGGCTGCACAGGCTGTACTAAAATATATTCTGGAAAGTATAAAATAAAAAAGTGGAAAAATTACTGGTCCTAAAAATCGGAGGCAATATTATTGATGACGAAAAAAAATTACGTTCGTTTCTCAGCGATTTTGCAAGTATACCGCACAAAAAAATATTGATTCACGGCGGAGGAAAAGTAGCAACTGAACTTTCTGCCAAAATGGGCATCGAAACAAAAATGATCGATGGCCGAAGGATCACTGATGAAGCTACCATTAAAGTGGTGACAATGGTTTATGCCGGGTTAATTAACAAAAATATTGTAGCTCAATTACAATCATTAAAATGCAATGCTATCGGGCTTTGTGGAGCAGATGGCAATATCATACCTGCGACAAAAAGAACAGGATCAGAGATTGATTATGGATTTGTTGGAGACGTTAGTGAGTTCAAAGTTCAAAATTCAAAGTTCAAAGTTTTTATTGATAATCATATGATTCCTGTGATTGCACCGATAACACATGATGAAAAGGGAGTATTGCTGAATACTAATGCAGATACAATTGCTTCCACAATAGCAGTGGCATTATCAGAAACATATGATGTTTCCCTATTTTATTGCTTTGAAAAGAATGGTGTATTAGCAAATCCGAATGATAATAATTCCTGGTTAAAAAAAATTAATTCAAATGAATATATCGCTTTGAAGGAAAATGGTGTCGTAAATAAAGGAATGATCCCTAAACTGGATAACGCATTTGATGCTATGCAAAAGGGAGTAAAAGAGACCTATATTTGTCATGCCGATCATTTAAATTCAATTGTTGAACAAAAAGAAATAATTGGCACTGCTTTAGTTTTATAAAAATGTCGAGAGAACTGCTGCACACGCAATGTATTGATCTTTTAAAGGATCTTATTTCCACTCCCTCTTTCAGCCGGGAAGAAAACAAGACAGCTGACATTATATACAATTTTTTTACAAATAAAAATCTTGTTCCCGTAAAAAGAAAACTAAATAACGTTTGGGCATTTAATAAATATTATGATCCTGCACTCCCAACAATTTTATTAAACTCTCATCATGACACTGTAAAACCAAACTCCGGATGGACGAAAGATCCTTTTACTCCGGAAGAAACAGATAGAAAGCTTTTTGGATTAGGAAGTAACGATGCGGGAGGATGCCTGGTTTCTCTGATCGCATTATTCATGAAATTTTATGATGTGAAGGACATGAAGTATAATTTGTGTCTCGCGGTAACAGCAGAAGAAGAAATCTCAGGTACGAATGGCATTGAAATTGTTTTGCCTGAATTGGGAAAAATAGATTTTGCAATAGTCGGAGAGCCAACTAAAATGGACCTGGCCATTGCAGAAAAAGGATTGTTGGTAATCGATTGTATTTCGCATGGCAAGTCAGGTCACGCAGCCAGGGAAGAAGGGGATAATGCCATTTACAGGGCGTTAAGAAATATCGAATGGTTCAAATCATTTCGGTTTCCAAAAGTATCAGACCTTCTTGGTGAAGTTAAAATGAGCGTTACCATTATTAAGGCAGGAACACAACACAATGTTGTTCCCGATAAGTGTGACTTTACAGTCGATATTCGCGTAAATGAAAAATACACACACGAGGAGATCATCGATGTTATAAAGAAAAACGTTTCGTGTGAGGTAAATCCCCGCTCTGTGAGACTTAGATCTTCTTCCATCTCAAAGGACCATCCCATTGTAAAAACAGGAATTGAACTAAGAAGGAGAACTTATGGTTCACCAACAACTTCTGACCAGGCCTTAATAAATGTTCCATCATTAAAAATGGGACCAGGCGATTCAGCACGGTCACATACTGCAGATGAATTTATTTATACTGATGAAATAAAGGAGGGAATTGACTTATATATAAAAATGTTAGAAAGAATAATTTTCTAACTTTCAAAACTTTTAACTAACATGAAACTCTGGAATAAAAATACTGACGTAAAAAAAGAAGTAGAAACTTTTACTGTTGGACGCGACAGAGAATTTGATCTGTGGATGGCAGAGTTTGATGTTATTGGCTCCATGGCACACGTCACAATGCTGGAAAGCATTAAACTGGTAAGCAAGGATGAATTAACGATCTTGTTAGCGGAATTAAAAAATATTCTGACTGAAATAAGGAATGGAAAATTTGCAATTGAGGAAGGTGTTGAAGATGTTCATTCACAGGTAGAATTACTGTTGACAAAAAAACTGGGAGACGTTGGAAAAAAAATTCACAGCGGTCGTTCCCGTAACGACCAGGTTTTGGTTGATCTGAAATTGTATATGAGAAGCGAGTTGATACAAACTGTTGAAAGGACCGGGAAACTTTTTGACCAGTTTATTTCATTGAGTGAAAAACATAAGGACAAATTACTTCCAGGCTACACACATTTACAAATTGCCATGCCTTCATCATTCGGATTATGGTTTGGAGCCTATGCAGAAAGTCTTACGGATGACATGGAATTACTACTTGCTGCATATAAAATTGCAAACAAAAATCCGCTTGGATCTGCCGCAGGGTATGGGTCATCATTCCCCCTTAACAGAACAATGACAACTGACTTACTAGGATTTGAAACATTAAATTACAATGTAGTTTACGCACAAATGAGCCGTGGTAAAACGGAAAAAATTGTAAGCACCGCACTTGCTTCCGTTGCCTCCACCCTTTCTAAAATGTCAATGGACGTTTGTTTATATATGAACCAGAATTTTGGTTTCATTTCATTTCCGGATGAATTAACAACCGGTTCAAGTATAATGCCGCACAAAAAAAATCCGGATGTATTTGAACTGATCCGGGCGAAATGTAATAAACTGCAAGCACTACCCAATGAACTTACTCTACTAATAAATAATTTACCCTCCGGATATCACCGCGACCTGCAGCTGACAAAAGAATCACTGTTTCCTGCGTTCAAAGAATTAGCAGTCTGCACAGAGATGATGATGTATATGTTAGAACATATTAAAATAAAAGACAACATTCTCGCTGATGAGAAGTACAAATATCTTTTCAGTGTTGAAGCTGTGAATGAGCTTGTCCTCTCTGGTGTTCCGTTCAGAGATGCTTATAAAAAAGTGGGTGCTGAAATTGAAAATGGGAAATTCAATCATTCAAAACCGCTTCATCATACTCACGAAGGAAGCATTGGCAATTTGTGTAATGAAAAAATTGTTGTCCAAATGAAAAGCATCGAACAACAAATTTCAATCGAAAAGGTAAATGCTTCTGTGAAGCAGCTTACTTCTCTTTAGTTAGTACATCCCTATTGTGCAGCCAGATACTTTTCTGAAAATGATTTTGTCCTTTGATCATATTCTTAAGGGAGGTTCTATTAATTGATTTTAACAAATGTAACCGTATTTTTTTTTAG